>NZ_CP183973.1:1575450-1890540 GCF_049912955.1 Microbacterium sp. E-13
AGCGCGCTTATCCGCAGGGTGGGGGCATGGAGGCGGCGCTCGCCCGCCTGGAGAGCCAGCCCGAGCTTCCCGCATCCCTCGATCAGCCGTGGGCTGATCTGCTGGAGCGGATGCTGCACCCCGACCCCGTGCAGCGACCTACGGCCGTCGAGGTCGCGGCAGCGACCGCCACGCTCGCGCAGCGCGCTCCGGCTGCGGGCACGTTCGCCGCGGCGACTGCCGCAACCGTCCCGCTCACGGCGCCGACCTTGATCGCTCCGGCCGGGGGAGTTGCGGCCGCGGCCGGCCTGCCAAGCTCGGCAGCGCTCGTCTCTGCCGCGCCCGGGGCGGGGCGCAAACCTCGCCGCCGGCGCCTCGTGGCTCTGCTCGGCGGCGCGCTCGCGGCCGTCGCGGTCGTGGTCGCGGCGGTCCTCGGCATCACGGCACTCAACCAGCCGCAGCCCGTGCC
Source organism: Microbacterium sp. E-13 (assembly GCF_049912955.1). Taxonomy (GTDB): domain Bacteria; phylum Actinomycetota; class Actinomycetes; order Actinomycetales; family Microbacteriaceae; genus Microbacterium. Next base: position 1,575,899 of record NZ_CP183973.1, read on the forward strand.
GGTTCCTGCCGCGACGACGCCTGCCACTCCGCAGCCCTCTGAGCCCGCGCCCGCCGAGGTGAACAACGGAACCGGGGGAGGCGGCGACGACTCGGGGCTGACAGAGGAAGAGCGCAAGCAGGCCGAGCGGGAGCAGAAGAAGCTCGAGCGCGAGCAGAAGAAGCAGGCCGAGGAGGAGGAGAAGAGGCTCAAAGAGGAGCAGCAAGGCAAAGACGGCGACGGGTGATCAGCGTCGGCACCGAGCTACTCCTCGAGCGGTTCCACGCTCCAGTAGTGCGTGAAGGTCGACTCCGGCCGCCGTTTCGAGTCCGCGGAGAACTCGCCGGCGAACCGCGCTTCGACCACCGGCATCGCCCAGCCGGCGATGTCCTCGGGTGAGGCATCCGCATACTTCTCTTGCAAGCGTGAGCGGATGCCGTCGGCCCACGTCTCGACCGTGCTCTGCACCGCCTCGATCAAGCCCGCGAACCCGCGCGCCACCTGCACGGGCAGGTGCTGGCTGACCACGGCGTCGCCCACCCGGCATACCCGGCCTTCGCCGTCGAGGTAGGCGATCGGCATCGGCCGCACGAGCTCCGACTGCGAGTGCGCGACGGTGGTGTTGCGGTACTTGCGGATCTTCTCGTGCAATCCCGCGAACTCCTCGGGCACGACCTCCGCCTCCCGCAGCGGCGGGCGCACGTTCGAGTGCCCGAACGCCCGCATGTAGGCGACGACGGCGAAGCCGGTCAGCGGTATCCACAACGGCGTGCCCTCGCCGGCCTCCAGCGCCGCGTGCAGTGCACTGTCGGCTTCGGTGAGGTCGTTCGAGTACGAGCTGAGTTCCGCGAGCTCGCGCGCGTCTGGGCTGTCGGGCAGCCAGGCGATCCCTGAAGGCTTGTCGGGACTCTGGGCCACGCTCACCCCCACTCCAGCGGGCCGAACTGCCCGGGGGCCATCACCAGCCGCGCGACCATCCAAAGGATCAGCAGCGACGAGAACACGAGGGCGAACACCGCCTCGCGCTTGCGGGTCGGGCGCCGCACCGCGATGACCGTGCCGATGATTGCCAGCACGAACGCGGCGATGGTCGAGACAATGCTGACCCACCCGAGGGCGTTGAGCAGGTAGAGGAACCCCCAGAACTGCGCCCCCATAGTGAAGAAGACAATGGTCAGTCCCACGAACACAAGCCCGCCGAGGAGCTGAATCAGGATGAGGATCAGGGATGCCTTGGCCGGCCCATTCGCGGAGGTCGAGGTGGGTCGAGCTCGCGGGTTAAACCCGTACACGGCGGTCTCTTTCGGCGCCGTGGGGAGCACGTGCTCCGTCCACCGCGCGCCGTCCCACCAGCGGGTCTGCATCGTCGTCGGATCGTAGATCCAGCCGGCCGGCGGAAGCGGGCCGGTAGCGTACGCGCCGCCGCTCATCGATCAGTCCTCGTGCGCGCAGGCACTCTGACCATCGGGACCTCCCAATGTCCCTTTTGCGGATGACGGATGCCGCCACCCACAGATTCCCCAGTGCGCCTAAGTTAGCGCCTGCCGGGGCGTCGCGGGCAAAGATCTGCTCAAGAATGCGCGGCTCGGAGCGGTGACGTCACGCGGCGGAGGCACTGAGTGACACGACCGTCTGGGCGAGTACCCCAGCGATCAGCAGTGTCGAGAGCACCAGGGCGAGCACTGCCTCGCGCTTGCGCGTCGGCCGTCGCACGGCCGTGACCACTCCGATGATCGCCAGCGCGAAGGCGCAAGCGGTCAGAACGAGGCTGGTGATCTCCAGGCTGTTGATCAGGTCGAGGAACTGCCACCACGGCAGGCCCGATGCACCGACCACGCCCAGCACTGCGATGGCTCCGAGCAACTCGATCGCTATGACGACGAGGGATGCGTGCGCCGGCCCGTTTCGCTCGTCCGGAGGTTGGTCGTGCCCGACGTCGATACCCAGTGTGGCGGCGTACTCAGTGTCCTCATACGGTGGCAGCACGTGCTCGGTCCACCGCACACCGTCCCACCATCGGGTCTGCGACGTGTATGGATCGAAAAGCCACCCGGCCGGCGGCAGCGCGCTGACCGCGCTTGCGCCGCTGCTCATCGGACCGGCCCCAAGGCGAGTTGGAGCGCTCCATTCATCGGGACCTCCCCGTCCCTCAAGCGGCAGCCGGATGCCGGCGGCCGCTCCTTCCCCAGAGCGCCCACGGTAGCGGGTGCCGCGAGGTTGCACACCCCCGTCAGATCTGCGAGTGATCGCGGGTCGTGCACAAAGGCCGAACTGCGAAGAGGTGCTGGCAGCGCGGATGGAGGCAGTGCGCGTTCCCGGGGCTGGCCGAAGCCCGGCCGGCTACTCCGATCCCGCTCAGCGCGGGCTACTTGACCGCGACAAAGGCCGGATCGCCGAACGTGTCCACTTTGACGGCGAGCACGCCATCGGCGGCCGTTGCGGACGGGACAGCGATGACGATATTCCCTGCGATCGTTCCGCCGGTGTAGACCTCGGCCGAGGAGTCGAACCCACCTGGGGCGACCGCGGAATGATCAGCGACAGTCTTCGTTTCACCGGTCGGTGTGACGTAATCGACGCCGATCGACCACCCGAAGTCGGAATCGGGGCCGCTGTAAACAGCTGTGGTGTTGATCAGGATGTACTCATAGCCCTCGGGCGGTGCATCGTTGAACTGATTCTCGGCCAGGACGGCGCCCGTAGCGCCGAAGGTCACGCTGTTGATGGTCACGGCCCACTCATCGCCCTGGAGGGTCGTTCCAAGCGGGTGCGGGTTCTCCCTCGTGCCGACAGCTGCACCAGTTCCGCCCGAGCCCGCGTCGCCCGTCGTGCCGCCGCCGGCCTCACCTGGTGCGACAGCTGAGGGAGCTTCACCCCCGAATGCGTTGGTGAACGCGTCGCCGATCACGGAGAAGAACACGAGGAACCCGACCACCGTGCCGACGACCGCCACGATGATCGCTGCGATGCCTGCGCCCTTGCCGCTGTCTCGGAGGAAGAGCGACACGATGCCGAGAATGAAACCGATCGGCAACAGTATCCAACCGAGCGAGAGCCAACCCGGGATGCAGGAGAAGACGAAGCCAAGGATCGCTACCGCGAGAGCGATGATGCCGAGTACATTGGCCCTCCGTCCCGAGCCGAATGCGCCAGGCGGGTTGGCGTACAGGCTCTGCCCCTGGAACTGCCCGGGGGGAGCCGAATACGGCGATTGGACGACGTGCACCTGCGATGGCACATGCACGACGGGCGGCAATGGAGGCGGATAGGCATCGGTAGGAGGGGCCGCCGGCAATCCACCGTTGGTGGCGGGTCCGACCGGAGCTCCCCCAGAGTGCTCGGGTGTCGACATGCGCACGAGTATCGCAGTCGTGTGCAGCCGGGCGTCAAGCGGGATTGATGGTCCGTCCAGGAATGTCACGCGATGCAAAGACTCTTGAGGTTTTCCTTGGCCAACCCTGGGCGAGGCTGCATTGATCTCCGGCTCACAGACTGTCAATGTCGAACGCGGGAGGGGATGCACGCTTGCGCGTGTGTCTCGAACCCGGCTCTGATCGAGGCGGGAACTGTAACTGGGGAAATGCAATTGGCCGGCATTGACGCCGGTAGGTCAGAGCCGACCTCGAATTCACAAAGGGGAGAGACGCACATGCGTGCAACCATCAAGAACTATGTCGACGCCATGAACAAGCGTCGCGAAGAAGAGGGCGAAGAGGGCTTCTCGCTCGTCGAGCTCATCATCGTCGTCGTGATCCTCGGCATCCTCGTCGCGGTCGCGATTCCGATCTTCCTCAGCATCCAGGCCACGGCGCAGGAGAACGCGCTCAAGGCGGCTGCTGCTAATGGGGCGACCGCTGCTGCTGCTGCCGCCGCGCAGCCTGGTGCCGTCCTCGCGGACCTCACTGCGGGGGCGGTTTCCGCGGGTGACGGAGACATCACGACCGCGCTCACTGCGGGTACCCCCGCCGACGTCACGTCCATCTGCGTCAGTGCCACGGGCCCCGCAGGCTGGCCGGGCCCGTTCTCGGCCGGACCGGGCTGCTAACAGCCGATCTGCATCTGCCAGGGGCCGGGGAGTAAATCCCCGGCCCCTGTGCGATGATGGCCTCGGGATTTCTGCCACTGGGGGAGGTGCGCGGATGGCTGCGCCGCGCGAGTCCGATGAAGGTCTCGGCATCGTCGAGATCATCATCGGCATGTTCCTGCTTGCGATCATCGCAGTGGCACTCATTCCAGCGCTGTGGCAAGGCCTCCAGTATTCGAGCGAGCAGTCAACAACCGCGACCGCCGTGCGCAAGCTCAACTCGCTGGTCGAGGACATCCGTGACAACCCGACGTGCGGAAGCATCGTCGCCGCAACGGCCACCCAGAACTTCACGGATGGCGCCGACCGTGCCCTTCAGACGGCAGGCACCTACACCACATGTCCGGCAGCATCAAAGATGGTGACCGTGACCCTCACTGCGACGGACGCATCGAGCGATGCCCTCGCGACCGTCTCAGCGATCGTGTACGTGCCATGAGCCGCGCCTACCCGGATGACGACAGCTCGGCAGGGCTGTCACTCATCGAGCTGATCATCTACGTGCTTCTCGCCTCGGTTCTGCTAGGCGCGATGGCAACCATTCTCATCAACTCGTGGAGCACGCAAAAGGACGTTCAAACGACGAACGAGGCGACCACGCGCGGCCAGCTGATCGGTCAAGGCATCGAGCGCGCGATGCGGAACGCCCAAGCGTTCGAGGTGTCTACGGACGGAACACTTCTTCGCATTGACACCCGGCTAGACGGCGCGCGGAGATGTCAGGCGTTCTGGATGACCGGAGGAGCCGCGTACATGACCACCTCTGCGACCAGCCTGCCGGCTGCAATCACGACGGACTGGCCAGACCCCTGGCAACTCGGCGTTGTCCAGAACGGGACGACTCGGTTTTTCGAACAGGATGGATTGACCGTGGCGTTCACCTTCGACATCACGACAGAATCGGCCCCGGTGCGCTTCGAAGGCGAAGCAGCGATGAGGACCCCCGCGACAGGAGGAACGACGCCATGTTGGCCTTGAATCGACTCCTGCGCCCACCGCCCCGCCGCGACGAAGATGGGGCGGTGCTGGTAACTGTCGTCATCGTGATGCTGGTCGGCTTCATCATCGCCAGTATGATCGCGGCAAGTGTCCTTTTCACCATTCAGGCCAACGCCACCAACAAGAGCACCACACAGGCATTCATCGCCGCGGAATCGGGACGCGATGTGGCCGTCGCAGCCTTGTCTGACGGGTGTGCGACAGCCGACATGTCAGGCACAGGTACCGGCCCGACCTACACGTACGCCGTGAGAACCGTCGCGAAGTCCGGGCCGACGCCCCCGACCAATTACGACGACTTGACTTCATCCGCCTGTCCCTCTTCCGACGCCTGGCTGGTCATCCGCTCGACCGGCTCCGGTCAAGACGGCTCCACCGCCACGGTGGACTCGGTGTACGAGTGGGAGCGGACCTACTCCGATGTCCCCGGCGGGGTGGTGACATATTTCTCGGGGAGTATCACGCAGGGTGTAGCCCACTACACAGGCGACCTCGTTCTCCGCGACGGCAATTGGACGTGCAACATCGACGGTCTTCTCGACGGCGATCTGTACGTCCTGACCGGCACAGTCAGCATCTCGACCGGTTGTGTGATCAACGGGGACATCAACGCGAACGGCAACGTTACGAGCAACGGCAACAACTGGCATGTGAACGCCCGTCCTTCCAGCGAGAGCGCCGGAAGCATCAATACGAACGGGTTGGTGAGTCTGCCCTCGACCGGCAGCAACTCGGTCGCCGGAAACATACATGCCAAGGGCGACGTTACCCTTGATGGCGGAGGGACCGGTGTTGTCACAGGGACCGTGACGTCACGGAACGCGGTAACGGTGAACTCGAGCTGGACGACAGGCGCGCAGTCACCCGGGTCATCCGCGGACCCGGTGTTCGTTCCGACCCTCGCCTGGCTGATGGCTGCGACCCAGTGGATCGATCTGCCCGCGTCGGCAAGCTGGGGGACGCGTGAACCCGGCGTGTGCACCAAGACTGCGGCACAACTGGTGTCCCTCATCTCGGCCGCGGGTGGCCCGCTCGTGCTCGATCTCACGCCGTGCGCCAGCAACGCCGCGCCCTTCACGGGGCAGAAGCTTGCATTGCTCTTCAACAACGTGACGGTCAATCGAGACGTCGTCATCCTCAGCCCTGCAAACAAGAAGCTCGAGGTCAAGCTGCAGGGGACGACTCAGGATGGCGGTGCCACACGCCAGGTCTTCTTCGTGCATGTCGACAACACCGCCGACAACCTTCCGACGTGCGGCAACGGCAGCACCCAAGATCAGTTCGATGTGGCCGGCGTCGTGGACCCGGACGTCCGATTGATGGTCTATGCGCCGTGTGGTCTCGGGGGCACGGTGAACGCCAGTTTCTCCGGTCAGCTGTACGCCGACGACACAACTCACTTCATCCAGAGTTCGGTCTACACCTGTAAGCCGATGACCTGGCCCGTCGCGCTGCCCAAGTTGGGTTGCACGATCAAGGGTGAGGATGGCGTTCTCGACGACAGCACGATAGTGCAGAAACTCGGCGAGCTCGTGTACCAGACTGAGCGGTAGGAGATGGCGGAGCTTGTAGCCTTCCTCGTCGTGGTCGCCGGAGTCTTCGGACTGCTGATCGGTTCATTCATTAATGTCGTGGCCTATCGCGTGCCCGCGAAGATTTCCCTGATGCGTGAAAGCCGGTGCCCGCAGTGCGACACCGCGATCAAGCCGTGGCACAACGTCCCCGTACTCGGATGGTTCGCATTGCGGGGCCGTTGCGCGAATTGCAAGGCGGCGATCTCTCCGCGTTACCCAATCGTCGAGGCGGTGACCGGGCTTGCTTTCGCGGCCGTGACCTGGTGGGGGCTCGCCGTCTACGACGACCTCCTGAACGCCACGTTATCCGCGTATTTGGCGCTTCCGGCGGTCGATGGTGTGGTGAAACCCGCCGATGTCTGGGCTCTCGGTGTCGTCGTGGTCGCGTTCCTCTACCTCGCTACGGTTAGCATCCTGCTCGCACTCATCGACCTCGATACGAAACGACTGCCGAACAGCATCGTGCTGCCGAGCTACGTCGTTGCGGGGGTGCTGTTTTGCGTGGCCGCCCTCCTTTCGGGGGAATGGGACGCCCTGCTTCGCGCTGCGACGGGCATGGTCGCGTTGTACGTCTTCTATGCGTTGCTGCGACTGGCGCGACCAGGTGGCATGGGTGGCGGCGATGTGAAGCTCGCCGGTGTCATCGGGATCTATCTCGGCTGGCTCGGCTGGGGCGCCCTGCTCGTGGGGGCGTTCGCCGCTTTCGTCTACGGCGGCGTCTTCGGAATCATCCTGATACTCATTCGGCGTGCCGGACGGAAGACCGCGATACCGTTCGGTCCATGGATGATCCTCGGCGCGTGGACCGGAGTCTTCGCAGGCGAGACGATCAGTCGCTGGTATGTCGAGTTGTTCACCGGGGCTTGATACCCGCGGTCCGGGGAAGGGAAGAAGATGAGCAAGACGATTGTCGCGCTGGAGGTGACAGAGGAAAGTGTCCGCGCCGCCGAACTCTCTCTTGGCCGAAAACCGCAAATGGTTGCTTACGGGGAGGTCCCTCTACCCCCGGAAGCCGCGCGCGACTCTGAGGTTCTCGACCCCGGGACTGTCGCCGTCGCGCTGCGCCAGCTGTGGACCGGTGCGAGGTTCAGGAGCAAGAACGCCGTGCTCGGAGTAGCTAGCCGTCGCATTCTGGTCCGGGAATACACGACGCAGGCGATGCGTCCCGACCTGCTGCGAGAAGCCTTGCCGTATCAGGTGCAGGATCTGCTTCCAGTGCCTGCCAGCCAAGCGGTGCTCGACTTTCTCCCACTGACGCAAGATGGCGACCAGATCTCAGGACTGCTGGTTGCGGCGGTATCCGAAAACATCGAGCTGATTATCTCCACTCTGTCGAAGGTCAAGGTGCGCGTCCAAGCGGTCGACCTCACGGCGTTCGGACTCGCTCGTGTCACCGCACCCCTCGTGGGCGCCGAGGAAACAGTGGCGACCGTCCACATCGGCGACCACACGACACAACTGGTTGTTTCCCGCGGCGGTGTCCCGCTCTTCGTCCGCATTCTCCCCATCGATGTCGCAACCTCCGCCGTTCGACGGCACGATGAAGCGCTGACCGAGGCCTCGCTGGAACTCGTCGGCGGGAACGGCGGGTCAGTGCGCTCTCGGGGCGCGATCCGAGCCACGCAGCCCCCTGGTGTGGCAGACCTGGCCGCGCGACTGCGCAGTACCCTGGCGTTCTTCGCCAGCCGTCCGAACGCCGCAGCCGTCTCGCGAGTCTTCGTGACCGGAGCGGGGGCCGCTGCCGAAGGTGTGTTGTCCGCAATTGACGCGGCGATCGATGCGGAGCTTCGGGTCATCTCGCTCGGGGACGTCATACCGATGACCACTCCGCCACCAGGCGGCGAAGTGGCGCTCAACCTCGTGGGGACGGTCGGCATCGCTCTCGGGGAGGCGCGCAAATGACCGCTGTCGTGCCGCCGCTCACCGGGTTCGCCCGCGTCAACTTGATGCCCCGCCCCGAGATCGTGCGGCGGGAACGAGACAAAGCGGTGCGCCTCTGGGTGTGGATCGTGCTGGCCGCGGTTCTCGTCGCTCTTCTCATCATCGCCGGCGCGTTCACCTTCAAGCTGTTCGCCGATCAGCGCCTCGCGGCAGAGCAGACGCGGACCACCCAGCTCCTCACGGAGATAGCGGCGCTTTCGGAGGTAAGCCAGGCGCTCGACACAGAACGGGAACTGACGGAGTTCCGCGCAGAGGCGATGGCGAGCGACTTCCAGTGGGCCCCCGTGATCGCGAAGCTCACCGCTGTGCTCCCTCCCGACACCGCACTCACAGGCTTCGACGTGATCACGGGCGGAGTCCCGCAGGGGGATGATCCGGCGGTCGAGCCGGGTCTGGTGGGGACCGTGTCGATCGACAGCGCCACCCCTCTCGACATCGTCGCGATTATCCGATCGTTGCGGGGCGTGGAGGGCGTGCTTTTCGCCGACGGCAGATCGGTCACAACGAGCGAGGTGTCGGAAGGTCGATTCGCCTACGTCCTCGACCTGGAATTTGATCAGTCGATCTATTCCGGTCAGTACGCACCGACGCAAGGGGACGACTGATGCCCAAGCAACTCGTGACGGCGCTCGGCCTGGTGGTCGCGCTCGGGGTTATCGCCCTCGGCATCTTTCTCGTTGCGCTTCCCCTCTACTTCCAGGCGATTGGGGTTGACGCTCAGACCGCGACCGTTTCCACCACTAATGACCTGTACCAAGCGCAGGCCGACAGCCTTCGTGCCGAGGAGGAGAATCTCGACGCGATCAATGCGAACGTTGCCGACCTGCGATCGCAGATCCCGGCCGCCGGAGAACTCGACGACGTGTTCGAGGTCGTCGCGCGTGCAAGCGTGGCGGCGGGGCTCCCGCTGACGTCCGTGACGGCGGGGGAGCAAGTCGCGTTCTTCGTCCGAACCGAGCCTACGGACGACGAGCAAGCCGCCGCCGCGCCCGCGCCGACAGCAACCCCGGCGCCGACGCCGACAGAGGGCGCTGACGCGGCGGGCGCAGGCACCCCGGTAGTCCCAGACGCGTCGACGGTTCCTGACGGAGCCCAGGCTACTGGGCGTCAGCAGGTGGACTTCGTGATAGCCGCAACGGCGTCTGACATGGCGCAGGTGACGGCATTTCTAGACGCGCTCAGAGCCGGGCCCCGGCTGCTCCACGGCATCACCGCAACGTCGGCACAAACCGGCGAGGGCACGATCGATCTACAGGTCAAGGCGCTCACATTCATCGATGTGGAAGGGTGACGGTAAATGACGCACCTCGATTTCGAGACGCTCCTCGCGCATGGCGCGCGGCTGCGGGCCTCTGACGTTCACATCACCGCAGAGTCCCCGGTCCTGCTGCGGATAGATGGGGATCTCGTGCCCATTCCGGGATTCGGCGAGCCGGTGTCGGAGGACTGGGTGGAGAAGACGGCCTTCGACCTCATGACCGAAGGCCAGCGGCGTGATTTCACCGAGTATGGGGAGGTGGACCTCGCCCACGCCACTCCGGGCATTGGGCGCTTCCGTACCAACGTCTATCGCCAGCTGGGGTCTATCGCGATCGCGCTCCGGTACATCCCCGACCGGGTCTATTCCCTGGAGGAGCTCGGTGCACCTGCCATCGCCCGCGACCTCGCCCTCCGACCACGCGGTCTCGTGCTGCTTACAGGTCCCACCGGCTCAGGGAAGTCGACGACCCTCACCGCGATGGTCGACATCATCAATCAGCTCGTCCCTGCGCACATCATCACCATCGAGGATCCGATCGAGTTCCACCATCAGTCGAAGAAGTCACTCGTGCATCAGCGCGAGGTCGGGCGCGACACCAACTCGTTCGCTGAAGCCCTTCGTCGCGTGCTTCGCCAAGACCCAGATGTCATTTTGATCGGCGAGCTTCGCGACCCCGAGTCCATCTCCACGGCGCTGTCGGCAGCGGAGACTGGACATCTCGTCCTTTCGACGCTGCATACTCAGGGCGCCGCCAAGAGCATCAACCGAATCATTGACGTGTTCCCAGCCGACGCGCAGCACCAGATCCGCACCCAACTCGGCGACACCTTGCAGGGGATCATCAGTCAGACCTTGCTACCGCTGGCGCAGACGAACGGACGGACGATCGCAACAGAGGTTCTGGTGAACACGCCCGCCGTAGCGAATATGATCCGCGAGGGGCAGGTAGCCCAGCTCTACTCCGCCATGCAGGCCGGCTCGGCGCTCGGCATGCACACGCTCGACCAGGACCTTCGACGTCTGGTTCAGGACGGGACGATCGCCCGCAACGTGGCAGCCGACTTCGCCGTCGACCCGAAGAGTCTTGACGGGGTTGTGGTGCGAGCGCGTGACCTCGACGCGGAGGAGTGGATGCACCACGCCGGAGAGTGGCGGCAAGGCGAACTGGACACCATCCCCGCTAACGCCACGGCCGGCACCGGCGTGGGCATGGGCTCGCGCTTCGGCACTCCGACGGTCGGCGGCCGCGTCGATCCGACCGCCCGCGAGGTCACCTGGGCGAGTGGGGACGGGGAGGACTGATTGTGGCTGTTGTACAGGAGTTCGTTTACCGTGCGGTCGACCCGCGAGGTGGTTCGGTTGTAAGAGGGACGGTAGAGGCCTCCACCGAAGCCGCCGTCACGAGCAAGCTCAAGGCGCAGGGGCTGACGCCGCTTGAGGTGACGCTGAAATCGAACACGGGGCTCAATCGCGAGATCAAACTCCCCGGCGCCTCGAAAACGGTGAAGCCCCGCAACCTGGCCCTGTTCTGTCGTCAAATGGCAGGTCTCATCAACGCGGGTCTTCCGTTGATGCGAACGTTGACCATCCTCATCGAGCAGACAGATGACAAGAAGCTTCAGCCCGCCCTCGTGCAGGTGCAGGCCGATGTCGAGGCCGGTTCCTCGTTCTCGGCCGCCCTCGCGAAGCACCCGCAGACCTTCCCGCCGCTGATGCTGAGCATCGTGAAAGTCGGTGAGGCCGGTGGATTCCTAGGAAGTGCGCTGACCTCCATCGCTGACAACTATCAGCGAGAGGCTGAGCTGCACAATAAGGTGCGTGCTGCGGTTACCTACCCGGCCATCGTGCTGGTGATTGCAATCATCGGCGTCCTCGTGATGGTCACGTTCGTGGTGCCGATTTTCGAGAACATGTTCGAGAGCCTGGGCGGTACGCTGCCGGTTCCGACGCAGATCCTGGTCGCGATCTCCAAGAACATGTGGTGGATCCTGCCGTCGATCGTCCTCTTGACCATGATCGCGGTGATCTGGTGGCGTGCAAATCGTCACACAGAGCAGTACCGCCGGGTGATGGATCCGTTCAAGCTGAAGATGCCGATCTTTGGCAAACTGACGACGAAGATCGCTGTCGCCCGCTTCGCTCGGAATCTCTCAATGATGCTAAACGCGGGCGTTCCAATCATCCAGGCACTCGCAATCGTCGGCCAGGCCTCGAATAACTGGAAGATCGAGCAGGCGGTACGCGAGGTACAGGAGTCCATTCGCCAAGGGCGCTCGTTCGCGGTTCCCCTCGCCAAAGCCCAGGTGTTCCCCCCGATGGTGGCTCAGATGGTGTCAGTGGGAGAAGAATCAGGAACGCTGGTGGACATGCTCGCAAGCATCGCCGACTTCTACGAGGACGAGGTGGAGACCGCGACCGCCCAACTGTCCTCAACGATCGAGCCGCTTCTCATTGTGGGACTCGGCATCGTCATCGGCGGCATGGTCATCTCCCTCTACCTGCCGATCTTCACCCTTTACGGCGAGCTGGCCAAGCAGTAGAAGAGCTGAGAGTCGCCAGCCCGACCAGCCTCAAGGCAATCGTCTTCGGGGTTCGTCGCTCGTTCGCGGGCGGAACACGATATTCGAGCGTCCGTCAGATCGTGACCCGGAGCACCTCTTCGATCGTCGTCAGGCCCTGAGCCACCTTCGACCAGCCGTCCTCGCGCAGCGACACCATGCCCTGCTCCAGCGCGACCTGGCGGATCTCGGAGCCCGTCGAGCGCGTTACGACCAGCGACTCGATCTCATCGCTCAGGTTCATCACTTCGTGGAGTGCGACGCGGCCGCGGTATCCGGTGTTGCTGCAGGCGGGGCATCCCACCGCCTTGTACAGCTCAGGCAGATCGCTCGGGTCGTGAGGGAAGTGCAGCGACGTCAGCACCTCGGTCGTCTCGACGAGCGGCTCGCGGCAGCGCATGCACAGGCGGCGCGCGAGGCGCTGGGCGATCACAGAAGAGAGTGCGGTAGCCACGAGGAAGGGCTCGCAGCCGATCTCGGTCAGGCGCGTCAGCGCCGACGGCGCGTCGTTCGTGTGGAGCGTGGAGAGCACGAGGTGACCGGTGAGCGAGGCCTCGATGGAGATGTTCGCGGTCTCGAAGTCGCGGATCTCACCGACGAGCACGACGTCGGGGTCGGATCGGAGGATCGACCGCAGCGCTGACGCGAAGGTCAGGCCGGCGCGGTTGTTCACCTGCACCTGGTTGATGCCGGCGATGCGGTACTCGACCGGGTCTTCGACGGTGATCACGTTGATCTTCGGGTTCGCGATCGACCGCAGCGCCGTGTACAGCGTCGTTGACTTGCCCGAGCCGGTGGGCCCTGTGGCGAGGATCATGCCGTGCGGCTTGATGATCGACTCGCGGAACCGACGCTCATTGGTGCTCGAGAAAAGCAGGTCGCGCATCGTCATGGTCTGACCGGTGTTGTCGAGAATTCGCATGACGATCTTCTCGCCCCACACGGTGGGCAGCGTTGCCACACGAAGGTCGACGGTGCGGTTCTCGTGGGTGACCGACAGGCGGCCGTCTTGCGGCTTGCGTTTCTCGGCGATGTCGATCGACGACATGATCTTCAGACGCGAGATGATGCCGTCCTGAATCGCACGGTCGGCCTTCTGCATCTCGTGCAGCACGCCGTCGATGCGGAACCGCACGGTCAGCTGCTTCTCGCCCGGCTCGACGTGGATGTCGCTCGCACGGTCGTTGATGGCCTGCGCGATCAGCAGGTTCACGAACCTGACGATCGGCGCGGCGTCGTCCTGCTCCTCGAGACTCTCGGTGAACGCGGCCTGGCTTGTGTCGCTCGACTCCTCGATCGACATCGACAGCTCGCTGAGCTCCTCGTCGGAGCGCAGGAACCGCTCGAACATGTTCGCCAGCGCGTCTTCGGCGACGACGACCGGCTCGACGAAGAGGTCGGTGATGCTGGCCACGTCATCGAGCGCCACGATATCTGTCGGGTCGAGCACGCCGACGGTCAGGCGGTCGCCACGGCGGTCGACGGGAAGGAGGTTGTACTTGCGGCACAGATTGCCGGGCACGAGCGCGATCACGTTGGGGTCGAGGGTCGTGTTCGCCAGGTCGATGTAGCGGTGACCGGTGTGCAAGGCGATCGCCTCGGCCACCTGCCCCTCGGTGACCAGGTGCGAACTCACGAGCAGCTGTTGCAGCTCCGGCCCATCACCCGCCTGCGCCATCGCCGCCGACATGTCGGCGGCTCGTACAGCTCCCGTCAGCACCAACGTCTGTGCAAGGCCCCTCATAGCGTCCCCAATCGCTCGCCCGTGAGACACAGGCGCGGGGATCCCAGAGGGCGGGGTGACCACGCCATTCCGAGCTTCGCGGCGCGAACGGAATGGTTGATCCATGCCGGTCATTATCGCGAAGTTTCGGGCCCAGTGGCGCGTTCCCCCAATTCCCCAGAGATTCCCCAATCCCTAGGGACATACTATGTGGCCCGTCAAGCCTGCGGCGCTCAGCATCCGCTGTGGATATTTTGAAGCCATGGCCACTTCCACAAGCCCAGTGACCGGTGGGGTAGGTACCGCGGAACGGCGCGGCGCACGGCCCGAGGCGAGCCTCATCGAGAAGGCGACCGCGTGGGCGCTGTCGCTGCGGCTCATGCGGGTATGGCTGCACTACGCCGAACGCCGCGGGCCCATGCTCTCCGACAGCGTCACCTACCGGGCCCTGTTCTCGGTGTTCGCGGGAGTGCTGCTCGGCTTCTCGTTCGCGGCCATCTGGCTCGCCGACAACCCCGACGCCTGGCAATCGCTGGTGGCGGCGGTGGATGCTGCCATCCCCGGCCTCGTCGGAAAAGACGGGCTCGTCGACGTCAACGACATCCAAGCGCCCGCAGGCCTGACCATCGCCGGCATCATCGCCCTCGTCGCTCTCGTCGGCGCCGCCATCGGCGCGATCGGCTCGCTGCGGGTCGCCATCCGCACGCTCGCCGACAAGGTGCGCGACGACGTCTTCTTCGTCTGGGTGCTGCTGCGCAACCTGCTGCTCGCCATCGCGATCGGCGGCGGCTTCGTGCTCTCGGCCGGAGCGACGTTCATCGGCACGTCGTTCGTCGGCAGCGTTCTCGACTGGGCCGGCATCAGCCAGGGCTGGTTCGCACAGCTCGCCACCCGCAGCGTCTCGATCCTCGTCGTCTTCGCCCTCGACATGGCCGTCGTGGCCCTCGCGTTCGTCTCGCTCAGCGGCGTGAAGGCCCACCCCGGCTCACTGTGGTCGGGGGCCCTCCTCGGCGCGCTGGGCCTCACCGTGCTGCAGCAGCTCTCGAGCCTCTTCGTGCGCGGCGCCGGCTCCAACCCGCTGCTCGCCTCGTTCGCCGCCCTGATCGCGCTGCTGCTGTGGCTCAACCTGTCGGCCCAGGTCATCCTCCTCGCCTCGACGTGGATCATCGTCGCCGAGCGCGAACGCGTCGACCGCGTGCGCGAGCGCTTCGGGTCGCCCACGTTCGCCCTGCGCCGCGTGCGCCAGGCGGAGGATGCCGTGCGCGTCGCCACGGAAGAACTCGACCACGCCCGCGCCGCCGCCGACGAGGAGCGCGCGAAGCAGCGCGAGCACGACGCGAAAGCGCGTGAGAAGGATGCCGAGAAGTCGGCGCCCGCGGAGAAGTCATGACCGAGACCGTCCCGACCTACACGGCCCAGCAGGTGCGCGACGCTGAGCGCCCGCTGCTCGACGACGGCGTGCCGCTCATGCAGCGAGCCGCGACGGCCCTGGCCGACCTCGTGCGGGCCGAGCTCGACGGCATCGGAGATGACGTCATCACCGCCGAGTCGCGCACGCTCGAATCCGTCACCCGCGGCGCCCCCGACACGTCGCGCCCGCGCGTGCTCGTTCTGGCCGGAAGCGGCGACAACGGCGGCGACGCCCTCTACACCGCCTCGCAGCTCACCGACATCGCCGACGTCGACGCCCTGCTCGTCGGCGACCGCTTCCACGAGCCCGCGTTCGCCGCGGCCACCGGAGCGGGCGTGCGCCGGGTCGAACTCCCCGAACTCACCGGCGCCGACGGCGACTACACCCTCGTGATCGACGGCATCCTCGGCATCGGCGTCTCACGCGATCCGGCGCTGCGCGGCACGGCGCGCGAGGCGGTGACGGCGCTCCTCGACAGCGCACAGCGAAGCAAGCGGATGCCGCGCACCTACGCCGTCGACATCCCCAGCGGCCTGCACCCCGACACCGGCACGGCCGACGACGTCGTGCTGCCGGCATCCGTCACCGTCACCTTCGGCGCGGTCAAGGCGGGCCTCGTGACCGGCCGCGGGCCGGAACTCGCCGGCGACATCGTGCTCGTCGACATCGGCCTCGGCCCATCTCTCACCCCCGTCGAGCCCGCGGGCGAGGCATCCGTCTCCCGCATCGTCGAGGCTGGGTGACGGTCAACGACAGGGTGCTACTCGTCGGAGTCGTCGTCCTGCTCGCCCCCGTTGTTGCCGGGGAAGCCGGGGTCATCCTTGTGGTGCCCCCACCCGTGGCCCTGACCGTCGCCCTCGTCGCCCTCCGCGTCGTCGTGGTGACCGTTCTTGCCGGGGAAGCCGCGGTCATCCTTGTCGTGTCCCCACGCGTTGCCGTTGTTGCCCGGGAAGTCGTCGGACTTCTTGTCGTGCCCGAACGCGTTGCCGCGGGCGTTGCCCGGCCCGTCGTGGGGTGCGACGACGCTCGACGCGGGGATGATCCCCGTGAACGGCACTCCCAGCGCGATGCTCGGAACCAGCAGGGCTGCGGCCGCGACGACGGCGATCACGCCGCCGGTGATGAGCAGCTTCTTCGAACCCATGACGAACCTCGATGTCCCCAGCAGAGGCAGCCGGTGCGGGGAGCGTACCACCGCGCCGCCGCCCTGCGAAGAGGCCGACTCAGCGGGCGTAGCGGGTGACGAAGTTGCGCAGCATCCGGCTCGGGTGCGACACCGCCTGGCGCCGCACGGCGGCGAGCGTCAGCTCGAGCTCGTGGGGCGCGAAGTACCCGTGGCCGGCGTACGCGTGGATGCGCGTCGTGATGCCCTCGACGTCGAGCTCGGGGTGGAACTGCGTCGCATACACGTTCCGCCCTACCCTGAACACCTGCACCGGGCACATCGGCGACGACGCCAGCAGCGTCGCCGATTCGGGCAGCCGCGAGATCGCCTCCTTGTGGCCGACGAACGCGCCGAAGGTCTGCGGCATCCCTTCCATGAGAGGGTCGGATGCTCCGGCCTCGGTCATCGTCACGGGCACCACGCTGATGGGCTCGCTGTAGACCCGGTCGATCGTCGCGCCCTGGTGTGCGCCGAGCGTGCCGACGCCGTAGCAGGCGCCGAGGAATGGGAAGTCGCGGGCGACGACCTCGTCGAGCAGCACCTGAAACTCCGCCTCGACGCGCCGCTGCACGGCGGACTTCTTCTCGTGCGGGTCGGAGGCGTTGAACGGCCCGCCGCCCACGAAGATGCCCGACAGCTCGTCGAGGTCGAACCGGGGCATCGGCTCCGCATCGAGCCGCACGCGGATGAGCTGCTCGGGTGTGAGTCCGCTGTAGCGCAGGAAGAGCGCGTACTCCTCGTCGGCGGGGACGTCCTCGGCGCGCGTGGCGAGGAGGACGAACGGCTTCACCTCCCCAGCCTAATTGCCCGCGCACTCACCCCTGCCGACCGCCCGCGCCACCGCCGACCGAAAGCGACGGATGCCTCGACCCGGGCGCAGTGCGCCGGGTCGAGGCATCCGCTGTCCGCGTCTCAGGACGCGTAGGTGACGAGGCCCAGCTCGACGGGCGACACGAGCTGCGGGTGCGAGGGGCGCACGCGCACGGTGTAGCCGAAGGTGCCGGTGACTCCGAGCGGCAGGGCGCCGGTGAATGCCCGCACGCCGTCGACGCCATCGCCGGCGGGGGAGAGGCGGTACACCGAGTGATCGGCCGCGAGCCGGTCGTTCTCGTCGGTGCGGCCGTAGAGCAGCTCGACGGCGAGGTCGTCGGGCGAGAGACCGTCGATGCGCACGTCGGCGCGCACCTCGAGCGTGTCGCCCGCCTGCGCCTGCTGCGGGATTCCGCTGCTATCGACGCTCGCGATGGAGATGCGCTCCCACGCGCTGGTCACGCGGGTCACGAAGGCCGACAGCTCCCGCGCGGCCGCGAAGCCGTCGGCCCGCAGGGCCACGTCGTGCGCTGCCGCCGGCACGTAGAGGCGCTGCACGTAGTCGCGCACCATGCGGTCGCTCGTCGCCTTCTTGCCGAGGTCGGTCATGGTGTGGCGCACCATTCCGAGCCATGCCGTCGGGATGCCGCCCTCCCGCTCGTAGAACTTCGGCACGAGCTGATGCTCGATGAGGTCGTACAGAGCCGCCGCCTCGGCGTCGTCGCGCTCTTCGTCGTTCGACGCGTTGTCGGCGGTCGGGATCGCCCAGCCGTTCTGGCCGTCGAACCACTCGTCCCACCAGCCGTCGAGGATCGACAGGTTGAGCGCGCCGTTGAGAGCCGCCTTCATGCCGCTCGTGCCGCACGCCTCGAGGGGGCGCAGCGGGTTGTTGAGCCACACGTCGCAACCGGGGTACAGGTCCTTCGCGAGGGTGATGTCGTAGTCCGGCAGGAACACGATGCGCCCGCGCACCTTGGGGTCGCGGCTGAAGCGCACCAGCTCCTGGATCAGGATCTTGCCCGAGTCGTCGGCCGGGTGCGACTTGCCGCCGATCACGATCTGCACCGGCCGCTCGGGGTCGGTGAGCAGCTTCGTGAGGCGCTCCGGGTCGCGCAGCATGAGCGTGAGGCGCTTGTACGTGGGCACGCGGCGCGCGAAGCCGATGGTGAGCACCTCGGGGTCGAGCAGATCATCGACCCACAGGGGCGCCTGACCGGTGGCGCCCGAGACGGATGCTGCCACCCGCCGCCGCGCCTCGGCCACCAGCTCGCCCTTCATCTGCTGGCGCACGCCCCACAGCTCGGCGTCCGTGACGACGTTGCGGTCGGTCCAGTCGTGGGTGTCGGTGTGGGCGTCGCCCCATGCCCGCTCGCTGACGGCCTTGAGGGCGGGGTGCACCCAGGTCGGTGCGTGCACGCCGTTCGTGATCGAGGTGATCGGCACCTCCTCGGTGTCGACGCCGGGCCACAGCATCCCGAACATCCCGCGGCTGACCTCGCCGTGGAGAACCGAGACGCCGTTGGCGTGCTGGCCGAGGTGCAGTCCGAGCACGGCCATGTTGAAGACGCCCTGGTCGCCGCCGGGCCACGTCTCAAGTCCGAGCGCGATGGCGCGGCCGCCGTCGAGGCCCTGGAAGAGGCCGCTCGTCAGCACATCGGCGATCAGCTCGCGCGGGAAGCGGTCGATCCCCGCCGGCACCGGAGTGTGGGTCGTGAACACCGTGCCCGCCCGCACCTGCGTCAGTGCCTCGTCGAAGGTCAGGCCCTCCTGCGTGATGAGCTCCGACATCCGCTCGAGTCCCTGGAAGCCCGCGTGGCCCTCGTTGGTGTGGTACACGTCGGGGGCCGGGCGGCCGGTGATCTGCGACCACGCGCGCACGGCGCGCACGCCGCCGACGCCGAGGAGCAGCTCCTGCAGCAGGCGGTGCTCGCCGCCGCCGCCGTAGAGGCGGTCGGTGACGCGACGCATCTCGTCGGTGTTCGACGGCGTCTCGGAGTCGAGGAGCAGCAGCGGCACGCGGCCGATGTCGGCGACCCAGACGCGCGCGTACAGGCGGCGGTTGCCGGGCAGGTCGAGCGAGATCTCGACCGGTGCGCCGTCGGTGCCGCGGAGCAGCGTGAGGCCGAGGCCGTAGGGGTCGAGCAGCGGGTAGCTCTCGCGCTGCCAGCCGTCGTCACCGATGGACTGACGGAAGTAGCCGGCGCGGTAGAAGAGGCCCACGCCCGTGAGCGGCACGCCGAGGTCGGAGGCGCTCTTCAGGTGGTCGCCGGCCAGGATGCCGAGACCGCCCGAGTACTGCGGCAGCGAGCCGTCGACGCCGAACTCCGGCGAGAAGTAGGCGATGTGCGCCGGCTTGTCGCCCTCGAGGCGCTGGAACCAGCGCTCGCCCTCGAGGTACGCGGTGAGGCGCTCGTCCTCCTCGCGCACGCGGGCGACGAACGCGTCGTCGCGCGCGAGCTCGTCGAGCCGCTCCTGCCCCAGCGCGCCGAGCATGCGAGCGGGGTTCGCGCCGATTTCCTCCCACAGGGCGGGAGCCATCGAGGCGAAGAGAGCGTGCGTCGCGCGGCTCCACGACCAGCGCCAGTTCGAGGCGAGGCGGTCGAGAGGAGCGAGGGAGTCGGCGAGGACGGGACGGACTGTGAACGTTCGGATGGCCTTCACCCGAGCGATTCTAGAGGCACAATCTGGAAGCGCTTGCACTGATTTCGGTGAACCTTTGCTTTCCAGTCGCGCACTTCACCGCTTCGCGCCGCGCGAAACGGCAGTGTGCGCGATTCGAAGCCGGAGGGGCAACGCGCGCCGCCGCAATCGGCAAGGAGCGGCTCGTCGTCGGGGGCCGGGTCTACGCTGACCGTATGGCCATCGCACGACTGCACGGAGGACCGCTCGACGGACAGCTCCTCCCGCTCGAAGACCCCGAGCTCGACCGCATGATCGTCCCCTACAGCGAGACGCAGGTGGTCTACGCCCGCCGCGGCGAGCCGGCTCATACCGGCGAGCACGACGGCCCGACCGAGGCCGAGTTCTGGTTCGTCGAGGCCGAGAACGACATCGATCCCGACAGCGACCAGCCGCGTGAGCGCCGCTGACGGTACTTCCGGCCAGGGCGACGGGGGCAGGCATTCCGTCGAGGTCGAGCTGAAGTTCGACGTCGACGACGCGACGCCGCTGCCCGACTGGTCGTACCTGCCCGGCGTCGCGTCGATCGGCGAGCCGGAGCTGCGCGAACTCGACGCCGTCTACTTCGACAGCGACGACCTGACGCTCGCGCACGCCGGCTACGCCGTGCGCCGGCGCACCGGCGGGCCCGACGCGGGGTGGCACATCAAGGGCCCCCGCCACGCCGAGGGCGGCCGGCTCGAGCGGCAGTGGCCCCTCGGAGCAGAGGGGGAGATTCCGGATGCTGTCGCCGCCGCCCTCTCATCGATCGCAGCTGTCGGCGACCTGGCGCCGATCGCGCGCATCCGCAACAGGCGCACCGCATACTCGCTGCTCGACGACGACGGGGGCGTCGTCGCCGAGTTCGTCGACGACCGCGTCGTGGCCACCGATGAGCGATCGGGCGCCGAACGCACCTGGCGGGAATGGGAGTTCGAGCTCGGCCCGGCCGCGCCCGAGCCGATCAAGGAGCGCAACCACCTCTTCGCCAAGGCCGGCAGTGCGGTGTTCGCCGCAGGAGGCCGCCCCGCAGCATCCGCTTCGAAGCTCGCCCGCGCCCTCGGCTACTGAACACGCGAGAAGCCCCGGAGCCGAGGGCTCCGGGGCTTCTCTGCGTTCAAGGGGTCTCGATACGGCTCGTTCCTCGCCTACTCGACCTTGACCCGCACCGCATCAACGCTCCTTCGTCGCATTGATCCGGCACGCGTCAAAGGTTGATCATGTGGCCGGCGAGGCCGTGGAAGGCTTCCTGCACGGCCTCCGACAGCGTCGGGTGCGTGTGGACGTTGCGCGCCGCTTCGAGGGCGGTGAGGTCCCACTTCTGCGCGAGCGTGAGCTCGGGGAGGAGCTCCGAGACGTCGGGGCCGATGAGGTGCCCGCCGAGCAGCTCGAGGTGCTCGCCGTCGGCGATGAGCTTGACGAAGCCGATGGGCTCGCCGAGGCCATTGGCCTTGCCGTTCGCCGAGAACGGGAACTTCGCGACCTTGACGTCGTAGCCGGCGTCGCGCGCCTGCTGCTCGGTGAGGCCGAACGAGGCGACCTGCGGCGAGCAGAACGTCGCCCGCGGCATCATGCGGTAGTCGCCGAGCGGCATGGTCTCGGCCTTGCCGATGGTCTCGGCGGCGACGACGCCCTGCGCCTCGGCCACGTGCGCCAGCTGCAGCTTCGCGGTCACGTCGCCGATGGCGTAGATGTGCGGCACGTTGGTGCGCATGTGGTCGTCGATGTCGATGGCGCCCCGGTCGGTGAGCTTCACACCGGTGTTCTCGAGCCCGAAGCCCTCGACGTTCGCGGCGAAGCCGATCGACATCATCACCTTGTCGGCGTCGATGGAGCCCTGGGTGCCGTCCTTGGCGGTGTAGGTCACAGTGACCTTGTCGCCCTGGTCGGTGACCGTCTCGACCTTGGTCGAGGTGAGGATGTCGACGCCGTAGTTCTTGTACTGGCGCGCGATCTCCTTCGACACGTCGGCGTCCTCGTTGGGCAGCGCACGGTCGAGGAACTCGATGATCGTGACCTTCACGCCGTAGTTCACCATGACGAAGGCGAACTCCATGCCGATCGCGCCGGCACCCACGATGACGATCGACTGGGGGAGGTCGCGGGCGAGGATCTGCTCCTCGTACGTCACGACGTTGCCGCCCAGCTGCACGCCGGGGAGCAGGCGCACCTTCGACCCGGTCGAGATGATCGCATTGTCGAACGTGACGCGCTCGGTCGAGCCGTCGGCCTTCGCGACGTCGATCGTGTTCGCATCGACGAACGAGCCACGGCCCTCGTACTCGTCGACCTTGTTCTTCTTCATCAGGTAGTGGATGCCCTTGACATGCGTGTCCGCCACCTTGCGGCTGCGGTCCCACGCGACGCCGAAGTCGAAGTGCACATCACCCGAGATGCCGAACAGATCGGCCTTGTGGTGGAACTGGTGCGCGAGGTCGGCGTTCTTCAGCAGAGCCTTCGAGGGGATGCAGCCGACGTTGAGACAGACACCTCCCCAGTACTTCTCTTCGATGATCGCGACCTTGAGGCCGAGCTGAGAAGCACGGACGGCCGCGACGTACCCGCCGGGGCCCGCGCCGAGGATGGCGACGTCGTAGTGAGGCATACTTCCAGCCTAGTGGTCGGCCGGAGGCTCTGAGCCGGGCCCTGGGGCCTCGCGCGTGGTCCCGGCGGGCGGTGCGGCGAGGGCCTTCTCGCGCTGCGCGCGCGACACCAGCAGGTACACGATCGCCCCGGCGAGGGCGAGGGCGAGGAGCCCGGCGATGACCCACGGCAGCGCGCTCGATCCGTCGGACGCCGCGGGCTCGCTCGTCACCGTCGGCGTCGGAGCGGCGGTCTCGGTGGGCTCCGAGGTCTCGGTGGGGCCAGGCGTCGGGGTGGCGGTCGCCGTGGGCGTCGGTGCGGGGGCGCCCGTCACGCTGAACGAGAACTCGCCCGAGATCGGGTGCCCGTCGCTCGAGACCACCTTCCACAGCACCGTGACGGCACCGGATGCCGCCCCCTCCAGCGGCTGCGTCAGCACGTTGTCGTGCGCGGTCGGGGCGCCGGCGACGAGCGTCGTGCCCGCAGCATCCGTCACCTCCACGACAGAGGCCCCCTCGTCGTCGGCGATCTCGGCGCTGAAGGTGAGGGTGAGCTGCGCGGGGAGCGCGTCGAGGGTGCTGCCGGCGGCCGGGTCGCTGCCCACCAGCTCATCGTGGGCGTGGGCGGGAAATGCCGACACCACGGTCAGTGCGAACATCACGAGCAGCGCGGCGAGGAGGCCCCAGACGCGGGCTTGGAGGGGCTTGTGAATTGTTTGTGACATCACCCGATCGAGCCTATCCGGCTCTTTGTTCACCGCCCCGTGAGGTCTAGCCTGGCGGCAGGCGGGATACCTGCCCGCCTGACCCCCGTGAGAGAAGGATGGCGGCAGATGGACCAGATGATGATGGGCGCCATGTCGAAGGACATGATGTCGATGCCCGGCATGCAGAACATGGACATGTCGGTCATGCAGGCGTGTATGGACGCCTGCTCGGCCTGCGAGCAGGCGTGTACGGTCTGCTCCACGCAGATGATGTCGTGCGCCCCCGCATGCATGAACTGCGCGGACATGTGCAACACGATGATGCGCGCGATGATGCGCATGCAGGGCATGAATCAGGCCACGATGATGTCCATGCTCGACGCGTGCATCGCCATGTGCCAGCTCTGCATGGACGAGTGCATGGCGCACGCCGACCACAGCGAGGTCTGCAAGATGTGCGCTCAGTCCTGCAAGGCCTGCATGGACGCCTGCATGGCCATGAAGGACAGCATCATGGCGATGAGCTGACGCTCGTCGCTTTTTCTCAACCCTGAACGACGTTGAACCGCTGACCGCCGACGGCGAGCACGTGGTAGCGCTCGTGGAGCGCGACCGGCGTGCCGGGCGTCGCGGCGGCGGCGGCGCCGGTGCCGTTCCACAGCGCGATCGGCGCGGAGTCCGTCAGCGTGCGCACGACGACGAAGCCCGAGCGCGCGTCGGATGCCTCGACGATCGCGTCCGCCCACTCGGACGGCGTCGCCGACGCCAGGCGTGCCTGGATCAGGTGCAGCGCGTGGCCGGGAGCGAACGAGGAGCAGGTGTCACCGTGGTCGCACATGCACGCCGCACGCTCACGCACCTCGAGGGGCGGGATGTGGCTGTGCGGGGTGGACACGGTGGTCTCCTTCAGGATCGACGGACTGTTTCCCGGTTCTGCCAGGCTAGGGTGACGCGCTCACCGAGGCACCTCGGGCGAAACGCGACGAAACATTGGGCCCGCAACCCATGGCGCGACACGACGCGTCCAGGCCGCGCCGGGTTCGGGAGAACGGGCGCGGCGAAGGCGGCCGCAAGCCTCTTCCGAGCGGAAGGCGATCGGATAGGCTGAGCGCACAGAGGAGGACACCGTGGAGCACGACCGCCGACCCGATGAGGGCGACATCCGCCGCGCCGCAGGGGCCGACGCACACGACTCCGATCGTGCCGCCGACACCACGCAGACGTTCGGCCACGATTCCGACCTCTCGTTCGTGCCCTTCGGGAGCGAGCTGGGCGACGCCGAACTCGACGCGATCGAGGCGCTGCCGTCCGGGGCCGCCCTGTTCCTCGTCCGTTCCGGGCCTACGGCGGGGGCCCGCTACCTTCTGGACTCCGACGTCACGACGGTCGGCCGGCATCCCGAAGCCGACATCTTCTTCGACGACGTCACGGTCTCGCGCCGTCACGCCGAGATCAACCGCACCGGCACCACCTTCGAACTCGTCGATCAGCGCTCGCTCAACGGCTCCTACGTCAACGGAGAGCGCGTGGACCGCGCCGTGCTGACCAACGGCGCCGAGGTGCGCATCGGCAAGTTCCGGCTCAACTTCTTCGTCTCACCCGCCGACTTGCCGCGGGCAGCGGACGCCTGATGCCCGCGGCCTCCGCCCACGAGAGGGCGTCGTCCGCGGGTCTTCTCAGCATCGGACAGGTTCTCGCACGCCTGTCGCCGGAGTTTCCCTCGCTCACCTCGAGCAAGCTGCGCTTCCTCGAAGTGCAGGGCATCGTCACGCCGCTGCGCACCGAGTCGGGCTACCGCAAGTTCTCGCAGGGCGACCTGGAGCGGCTGCGCCTCGCGCTCACGCTCCAGCGCGACCACTACCTGCCGCTGTCCGTCATCCGCGACTACCTCGAAGACGTCGATGCGGGGCGCGATCCCGCGACCCCCACCGCCGTGCCGCCGCCGTCGATCCTGCCGGCGCCGCGTCGCTACCGCCGCGACGAGATGCTCGCCGCCGCGGGCGCGGCGCCGCAACTGCTGAACGACGCGATCAGCACCGGCATCCTGGCCGGGGCGGAGTCCTACACCGAGCAGTCCGTCACCCTGTTGCGCGCACTGGTGGCGCTCGACCGGCACGGCATCGAGCCCCGCCACGTCCGCGCCCTGCGCCAGAGCGCGGAGCGCGACGTCGCGCTCGTGGAGTCGGCTCTCGCGCCGCTGCTGCGACGGACGGATGCCTCCTCCCGCGGCCGCGCCGGCGAGCTCGCGCCGGAGCTCACCCGGCGCCTTGACGACGTACGCGCGATCTTCGTGCGTGCTGCGCTCGACCGGATCCTCTCCTGACCCGCGCCGCGGCGCGTGCCGCGGCGCCCGCTCCGGGCCTGCCCGCACCGGGCGCGGCCGGGTGTGCGCGGCCGGGTTGGCCCGGGTTGTCGGTTTGCGGCCCGGAAGCGACCGGATGGGCCGACTCCGGGCCGCGCCGGGCACGCGCCGCCAGCCCGACCGGGAGCAACCCACGCGACACGCCGACCTCCGAACGCCGGATGTCGTTGCCGCGAGGGGAAGGCTGATCTAGCGTTGAGGTATTCGATCCGGAGGGGGGTACGAGCATGACCGGAGAGAAAACTCCTGGCGAGCCGTTCAGCGCCGACCTCCTCTTCACCGACGGGCTTCCGGCGATGGACGACGAGGTCGGGTATCGCGGCGCAGTGGCCGCCCGCGCCGCCGGCATCACCTACCGTCAGCTCGACTACTGGGCTCGCACCGAGCTTGTCGAGCCGACCGTGCGTGGCGCGAGCGGGTCGGGCTCCCAGCGACTGTACGGGTTCCGCGACATCCTCGTGCTGAAGCTCGTGAAGCGCCTTCTCGACACCGGCATCTCGTTGCAGCAGATCCGCACCGCGGTCGATCAGCTTCGGGCCGCCGGCATCCGTGATCTCGCCGGAACGACCCTCATGAGCGACGGCGCCTCGGTCTATCTCTGCACCTCGAACGACGAGGTGATCGACCTCGTCAGCCGCGGCCAGGGCGTGTTCGGCATCGCGGTGGGCAAGGTGCTGCGCGAAGTCGAGTCGGAGCTCCTCGAGTTCGAGGTCGAGAAGCCCGACCCGATGGACGAGCTCGCCGTCCGCCGCGCCGCCCGCTCCGCCTGACCAGCGCCCGGTCCCTGCGACGCCCTCGCCCCCACGCGCCACGATGGTGGCGGTAGGGGTCGCTTGCCGTGGAGGGATGCGACACGTCCTGCCACCTCGGCCACCCCGGCCGGCGCGAAGGTGGCGGCAGGGGTCGCTTGCCGAGGAATGCGACGCGTCCTGCCACCTCGGCCACCCCGGCCGGCGCGAAGGTGGCAGGCCGGGCCGGGATCATGGTTTGGATGCGACGCGTCCTGCCACCTCGGCCACCCCGGCCGGTGGGAAGGTGGCAGGCCGGGCCGGGATCGTGGTTTGGATGCGAAGCGTCCTGCCACCTCGGGCACCCCGGCCGGCGGGAAGGTGGCGGGAGGGGCCGGGATCGTGGTTTGGATGCGAAGCGTCCTGCCACCTCGGCCACCCTGGCCGGCGCGAAGGTGGCAGGCCGGGCCGGGATCGTGGTTTGGATGCGAAGCGTCCTGCCACCTCGGCCACCCCGGCCGGCGCGAAGGTGGCAGGCCGGGCCGGGATCGTGGTTTGGATGCGACGCGTCCTGCCACCTCCGCCACCCCGGCCGGCGCGAACGTGGCAGGCCGGGCCGGGATCATGGTTTGGATGCGACGCGTCCTGCCACCTCGGCCACCCTGGCCGGCGCGAAGGTGGCAGGCCGGGCCGGGATCATGGTTTGGATGCGACGCGTCCTGCCACCTCGGCCACCCTGGCCGGCGCGAAGGTGGCGGGAGGGGCCGGGATCAGGGTTTGGATGCGACGCGTCCTGCCACCTCGGCCACCCCGGCCGGCGCGAAGGTGGCAGGCCGGGCCGGGATCATGGTTTGGATGCGACGCGTCCTGCCACCTCGGCCACCCCGGCCGGTGGGAAGGTGGCGGGCCGGGCCGGGATCAGGGTTTGGATGCGAAGCGTCCTGCCACCTCGGCCACCCTGGCCGGCGCGAAGGTGGCAGGCCGGGCCGGGATCGTGGAGGGATGCGACGCGTCCTGCCACCTCGGCCACCCCGGCCGGTGGGAAGGTGGCGGGCCGGGCCGGGATCATGGTTTGGATGCGAAGCGTCCTGCCACCTCGGCCACCCTGGCCGGCGCGAAGGTGGCAGGCCGGGCCGGGATCGTGGAGGGATGCGACGCGTCCTGCCACCTCGGCCACCCCGGCCGGCGGGAAGGTGGCAGGAGGGGTGGCTTGCGACGGGTGGATGCGACGCGACCTGCGCCATGCGGTGAGGAAACTGACTGGGGGGGTGGATGCTGCGGGGCGCAGCATCCGTCAGCTCACGAGCGCGAGTCCTCGGGGACCGGGATGCGACCGGTGCGCATGACGCGGTCGAGGAGCGAGTCGAAGTCGGCCGCGAGCTCCTGGGCGGAGTCGCCGGGCCAGATGTGGAGCGGTTTCGCTGCGCCCTGTGCCTGCTGGAGCGACGTGCGCTCGGGCAGCTGCGGCGAGAGGACGAGCGGGCCGAACATGTCGCGCAGCTCTTTGATGCG
Source organism: Microbacterium sp. E-13 (assembly GCF_049912955.1). GTDB lineage: Bacteria > Actinomycetota > Actinomycetes > Actinomycetales > Microbacteriaceae > Microbacterium. The sequence continues at coordinate 1,603,953 of NZ_CP183973.1, forward strand.
GAACTGGTGCTCGATCGACTGCGGGCGCACGCGGTTGACGACGATTCCGAGGGGCTGCAGGCGGGGGGAGAGGCCGCGGCGGATCTCTTCGATCGCGCGCAGTGCGCGGTCGGCGGCGGCCACCGAGAACAGACCCGGCTCCGTCACCACCACGACGCGGTCCGACGCCGCCCACGCGGTGCGCGTCAGGGCGTTCAGCGACGGCGCGCAGTCGATGAGCACGAGGTCGTAGTCGGCCTCGATCGTCGCGAGGGCCTCTTCGAGCTTCCAGACGTCGCGGACGCTCGGGTGCGGGCCGTCGAAGTTGATGGCCGACGGGCTGCCGATCATCACATCGATGGTGCCGGGATGCACCTTCGCCCAGCCGCTGGAGGTGATGGCCTGGCGGACCGTCTTCTCCTTGGGATTGGCGAGGACATCGGCGACGTTCAGACGCCCGGCGACCTGGATGTCCATGCCCGTCGAGACGTCGGACTGCGGGTCGAGGTCGACGACGAGCGTGCGGACACCGCGGGCGAAAGCCGCCGACGCGAGTCCGAGAGTCACGGTCGTCTTGCCGACGCCACCCTTGAGCGAGCTGACGGATAGGACGTGCACAAGGCACCACGTTACCTTCCCCTAGGCTGTGAGCACACTCAACCCGTCTCGCGGGTCCGCCTGCGCCGCCGCACACGGAGGTCGAATGTTCCGGAAGATCCTTGTCGCGAACCGAGGTGAAATCGCGATCCGCGCGTTCCGCGCGGCATACGAGCTGGGGGCACGCACCGTCGCGGTGTTCCCCTGGGAGGACCGCGGGTCGCTGCACCGGCAGAAGGCCGACGAGTCGTACGAGATCGGCGAGAAGGGGCATCCCGTCCGCGCCTATCTCGACGTGGACGAGATCATCCGCGTCGCGAAGGAGGCCGGTGCCGACGCGATCTATCCCGGCTACGGCTTCCTCTCCGAGAACCCGGAGCTCGCCGAGAAGGCCGCCGCGAACGGCATCGCCTTCATCGGCCCTCCCGCCAAGGTGCTCGAGATGGCGGGCAACAAGGTCACCGCGAAGCACCACGCGGTCGCAGCGGGGGTTCCCGTGCTGCGATCGACCGATGCGTCCGACGACGTCGACGAGCTGCTCGGCCAGGCCGACGAGATCGGCTTCCCCATCTTCGTGAAGGCCGTCGCGGGCGGCGGCGGCCGAGGGATGCGGCGGGTCGAGCGCCGTGAAGAGCTCGCGCCCGCCCTGGCCGAGGCGATGCGAGAGGCGGGCAGCGCCTTCGGCGACGCGCGCGTCTTCCTCGAGCAGGCCGTGCAGCGGCCGCGTCACGTCGAGGTGCAGATCCTCGCCGACGCGACGGGGGAGACCGTCCACCTCTTCGAGCGCGACTGCTCGGTTCAGCGGCGTCACCAGAAGGTCATCGAGATCGCGCCGGCCCCGAACCTCGACCCGGCGGTGCGCGACGCGCTGCACGGGTACGCCGTGGCCTTCGCGCGGTCGATCGGCTATGAGAACGCCGGCACGGTCGAGTTCCTGCTGGAGACGGCCGGTCCTCGCACCGGCGAGGTCGTCTTCATCGAGATGAACCCGCGCATCCAGGTCGAGCACACCGTCACCGAAGAGGTGACCGACGTCGACCTCGTGCAGTCCCAGATGCGCATCGCCGCCGGCGAGACGATCGCCGGGCTCGGCCTCACGCAGGACAAGATCCAGCTGCGCGGCGCAGCGCTGCAGTGCCGCATCACGACAGAGGACCCGTCGCAGGGCTTCCGGCCCGACACCGGCCGGATCACGACGTATCGCTCGCCGGGCGGCGCCGGCATCCGGCTCGACGGCGGCACCACGGCGGCGGGCTCGCAGATCAGCCCGCACTTCGACTCGATGCTCGCGAAGCTCACCTGTCGCGCGCGCGACTTCCCGGCGGCGGTCGCCCGGGCGCGGCGCGCCCTCGCCGAGTTCCGCATCCGCGGCGTCGCCACGAACATCCCGTTCCTGCGGGCCGTGCTCGACGACCCGGCCTTCGTCCAGGGCGATGTCAGCACGTCGTTCATCGACGAGCGTCCGCAGCTCCTCACGAGCAACCCCTCCCGCGACCGCGCGACGAAGCTGCTCGCCTGGCTGGGCGACGTCACCGTCAACCGGCCGTACGGCGAGAAGCCGTTGTCGGTCTCGCCGGGCAGCAAGCTGCCGGCTATCGATCTCACGGCGGCTCCGCCGGCGGGCACGCTCGACCGGCTGCGCCAGCTGGGCCCTGAGGGGTTCGCCCGCGCGCTGCGTGCGCAGACCGGCCTCGCAGTGACCGAGACCACCTTCCGCGACGCGCACCAGTCGCTCCTGGCGACGCGCGTGCGCACCCGTGACCTGGTGCGCGTCGGCCCGCACGTCGCGCGCATGACGCCGCAGCTGCTGTCGGTCGAGGCATGGGGCGGTGCGACCTACGACGTCGCGCTCCGGTTCCTTGCGGAGGACCCCTGGGAGCGCCTCGAGGCTCTCCGTGCGGCGATGCCGAACATCCCGATCCAGATGCTGCTGCGCGGCCGCAACACGGTCGGCTACACGCCGCGTCCGGTCGAGGTGACGAACGCCTTCGTCAAGGAGGCGGCGGCCACCGGCGTCGACATCTTCCGCATCTTCGACGCGCTCAACGACGTGTCGCAGATGCGGCCGGCCATTGATGCCGTGCGCGAGACCGGCACCGCGATCGCCGAGGTGGCGCTCTGCTACACCTCTGACCTGCTCGACCCGTCCGAGAAGCTCTACACGCTCGACTACTACCTCCGCCTCGCCGAGCAGATCGTCGAGTCGGGAGCCCACATCCTCGCGATCAAAGACATGGCGGGCCTCGTCCGCCCGGCGGCGGCCGCGAAGCTCGTCACCGCGCTGCGCGAGAACTTCGACCTGCCGGTGCACCTGCACACGCACGACACGGCGGGCGGCCAGCTCGCCACGCTTCTGGCGGCGAGCGCGGCGGGAGTGGACGCGGTGGATGCTGCGGCCGCACCGATGTCGGGCACTACGAGCCAGCCCTCCCTCTCGGCCCTGGTCGCGGCGCTCGCGCACACCGAGCGCGACACCGGCCTGAGCCTCCAGGCGGTGAGCGATCTGGAACCGTACTGGGAGGCGGTGCGCCACCTCTACCGTCCCTTCGAGTCGGGGCTGGACGCCCCCACGGGCCGCGTGTACCACCACGAGATCCCGGGCGGGCAGCTGTCCAACCTGCGCCAGCAGGCGATCGCGCTCGGCCTGGCCGACGACTTCGAGCTCATCGAGGACATGTACGCCGCGGCGGACCGGATTCTCGGGCGCATCCCCAAGGTGACGCCGTCGTCCAAGGTCGTCGGCGATCTGGCGCTCGCCCTGGTCGCGGTTCGCGCCGATCCGGCCGACTTCGAGGCGAACCCGCAGAACTACGACATCCCTGACTCTGTGGTCGGCTTCATGGCCGGCGAGCTCGGCGACCTGCCGGGCGGGTGGCCGGAGCCTTTCCGCACCAAGGTGCTCGAAGGACGCACGATCTCGATCGAGGTGCCGCCGCTCACGGCCGACGAGCACGAAGGCCTCGCCGGCGATGCCGCCACGCGGCGCCGGACGCTCAACCGCCTGCTGTTCCCGGGGCCGGCGCGCGAGTTCGAGAAGAACCGCGAGACCTACGGCGACCTGACCGCACTCGGCACGCCCGACTACCTCTTCGGTCTGAAGCCGGGGGAGGAGCACGTCGCCGAGATCGATCCTGGCGTGCAGCTGTACGTCGGACTCGAGGCGATCGGCGAGGCCGATGTGAAGGGCATCCGCACGGTGATGACCACCCTCAACGGCCAGCTTCGCCCGGTGTTCGTGCGCGATCGCAGCATCAAGGTCGACACGCGTCAGGCCGAGCGTGCCGACACGTCGAAGCCCGGGCAGGTGGCGGCACCGTTCTCGGGCGTCGTCACGCTGAAGGCGCAGGTGGGCGACTCCGTCGCGGCCGGTCAACCGGTCGCCTCGATCGAGGCCATGAAGATGGAGGCGGCCATCACCGCACCCGTCGACGGGGTCATCGAGCGCCTCGCGATCCCGGAGACGGCGCAGGTCGACGCCGGCGACCTTTTGGTCGTCATCCGTCCGGCGAAGTAGCCTGGAAGGCGGCACCCGCCCGATCCGCCGCCTCGCCCTGCCCCCAGGAGTACTCCGCAGTGACGCCCGACCGAAACGACCACACGTCCGACGAGCCTGAGAACGGCGTGCTTTCCGAGACGGGGAGCGTCGACACGACGGGTCTCGGCATTCTGAGCGGTGCGACGGCCCAGGTGAATGTCGAGCTGCCGACAGAGTCCGACGACGATCTCGCCGACGACGGCGTGATCGACGGCGAGGTGCCGTTCGTCATCGAGATCCCCGCCGACGCCGACCTGCCGGCCGTCCAGGCGATCGCCGTCGAGCAGTTCGGCACCGAAACGACCGAGGCCGAGATCGTCGACGCGCCGGAGCTCGAGGAGTGGACCGTCGAGGGCGAGGGCTTCGCGCCCTCTGCCCGCACGGAAGACATCGCCGACGCGGACGAGGTCGTCGAGCTGATCGCCGCCCCCGCCGAGCTCGAAGCGGGGGAGTCCTTCGACGCCGGGACCTTCGACGGCGAACCCTCCGCGCGTGAGCCGTTCGCGAGCGAGCTCCGTCAGTACCAGCCGGCGGACGACACGGATGCTGCGGCATCCGACTTCGTTGCCGGGCCTGAGGTGCCTGGGGCCGCATTCGACGACGCTGTCGCGCCCGACTCCGCTGACTCCAGCCCGGCGCCGGAGGCCTCCGACGATGAGTTCACCGTCGTGGACTTCGACGCCGTCGAGTTCGAGGACGCCGACTTCGGCGCCGAGTTCGACCCGGCCGCTTTCGAGATGGAGCTCGCCGACGACGGCGCCGATTCCGCGCTGGCGGAGAACGCCGCCGCAGGAGACGATGTCATCGCGACGGAAGACACCGCGGAGGAGCCCATGAGCGCGAAGACCCCGGCCCACGGCGAGGACGCCGGCGAGACGGATGCTGCGACCTCACCTGCGTCGGCACCGCAGGCTCCGCCCGCACCGCCGTCGGTCTCCGCGGCCGCGGCGGCGGCGCAGACCGCGACGGGCGCCGTCCCGGCGACCCGCCGCGAGGCGAACCACACGGGCGCCCACCCGGTCGCCGACCGCCCCTCCGAGCGGGCCGTCGAGCGCGCCGCGTTCCCGCGCCCGGACGTGACGCTGGCCTCGAAGCGCCTCGGCGAGTTCGAGGCCGACCGCGAGACCGCGGACCTGCTCACCGCCGACCGTCTGCTCGACCCGCACCAGGTCATGCGTCCCGAGCCCGAGGGCGCCTGGCAGCACTTCCTGTACTCGATCTCGGGCAAGCGCATCAACCTCGGCGACAGCAAGCGCGCCAAGGCCCGCAAGGACCTCGACCGCCGCATCGCGGCGCCGCTCATCGGCGGGGCCCGCTTCGTGCCCGTGCTCTCGCGCAAGGGCGGCGTCGGCAAGACGACCGTCACCACCCTGCTCGGCCAGGCCCTCGCCGACGCGCGCGATGACCGCGTGATCGCCGTCGACGCCAACCCCGACCGCGGAACGCTCGCCGAGCGCATCACGCGGGACAGCGGCAAGACCGTGCGCGACCTGGTGCGCATGCGTCCTGAGGTCGTCGGCTTCAACGACCTGTCGAGCATCGTCGCGCGCGACGAGACGCGCCTCGACGTGGTCGCCTCCGACACCGACCCGCGCGTCTCGGAGGCGTTCAACGACGCCGACTACCGCGACGTCGCGGCGCTCGCTGCGCACTACTACTCGATCGTGCTCACCGACACGGGCACCGGCATCGTGCACTCTGTCATGGAGGCGACCCTCGATCTCGCCGACCAGCTCGTGATCGTCGCCGGCCTCAGCGTCGACGAGGCCCGCCTCGCGTCCGAGACCCTCACGTGGCTCGAGACGAACGGGCACGCCGACAAGGTGCGCAACGCGGTGGTCGTGCTCAACAACGCGCGGCCGGGGCATCCGCTCGTCCAGCTCGACGAGCTCGAGTCGCATTTCCGCACCCGCGTCCGCGCCGTCGTGCGCGTGCCGTACGACGCGCACATCGCGGCGGGGAGCGCCATCGTGTTCCGCGAGCTGCACCCGGCGACGCGCCAGGCGGCGCGCGAGCTGGCGGCGACGGTGGTCGAGGGCCTTCGGTCGCTCGCATCGGCGGCCTGAGGCATCCGATGGCAGTCCGTCCCATCCGTGTCTTCGGCGACCCCGTTCTGAAGTCCGTCAGCGCCCCCATCGACGACATCGACGACGGCGTGCGCGCCCTCGTCCGCGACCTCGTCGACACCGTCGAGCTGCCCGGCCGCGCCGGCGTGGCCGCACCCCAGATCGGCGTCGGCCTGCGGGCCTTCAGCTACAACATCGACGGCGACATCGGGTACGTGCTCAACCCCGTCCTCGTCGAGGTCTCTGGCGACCCCGAGCCCATCGGCGAGGGCTGCCTCTCGGTGCCGGGTCTCTGGCACGACGCGGTGCGGTACCCCTGGGCGAAAGTCGTCGGCATCGACCTCGACGGCGAAGAGGTCGTGCTCGAGGGCGAGGGGCTCCTCGCCCAGGCGCTCCAGCACGAGACAGACCACCTCGACGGCAAGCTCTACCTCGACCGCCTCACCCCCGAGGAGCGCCGCGTCGCCATGCGCGAGATCCGCGAGTCCGACTGGTTCTGACGCCCTCTTCACCGCGAGCACGGAAAAGCCCCGGACCCTGAAGAGGGCCCGGGGCTTGCCGCATCCCTCTCCGCTACGACAGAGACACGTTCGTCGTCGTGACGGGCACGGCGTAGATCTCTTCGACGTCATCGGCGAAATCGGCCATGATCACGTTGCGCTTGATGCTCATCTTCGGCGTCAGGTGCCCGCTGGCCTCCGTCCACTCCGTCGGCAGGATCGTGAACTTGCGGATGGACTCCGCGCGCGAGACGCCCTTGTTGGCCCGGTCGACGGCGCGCTGCACCTCGGCACGCACGGCGTCGTTCTTGGCGGCGTCGGCCAGCGACAAGTCCTTCGGAAGGTTGTTGTTGGCCAGCCACGTCGGCAGCATCTCGGGGTCGAGGGTCACCAGCGCCGCGATGAACGGCTTCTGGTCGCCGACGACGACGACCTGGCCCACGATCGGGTTCGCGCGGATCGGGTCCGCGAGCGCCGCGGGAGCGACGTTCTTGCCGCCGGCGGTGACGATGATCTCCTTCTTGCGGCCGGTGATCGTGAGGAAGCCCTCGTCGTCGAACGCCCCGATGTCGCCGGTCTTGAACCAGTCGCCGTCGAACGCCTCGGCCGTCGCCTCGGGGTTGCGCCAGTACTCCTTGAAGACGTTGATGCCGCGAACCTGGATCTCGCCGTCCTCGCCGAGACGTATCCCGACGCCCGGAAGCACCGGGCCGACCGTGCCGATCTTGGACTTGTTCGCGAGGTTGACGGTGGCGGGCGCCGTGGTCTCGGTGAGGCCGTAGCCCTCGAGGATCGTGACGCCGAGGCTGTGGAAGAAGTGCCCGAGCCGGTGGCCGAGCGGTGCCGAGCCCGACACCGCATAGGCGACCCGGCCACCCATCGCGGCGCGCAGCTTGCTGTACACGAGCCGGTCGAACAGCGCGAACTTGATCTTCATGCCGAAGGGGATCTTCTTGCCCTCCTGCTCGAGCACCGAGTGCTCGACGGCCGTCTTGGCGGCGGCGCGGAAGATCTTGCCCTTGCCACCGGCCTCGGCCTTCTGCTCCGCGGAGTTGTAGACCTTCTCGAACACGCGCGGCACGGCCAGCAGGAAGGTCGGCTGGAACGAGCCGAGCGCCGGCAGCAGCTGCTTGGTGTCGGGCTGGTGGCCGGTCTTCACGCCGGCGTGGATCGTGAGGATCGAGATGAAGCGGGCGAAGATGTGCGCCGTGGTGATGAAGAGCAGCGTCGATGCGCCCGGCATGTCGAGCACCTCGTGGAGTGCCTTGGCGGAGTTGCGCGTCAGTTCGACGAAGTTGCTGTGCGTGAGCACACAGCCCTTGGGGCGGCCGGTCGAGCCGGACGTGTAGATGAGCGTGGCGATGTCGGCGCCGTTCGCGAGATTGCGGCGCCGCTCGATCTCCTCGTCGGTGACGCTCGCACCCTCCGCGATGAGCTTGTCGAGGTCGCCGGCGTGCATCTCCCACGCGAAGCGCACGAGCGGCAGCTCGCCGCGCGCCTCCGCGAGGCGGGCGCTGTGATCCGGCTGCTCGGTGATGACGGCGACGGCACCCGAGTCGGTCAGGTTCCAGGCGATCTGAGCGCTCGAGCTCGTCTCGTACACCGGCACCATCACCGCCCCGGCATAGAAGAGCGCGAAGTCCACGACGGTCCACCGGTAGGTCGTGCGGGCGATGAAGCCGACCTTGTCGCCCGGCTCGATGCCGCCGGCGACGAAGCCCTTGGCCAGCGCGACGACCTCCTTCTGGAACTCCGCCGCGGTGATGTCGCGCCATCCGTCGCCGTCCGGCACGGCGAACAGCGCACGATCCGGCGTCGCCTTGACCCGCTCGACGAGCAGATCGGTGACGTTCGCCTGGGGATCGGCGGGGACGATGGCGGGGACTTCGAATTGAACCACGGCAGCTCCTTCGGTACCGGTAACACAGAATCTCGGGTGGATCTCATCCGAGTCTAATCGGGAGCAGCCACGTGCCCGGAAGGTATGGACGGCGGTGCCTGGCTAGACTTCATGACGCTGTCGCGCGTGCGGCGGCCGGAGAGGGAGACTGTGCTCAAGGTCGGCATCGACATCGGCGGAACGAAGATCGCGGGAGGCGTCGTCGACTCCGCCGGCGGCATCGTCGAGCAGCTCCGGGTCGACACCCCCACCGACACCGCCGCCCTGGCTCAGGCCGTGGTCGACATGGCCCGCTATTTCCGTGCCGCGCACGACGTCGCCGCCGTGGGCGTCGCGGCGGCCGGTTTCGTCGATCGCGACCGCGCCACCGTCATCCACGCCCCCAATATCGCGTGGCACAACGAGCCGCTGAAGGCGACCCTCGAGGAGGGGATCGGCCTTCCCGTCACCATCGAGAACGACGCCAACGCGGCCGGCTGGGCGGAGTACCGCTTCGGCGCCGGCCGAGGCGTCGGTCACATGGTCATGCTCACGATGGGCACAGGCGTCGGCGGCGCCATCGTGCTCGACGGCGCGCTCTTCCGCGGCGGGCACGGTGTCGCCGCGGAGCTCGGGCACATCCGCTTCATCCGGGAAGGCCGCCTGTGCGGCTGCGGCCAGCACGGATGCCTCGAGCAGTATGCGTCCGGTCGAGCCCTCCAGCGCGAGGCCAACGACATCGCCGACGACGGCGGGATCGGCGCAGCGCTGGCCGCTCACCGTGCCGAGCACGGCTCGATCAGCGGACCGGCCGTCTCGCGTCTCGTGCTCGCGGGGGACCCGGGTGCGGCTGAGGCCCTCCGACGCGTCGCCACGGCCCTCGGCGAGGCGTGCGGCGGGTTCCAGGCGGTGCTCGATCCCGAGCTCTTCGTGATCGGCGGCGGTGTGGCGCAGCTGGGCGACGCGCTGCTGGAGCCGATGCGCGTGGCGTACGAGAAGTCGCTCCCGGGTTACGGCGACCGGCCCATCGCCACCTTCGCCATCGCCAAGCTGGTCAACGACGCCGGCCTCATCGGCGTCGCGGACCTCGCGGGAACAGAGGCGTGAGGCGATGTTCTACTGGCTGATGAAATACGTGGTGATCGGACCGATCGTCAAGGCGATCTGGCGCCCGTGGATCGTCGGCCGCCGCAACGTCCCCGCTGAGGGCGCTGCCATCCTCGCGAGCAATCACCTGTCTTTCGTCGACTCGATCTTCCTGCCGCTCATGCTCGACCGCCCGGTGTCGTTCCTCGCCAAGAGCGACTACTTCACCGGCAAGGGGCTCAAGGGGTGGGCGACCCGCATGTTCTTCAAGGGCACCGGGCAGCTCCCGATCGACCGCTCGGGCGGCAAGGCCTCCGAGGCATCCCTCAACACCGGTCTTCAGGTGCTGGGGCGCGGCGACCTTCTCGGGATCTACCCCGAGGGCACCCGCAGCCCCGACGGCAAGCTGTACCGGGGTCGCACGGGCATCGCGCGCATGGCGCTGGAAGCGCACGTGCCCGTCGTGCCCGTCTTGATGGTCGACACCGACACGATGATGCCCATCGGCACGACGATCCCGCGGATCGTGCGTGTCGGCATCGTCATTGGCGAGCCGCTCGACTTCTCGCGCTTCGAGGGGATGGAGGGCGACCGGTACATCCTCCGTTCCATCACCGACGAGATCATGGTGGCGCTCCAGAGGCTGGGGGAGCAGGAGTACGAAGACGTCTACGCCTCCACCGTCAAAGACCGGCTCAAGACGAAGAAGCCGCGGTAACCGCTCACCCCGAACCGTCCTCCGGGGCATGAGGGCGTCCGGGCACCGGTCAGGCGTCACGCGGCCTCGGGGGCATCCGTCCCACGGCTAGAATCGAGGGATGCTCCAGCACCTCGACTCACTCGACCACTGGCGGACCCTGCCCATCAAGCAGCAGCCGCAGTGGTATGACGTCGACGCGGTGGCGGAAGCATCCGCCGAGCTCGCCACCCTGCCCCCGCTGGTGTTCGCCGGCGAGGTCGACAACCTGCGCGACCGGCTCGCGCGCGCGGCATCGGGCAACGCCTTCCTTCTGCAGGGCGGCGACTGCGCCGAGACCTTCGCCGGGGCCACGGCCGAGCAGATCCGCAACCGCATCAAGACGGTGCTGCAGATGGCGGTCGTGCTCACGTACGGGGCATCCATGCCGGTCGTGAAGATGGGCCGCATGGCCGGCCAGTTCGCCAAGCCCCGCTCGAGCGACACCGAGACCCGCGGCGAGGTGACACTGCCCGCGTACCGGGGTGACATCGTCAACGGGTACGACTTCACCGAGAACTCGCGCAAGGCCGACCCCAACCGGCTTCTCAAGGGCTACCACACGGCCGCGTCGACCATCAACCTCATCCGCGCCTTCACCACGGGTGGCTTCGCCGACCTCCGCGAGGTGCACTCGTGGAACAGGGGCTTCGCGCAGAATCCCGCGAACCAGCAGTACGAGCGCCTCGCGACCGAGATCGACCGTGCCATCAAGTTCATGGAGGCGGCCGGAGCCGACTTCGACGAGCTGAAGCGCGTCGAGTTCTACACGGGCCATGAGGGCCTGCTCATGGACTACGAGCGTCCGATGACGCGCATCGACTCGCGCACCAACACGCCGTACAACACGTCGGCCCACTTCCTCTGGATCGGCGAGCGCACGCGCGACCTCGACGGCGCGCACGTCGACTACTTCTCCAAGATCCGCAACCCCATCGGCGTCAAGCTCGGTCCCACCACGTCGCCCGAGACCGCACTGGCACTCATCGACAAGCTCGACCCCCACCGCGAGCCCGGACGCCTCACCTTCATCACGCGCATGGGGGCCGGCAAGATCCGCGACGCGCTGCCTCCGCTGCTCGAGGCCGTCAAGGACTCGGGGGCGACTCCGCTGTGGGTCACCGATCCGATGCACGGCAACGGCATCACCACGCCCACCGGTTACAAGACGCGTCGCTTCGATGACGTCGTCGACGAGGTGCGCGGCTTCTTCGAGGCCCACCGCGCCGTCGGCACGTTCCCGGGCGGCATCCATGTCGAGCTCACCGGAGACGACGTCACCGAGTGCCTCGGCGGATCCGAGCAGATCGACGAGGCCACCCTCGCGACCCGCTACGAGTCGCTGTGCGACCCGCGCCTCAACCACATGCAGTCGCTCGAACTCGCGTTCCTCGTCGCCGAGGAGCTCGAGAAGCGCTAGGTCTGGCACTTCACGTCAGGGAGATTCCGGATGCCTCGCCCCGAGGCATCCGGAATCTGCACCCGTGCGGACAGGCTCTGCGTGCCGAGAACGTCAGGGCCCGGGGACCAGGGTGACCGTGGCGCCCTTCTCCGCCGACGACCCGGCGGCGGGACTCGTGCTTCGGACGTGGTAGATGTCCCAGTTGGGGAGTCCCAGGAAGCCGAACTCGTCGATGCCGGGGTCCACGTCGAAGCCGAGGCCCTCGAGCTGCTTCATCCCCTCGCGGATCGTCTTGCCGATGACATTCTTCGGGATCTCGACCAGCTCCGGCCCCTTCGAGACCACGAGCGTCGTGGTGTCGCCCACCCGCCACCAGCCGGCGGGTTCGCGATCGGCAATGCTGATCACGTCGCCCTTGTCGACCTCGGTGCTGTACTGCTCGGACGTTCCGGTGACCGTGATTCCCGCGTCTGACAGCGTCTTGGTGGCCTGGTCGACGGGCAGGCCGACCACGTCGGGCAAGGGCCCGAGCGAGACGCCCAACGTGGCCGTATCGCCCTGATGCACGGTGCAGCCGCCTCCGCAGTCGATGTCGTCTCCACCGGTTGCGGGATGGATCGCAACGTACACCACCGTCGAAGCAGGGCTGTCGGTGTAGTACAGGTCACTGTCGCCTGCCGCGACGTTCTGCGCCGCCAGTGTGGCGCGCGCGTCGGCCTCCGACATCCCGGCGAAGGATTCGAAGGTGGCTTCAGCGGGGCCGAGCGAGACGAAGACAGTGACCTCGCTCTCGCGGTCGACGGGCGTGCCGCTGCCCGGATTCGTGCGAATGACCTGCCCGGAGGCGACCTCCAGGCTGTTCTCACCTTGTTCCACGGCGACGAGCGAATCCTCTTGCAGGCGCGCGGATGCCTCGTCGAACGTCATCCCCGACACATCGGCGACAGCGACCATGGACCCCGGACCCGACCCGAAGTACCAGCCGAGTCCGCCGGCGACCGCTGCGAGAAGCACCACGATGACGACGAGCCACGCGCCCCGTGACCGTCGGCGCTGGGTGGCGCGCCGCAGGCGGCCGGCGTTGTCAGTCACGTCCATGGCGGAGGTCGGGCCGGTGGGCGTCCCGGGCAGCACGGCGGTGAGCTCGCCGGTCGTGGTGTCTTCGCGGACGATGCCGATCGGTCCGGTGCGGGCGACGACGGGCGCGACACCGAGATCGCGTTCGATGTCGCGGAGCCGCTGCAGCATCTCGCGCGCGTCGATCGGCCGCTCGTCGGGCGACTTCTCGGTCGCCCAGAGCACCAGCTCGTCGAGAGGCTCGGGCACGCCAGGGTTCTTGACGCTCGGGCGGGGCACCGAGTCGGTGGCGTGCTGGAACGCGATCTGCATGGGCTGCTCGCCCTTGTACGGCTGCTCGCCGGTGAGCATCTCGTAGAGCATGATGCCGATGGCGTAGATGTCGCTGCGGGCGTCAGCGGTGCCGCGCGTCACGAGTTCGGGAGCGAGGTAGGCGATGGTGCCGAGCAGCTGCGCGCCCGAGGCCGTGTTCGCGGTGGTCGCGCGGGCGAGCCCGAAGTCGCCGATCTTGATGCGGCCGTCCTCTGCGAGCAGCACGTTCTCGGGCTTGACGTCGCGGTGCACGATCCCGGCCTTGTGCGCTGCAGCAAGCCCCGACAGTACGGCGTCGAGGATCGAGATGGCCTGCGGCACCGTGAGCCGCCGCTGCTCGCGGAGCAGCTCGCGCAGCGTGATGCCCGGCAGGTACTCCATGACGAGGTACGCCATGTCGCCGTCCTGGCCCTGGTCGAACACGTTCACGACGTGTGGATCGGCCAGTCGTGCGGCGGCTCGCGCCTCTTGGATGAACCGGCTCTGGAAGACGGTGTCGTCGCTCAGGTGACCGTGCATGACCTTGAGGGCGACGCGGCGCTCGAGTCGCAGATCGGTCGCGACGTACACGGTGGCCATGCCGCCACGTGCGATGCGAGCACGCACCCGGTACCGGCCGTCGACGAGACGGCCGATCAGCGGGTCCGTCTGCTGACTCGTGCTCACGCTGAAAGTCTACGGACGCGCACCCGCGAGCCGGGGGAGCGGCTCACCACGCGAGATCGTAATGTGACGCTTGGAGGGCGTGAAGCGCTCAGCCGAGAGCGGCCAGCCACGACAGCGCGGGGGCTTCCCACTTCGCGTACGCGTCGGGGTATGCCGAGATCTGCACGGCCTGCGCCGCCTGCGTGAACGAGAGACCTTCCCAGCCGGCGATGTCGAGCAGGCCGCGGGTGCGTGCGCCGTTCGGGTCGCCCGGCCCGCCGAAGAAGGCACGGGTCGCCCGTGCGGCATCCTGCACCTCCGCCTCGGTACCCCAGCCGTGGCTCGGGCGCTGCTGGAACAGGCCGAGCGAGTCACGGTCGCCCCAGGTGACGTTGCGCAGCGACGATTCCTGCATCGCGGTGCCGAGCGCGATCGCGATGCCGCGGTCCGGCACGCCGAGCTCGCGCCCGATGCGCACGATGAGCTGCGCGTTGACGGCTTGCTCTGAGCTCAGGCCGGGGACGGAGGGCGCGGAGCCGGGGATCTTGAGGGTCTGCCCCGGGTAGATGATCGACGACCATCCGAGCCCGTTCGCCGCCAGCACCGCGTCGGCGCTCAGGCCGTAGCGCCCGGCGATGCCGCTGACGGTGTCGCCGGCGGCCACGGTGTGCGTGCCCGCCGACGTGTTCGGAGCGGGTGCGGGCGCCGGAGCGGGCGCAGGGGCGGGAGACGAGACGGATGCTGCGCCTCCCGCGGCGGGGACTTTCAGGGTCTGTCCGGGATAGATGATCGACGACCAGCCCAGCCCATTGGCCGCGAGCACGGCGTTCGTCGTCACGCCGTGGCGGTTCGCGATGGAGCTGACGGTGTCGCCGGCGGCCACCGTGTAGGCGAGGGCCGAGGGCGCAGGGGCCGCCGGGGCGGCGGGAGCCGCCGGTCCGGCGGCAGAGAGCTTGAGCGTCTGACCGGGATAGATGGGCGTCGACCAGCCGAGCCCGTTCAGGGTGAGCACGTCGGAGACGCGCAGACCGAACCGCGCGGCGATGCCGCTCACCGTGTCACCGGCCCGCACCGTGTAGGTCGGGGGAACGGCGACCGCCGTCGAGCCGACGACCCACGCCACCGACGTGCGGGCGTAGGGCATCGTCCCGGGTGCCGCCGCCGGGCGGATCTGCGGGAGTGCGGCGTCGCGGGCTGCAGCATCCGTCGCCGCCTCCGCCGGAGCGGCCGAGAGTGAGAGGACGATCGAGCCCGCCACGGCCACGGGGATTCCGGCGAGGAGGGCTCGCGATGAGTCGCCGCCGTGGGCGGCCCACCTGCTGGCGCTTCCGAGTCGTCGCACGAGTTCTTCCCTCCGTCGACTTCGAGAAACGGTGTCACGGATGTTAATCAGTGTCAACCAGTGGTAAGTGGAGTGATCTTTGTGACACGTGGGCGAGAAGTGACAGCGGCAGGCCGGCGCCTGCATCTGGAATAGTTGCTGTCGTGACCTCTGACGACGTTTCGCGATTCGAGACCGACTGGCTCACCCTTCCCGAACTGGTGGAGGTGCTCGGCGAACCGCTCGGCCGCGTGCGCCGCCTCCTCGACGAGTCGCACCTGATCGGCTCGCGACGAGACGGCGTGCTGAGGGTGCCGTCGGTGTTCATCGTCGACGGCCACCCGCTGAGCTCGCTGCACGGCACGGTGATCTCGCTTCACGACGCCGGCTTCTCCGACGACGAGGCGATCGACTGGCTGCTGTCGCCGGAGGAATCCATCGGCGTCGCGCCGATCGAGGCGCTGCTCGCCGGTCGCAAGAGCGAGGTCCGCCGCGTCGCCCGCACCCTCGCCTGAGGTCGACGGGCTGAGCGTCCGGCGCGGTCGTACCGCGCGCCGGACCTGCGTTCAGGTCGTCCGCACCGTGGCGGCGCGCGCGAGATCGCGCAGCTCGCCGACGGCGGCGTTGCCCAGTCGCGCGCCTGACAGCGCCCGGTCGGCCTCATGCACGTAGTCGGCGATGAGCTGCTCCACGCGCTCCAGCGCCCCGGTGTCGACGATCGTCCGCTGCAATGAGGCGATCTGCCCGGGATCCAGCGCGGGGTCGCCGACGAGTTCGTCGATGATCCGCCGCGCCGGTGGGGCGAGGGCCTCGCGGGCGTACGCGACGAGCACCGTGCGCTTGCCCTCCCGCAGGTCGTCGCCCGAGGGCTTGCCCGTGGCGGACTCGTCGCCGAAGACGCCGAGCACGTCATCGCGGAGCTGGAAGGCCATGCCGAGCGGATGCCCGAACGCGGCCAGCGCCGCCGCCTGCCCGGAATCCGCTCCCGCCAGCGCCGCGCCGATCGCGAGCGGCTGCTGCACGCTGTAGCGCGCGGATTTGAAGGACGCCACGCGCAGCGCCCGCTCGGCGTGCCGGTCGTCGGGCTCGGTCACGAACGCCGACTCCTCGGCCACATCGAGGAACTGCCCGAGCGTGACCTCCCGGCGCATGAGCGCGTACTGCGTGCGCGCCGCCGCGGCGCGATCGGCGGAGGTGGTGGCGAGTCCCTCCTCGAGGAGGTCGTCGCTCCACGCGACGAGGAGGTCGCCGAGGAGGATCGCGCCGGAGCGGCCGAAAGCGTCGGGGTCTCCGAGCCAGCCGGCGCCCCGGTGGCCCTCCTCGAGAGCCCGATGCGCCGACGGGCGGCCCCGTCGCGTGTCGGAGTTGTCGATGAGGTCGTCGTGGACGAGCGCGGCGGCGTGGAACACCTCGAGTGCCGCCGCCGCGGCGATCACCGCCTCCGGCGCGTCGGCGGCTCGTGCCGACGCCTCCTCCACTGCCCTCCACCCGGCGATGCAGAAGCGTGCGCGGAGGCGCTTTCCTCCGGTGACCGCGTCGCCCGCGGCGGAGACGAATCGCGCCGCTTCGGGGCCGGCGTCCCGCACATCCTGACGCTGGGCCGAGATGAACATGTCCACTCGCTGAGAAATGGCTTCGATCGGCTCTGCGACTGCGGACACGGGCCTAGCCTAGTGACGAACGGCACGCGTACAATCGAGCCACCGAAGTACAGAGGGGGAAGCATGCCACTCTCCGAACAGGAGCAGCGCCTGCTGGACGAGATGGAACGCCATCTCATGCGCAACGACGCGGACGTCGTCAGCGCGCCCCGCGACGGACGCACTCTGAGCTATCGCAACATCGTCTACGGCACGATCCTCGTGCTGCTGGGGCTGGGCGGTCTCATCGTCGGCGTCTCGCAGCAGTTGATCGTCGTGGGTGTCATCGGTTTCGTCGTCATGCTGGGCGGAGTCCTTCTCGCCGTCACGCCGGGTCGTGGTCCCGGCAAGATGCGCGTCGAGTCCGATCGACCCGCGAGCAAACCCCAGAACAGCTCTTCGTTCATGGATCGCATGAACGACCGCTGGGACAAGCGGCAGGAGGAGCGCTGAGCGTCCCCGCCGCCTGACCGGCACGAGAAGCACCGACCTTCGGGTCGGTGCTTTTTTGTTGCCCCGGCGGGGCTCCACGGATCCGATCCGGCGCGACGGGGGAGGGGTGCATGACGAATCGGTAGCAAAGTGGAGGAGAGTGGAGTAAAGTGGCGCACAACCCGGGGGGCCGGCATGAAGGGGGTGTGATGTACCGATGCTTTTGGGTACCCACACACCCAAGCTGGACGACAAAGGACGCGTCATCCTCCCGGCCAAGTTCCGCGACGACCTTGGTGGGGGTGTCGTCGTGACGCGCGGACAGGACCGCTGCCTGTACGTGTTCAGCGAGAAGGAGTTCGAGCGGGTGCACGAACGCATCCGTGAGGCGCCGCTCGCGAACAAGCCGGCCCGCGACTTCCTGCGCATGTTCCTCTCGGGTGCAAGTGCCGAGAAGCCCGACAGTCAGAACCGCATCACCATCCCCCCTCCGCTGCGCGCATATGCCGGCCTGGAGCGAGACCTCGTCGTCACCGGCGTGGGCGCTCATGCCGAGATCTGGGACGCCACCGCGTGGAACGCCTACGCCGAGGCCAACGAAGAGAGCTACGCCGAGCTGGAGCAGGAGGTGATTCCCGGCCTGTTCTGAGGTGCTCCCGCCGCCTGCACCTTGACTCCCAGCCGCTCCCGCCCTGACGCCACTTCCCCGGTGCCAGGTCAGAGCGGATGGGGATCAGGGTTCAGGGGACGCCGAACCCGCAGAGGCCGCGTCGATCATGAACCTGCGCGACATCCACACCCCGGTCATGCTCGAGCGCTCCATCGAGCTGCTCGCCCCCGCGCTCCAGCGCGACGGCGCCGTCTTCGTCGACGCGACGCTCGGCATGGGCGGCCACTCCGAGGCCTTCCTCGAGCGGTTTCCCGGGCTGCACCTGATCGGCCTCGACCGCGACACCGACGCCCTGCGGATCGCGGGGGAGCGGCTCGCCCCCTTCGGCGATCGCGTGACCCTGGTGCACACCGTCTACGACGGCATCGCCGACGCCGTCATCTCCAGCGGATTCGCCAAAGCCGACGGCATCCTGTTCGATCTCGGCGTCTCATCGCTGCAGCTCGATGTCGCCGATCGGGGCTTCGCCTACGCCCAGGACGCCCCGCTCGACATGCGCATGGATCAGTCCTCCGGCACGACGGCAGCCGACATCCTCGCCACGTACGGCGAGGGCGACCTCCGCCGCATCTTCGAGCGCTACGGCGAGGAGAAGCTCGCGGGCCGCTACGCGCGAGCCATCATCGCCGCTCGCAAGGAGGCGCCGATCGAGCGCTCCGGCCGCCTCGTCGAGATCCTGCAGGCGGCGACGCCCGCCGCCGTCCAGCGCACCGGGCACCCCGCCAAGCGCGTGTTCCAGGCGCTGCGCATCGAGGTGAACCGCGAGCTGACGGTGCTCGAGCGGGCGGTGCCCTCGGCTTTGGGCGTCCTGCCGGTCGGTGGGCGCATCGTCGTCCTGGCGTACCAGTCCCTCGAGGA
This sequence comes from Microbacterium sp. E-13, assembly GCF_049912955.1. GTDB lineage: Bacteria > Actinomycetota > Actinomycetes > Actinomycetales > Microbacteriaceae > Microbacterium. Next base: position 1,622,688 of record NZ_CP183973.1, read on the forward strand.
CCGGCTGGTCAAGCGCGCCTTCGCCGAGGCATCCGCGTCGACCGCGCCGAAGGGCCTGCCGGTCGAGCTGCCCGAGCACGCCCCCAGGTTCCGGCTGCTCGTCAAGGGCGCCGAGCTCGCCACCGATGAAGAGCGCGCGGTCAACCCGCGCGCGACGCCCGTCCGCCTCCGAGCAGCCGAACGACTGAGAGAAGACGCATGAGCACCATCGCGAACGCCACAACCGCGGCTCGCCTGTCGGGAGCGCTCGCTCCGGATCGATCGGATGCCGCGCGCCGTCGTCTGCGGGTCGTGGAGGTGCCGGCGCGCCGCCGCCGCCCGAAGGTCTTCTACGGGGTCGTCGCCGTACTGGGTGCGTTCCTCATCGCCGCCGCGCAGATGTCGCTGTCGATCATGACGACCCAGGGCACGTACGAGCTCTCGGCCCTCACGGCCCACCAGCGCGACCTGACCTACCGGAAGCAGATCCTCTACGACGACGTCGCCGGGCTCAGCTCGCCGCAGTACCTGGCAGCCAACGCCGCCGCCCTGGGCATGGTGATCAACGAGGCGCCGAGCTACCTGCGTCTCAGCGACGGCGCGATCCTGGGCCCGTCGGAGGTGGCGATGGGGGCGTCGTCGGTAGACGCGATCGGTCGCGGCGCGGTGCCGAACGCGCTCATCACCGACACTCCGCTGGTCACCGCACCCGACGCGACCATCGATGGGCTTCCGGTCGTGGTAGCGGAGACGACCGACGGCGGAGTCGGCAACACTCCGCCGCCGATCACCGAGGGTCTGCCCACCCCGAGCACACACTGAGACCCAGCACCCACGATCGCGAACCGAGCAGCCACGACACGAGACGCAGATGACGACACGAAGCACGAGAAGCCCCCGCCGCCGGACCGTCGTCGCCCTCGCCGTCGTCCTGGCCGTGCTCGCCGGGTTCATCATCCGCCTCGTCGACATCCAGGTCGTGAACGCCGACGAGCACATCAAGGACTCGCTGGACGTGGCTTTCGCCGGGAAGCAGACGCTGTACGGCACGAGGGGCTCCATCGTCGACGAGAGCAACCAGACCCTGGCGGGCAGCATCCTGCAGTACGACTGCCAGCTCGACCCCCTCCTCATCACCCAGATCGATGCCCAGGTGCTCGACGAGAAGTCGTCGGCGCGGCTGTGGGCCGACGTCTCCGATGATGTGGCCGACATCACCGGCCAGACGCCCGAGGAGGTGCGCGCGATCGTGGGAGCGGCGCTGGCGGCCGACCCCGCGTCGCGGTACGCCGAGCTCGAGAAGGGCGTCTCGACCGAGCAGTTCCGGGCGCTCGCGGATCTCGAGGTCCCCTACATCGTGTGCGTCCCGCATCCGGCGCGCACCTACCCCGACGGCGCCGTGGCGGGCAACCTCGTCGGGTTCATGGGCACCGACAGCGAGGCGCTCGAGGGTCTCGAGGTCTCGCAGAACGACTGCCTCGCGGCCACGAACGGCACGCGCACGTACGAGAAGGGCAAGGACGGCGTCGTCATCCCGGGCACGGAGACGGAGGTGCCGGCGACCGACGGAGGCACCCTGCAGCTCACGATCAACCGCGACCTGCAGTGGTACCTGCAGCAGCTGATCGCGGAGCAGACGCAGAACATGGCCGCCCAGCGCGGAGCGATCCTCGTCTACGAGGTGAAGACCGGCAAGGTGCGGGCGGCAGCCGAGTACCCCACGGTCGATCCCAACGACTATGCGGCCAGTCCCACCGAGAACCGCACGAGCAGCATCTTCCTGGACTGGTTCGAGCCCGGGTCGACGTTCAAGGGACTGACCGCGGCCACCGTGATCGACGCCGCCGGTCAGACGCCCGCGTCGACGGTGGTCGCCTCCAGCCTCGAGAACTTCCCGAACGGGGCGCGCGTGCGCGATTCGTTCCAGCACCCGGCGTACACGTACACACTCACCGGCGTGCTGATCGACTCGTCGAACGCGGGCATCTCGAAGTTCAGCGAGAAGGTCGACAAGCAGACGCGCTACGACTACTTCAAGCGCTTCGGCATCGGCGAGGGCACGGCGTCGGGTTACCCCAACGAGCAGACCGGCCTCGTCTATCCCCCCGACCAGTGGGGTGCCCAGACGACCTACAACACCGCGTTCGGCCAGGGCGTCACGACAACCATGCCGGAGCTCGCGCGGGCGTACGGCGCGATCGTGAACGGTGGCGTGAAGATGCCGCTGCAGATCATCGAGTCGTGCACGAAGAGCGACGGCACGGTGGTCGAGCCCGACCTGGCCGAACCGGACCAGGTCATCAGCGCCAGCACGTCGGCCCAGATGCGCGAGATGCTCGAGAACGTGTTCCTCCAGGCGCCGTACGCCAAGACGGTGGAGATCCCCGGCTACCGCATCGGCGGCAAGACGGGAACCGGTGAGAAGAGCGACGGACACGGCAACTACAAGGCCGGTGCGTACTACACGACGATGGTCGGCTTCGCGCCGGCCGACGACCCCGCCTACGTGGTGGTCGTCACCCTTGACGAGCCGACGAAGGTAACATCGTCTGCGGCCAATGCGACTGCGTTCCAGAAGGCCATGACCCAGGTTCTGAAGACGTACCGCGTCATGCCCTCGACCACGTCGCCTGAGCTGCTGCCCAAGTTCGGGTAGTCCCACCCGACGGAGTTTCCCCCATGATCGCCCTCACAATCGCCCAGATCGCCCATGCCGTCTCGGGCGAGGCGCACCTCGCCGACGGCGCCACGCCCGACTCGCTCATCACCGGGGCAGTCGACACCGACTCCCGTCTCATCCGGCCCGGCGGCGTCTTCGTCGCAAAGCCCGGCGAAGAGACCGACGGACACCTGTTCGTCGGCGCGGCGGTCGAGAACGGGGCGGCCCTGGCCATCGTCGAGCGGCGGGTCGAGGCATCCGTCTCCCAGATCGTCGTGGCCGACGCGGTCGCCGCGCTCGCGGACCTCGCCCGCGAGGTGGTCGGGCGGGTGAAAGCCCTCGGCGACCTCCGCGTCGTCGGCATCACCGGGTCGAACGGCAAGACGACGACGAAGAACCTGCTGGCCCGCATCCTCGAGGGCGAGTCCGAGACCGTCGCGCCGAAGGCGTCGTTCAACAACGAGGTCGGCGCGCCCCTCACCATGCTGCGCGTCACCGAGTCGACGCGATACCTGGTGAGCGAGCTGGGTGCGAGTGCGCCGGGTGAGATCGCTCGGCTCGCGGGCCTCGTCGACCCCGACATCGGGGTCGTGCTGATGGTCGGGATGGCGCACGCGGGCGGCTTCGGCGGCATCGAGGCCACCTTCCACGCCAAGTCCGAGCTCGTGAAGTCCCTCCGCGCCGGGGGAGTCGCCGTGCTGAACGCCGACGACGCCCGTGTCGCCGCCATGGCGCCCTTCGCCGAAGAGCGCGGGGCGACCGTCCGGTGGTTCGGCCGCGGCCCCGCCGCCACCGACGTCCGCGCCGACGACGTCGTGGTCACGGCATCCGGAACCTCCTTCACCGTCACCGTCGACGGTGTGTCGCTGCCGCTGCGCCTGCGGGTGCTGGGGGAGCACCACGTCATGAACGCCCTCGCCGCGATCGCCGCCGCCACTGCTCTCGGGGTGTCGCCCGCCGACGCCGTCGCTCGCCTGGAGACGGTCGAGATCGCCGAGCGGTGGCGCATGCAGCCGCTGGGGTCGGACCGCGTGCGGATCATCAACGACGCCTATAACGCCAGCCCCGACTCCATGGCGGCCGCCCTCCGCACGCTCGCCCAGATCACCGGTCCCCGCGAGCGCACCGTCGCCGTGCTCGGCGCCATGAGCGAGCTCGGCGAGTACGCCGAGGAGGAGCACGACCGCGTCGGCCTGCTGGCCGTGCGGCTCGGCATCCAGCGCATCGTCATCGTCGGCGACCCGGCGCGTCGCATGTACCTCGAGGCCGTGGCTCAGGGGTCGTGGGACAACGAGGCCGTCTTCTTCTCGACCGCCGACGAGGCGTTCGAGTACCTGCAGGGCGAGCTGCGCGACGGTGACCGCGTTCTCGTGAAGTCGTCGAACTCGGCGGGGCTGCGGTTCCTCGGCGATCGTCTGGGAGAATCGTTCTCGTGAGATCTCTCCTGACGGCGGCGGCGATCTCGCTGGCATTCACGCTCTTCCTCACCCCCGTGTTCCTGCGGCTCTTCCGCAAGTGGGGCTGGGGTCAGGTGATCCGCACCCCGGAGGACATCCGGAACCCCAACCATCAGACCAAGCGCGGCACGCCCACGATGGGCGGCACGATCTTCATCGTCGGCACGATCGTCGGCTATCTGATCGGCTGCTACGTCGGCAACAACCCGCCCACGATCTCGGGGCTGCTCGTCATCTGGATGATGGTCGGCCTCGGCGCGGTCGGGTTCATCGACGACTACATGAAGGTGCGTCAGCAGAAGTTCATGGGACTGAGCGGCTGGCGCAAGATCGTCGGCCAGGTCATCGTCACGGTGCCCTTCGGCATCGTGGCGCTGAACTTCCCCAACCAGTTCGACCAGACCCCCGCCTCACCGTACGTATCGGTGTTCCGCGACGTGCCGGTGCTCGGGTTCATGACCCTCGGGCTCATCGCCGGCTGGATCCTCTATCTCACCTGGGTGACCTTCATCGGCGTCGCCTTCTCGAACAGCGTCAACGTCACAGACGGGCTCGACGGCCTCGCCGCAGGGTCGGCCATCTTCGTGGCGGGCGCCTACAGCCTCATCGCGTTCTGGCAGTTCAACCAGGCCTGCTGGGGCGGCGAAGGCCTCTCCGCGGCGGCGAAGGCGGCGTGCTACCCGACGCGCGATCCGTTCGACCTCGCGATCATCTCGGCCTCGTTCGTCGGCGCGCTCATCGGCTTCCTGTGGTGGAACGCGCCCAAGGCCAACGTCTTCATGGGCGACGTCGGCTCGATGTCGATCGGCGGGGTGATCGCTGCCATGGCGATCCTCACCCGCACCGAGCTGCTCGCCGTGCTGGTCGCGGGCGTCTTCATCATCGGCCCCGGCTCGGTCATCCTGCAGCGCCTGTACTTCAAGCTCTCGCGCGGCAAACGCCTGTTCCTCATGAGCCCGTTCCATCACCACCTCGAGATGCGCGGCTGGTCGGAGGTCACGATCGTCGTGCGCATGTGGATCATCGCGGGTCTCCTCGCGGTGTCGGGCATCGGATTCTTCTACGTCGAATGGCTTTCCCGCACATGAGCTCCGACCGACTCTCCGCCCTCACCAGCTGGAGCGCCGACTGGAAAGGCCTGCGGGTCGCCGTCCTGGGTCTGTCGGTCACCGGCTTCTCCGTCGCCGACACGCTGGCAGAGCTCGGCGCCGACGTGCTCGTCGTCACCGAGAAGGCCGACGAGGAGTACGAACGGCTGCTGCCTGTCATCGGGGCGCGGCTGTGGACAGGCAGCCTCCGCGAGGTGCCGCGCGAGCTGATCGAGTTCGCGCCCGAGGTCGTCGTCGCATCGCCGGGCTTCGCGCCGCAGCATCCGCTCATCGTCTGGGCCCGTGAGAACGGCATCGCGTTGTGGGGCGACGTCGAGCTCGCCTGGCGCGTTCGCGACAAGGTCGTTCGCGCCGACGGCACTCCGGCCGACTGGATCCTCATCACCGGCACCAACGGCAAGACCACGACGACGCGTCTGACCGCGACCATGCTCGTGGCCGGCGGACTGCGCGCCGCCCCTGTCGGGAACATCGGCACCCCCGTGCTCGACGCCGTGCGCGACCCTTCGGGGTTCGACGCCCTGGTCGTCGAGCTGTCGAGCCACCAGCTCTGGTACCTCGGGCTGCAGGACTCGCCCGACCCCGTATCGCCGCACGCGGCGGTGTGCCTCAACCTGGCCGACGACCACCTCGAATGGCACGGCTCGTTCGACGAGTACCGCGCGGCCAAGGCGCACGTCTACGACAACACGCGCGTCGCCTGCGTGTACAACAAGGCGGATGCCGCCACCCAGCGCATGGTCGAAGAAGCCGACGTGGTCGAGGGCGCGCGTGCCATCGGTTTCGACCTCGGCGTGCCGGGCCCCAGCGACCTCGGCGTGGTCGAGGGGATCATCGTCGACCGCGCGTTCCTCGAGGAACGCCACCGCAGCGCGCTGGAGCTCACCACGGTCGCCGAGCTCGCGTCCCTCGGCCTGGGCGCCCCGCACATGGTGGCGAACGTTCTCGCCGCCGCCGCCCTGGCGAGGTCGGTGGACGTGCCGCCCGCCGCCATCCGGGAGGCTCTTCGCGAGTTCCGCCTCGACCCGCACCGCATCGAGGTCGTCGCCCGGCATGCCGGCATCACCTGGGTCGACGACTCGAAGGCCACCAACCCGCACGCCGCCGCCTCGTCGCTGGCCGCCTACCCCGGCGCGGTCTGGGTGGTCGGCGGGCTCCTCAAGGGCGTCGACATCTCCGAGCTCGTCGCCGGGCGCGGAGCCGGCGCGAAGGCGGCGATCGTGATCGGGCTGGATCGGGGCGAGGTGATCGCCGCGTTCGAGCGACACGCGCCTGCGGTGCCGGTGTTCGAGGTGGACCCCGATGAGACTGAAGAGGTCATGGCGCGTGTCGTCGAACTGGCGGCAGGGGTGGCGCGTGACGGGGACGTGGTTCTGCTCGCCCCCGCTGCGGCATCCTTCGACCAGTTCGCCTCATACGCGGACCGCGGCCGCAGATTCGCCGCGGCCGTGAAAGAACGGATCGGATCGAGGGCCCCGGGTGACGACGACGCAGCCGCCGCGGAGCCGGCCGACGCGCCCGACCTCGACGACCTCGCCGACCGGGACTGAGAAGCCGGCGCGGCGTGGGCTCGCCGCGCGTGTTTCGCTCGGGCGGGTGTTCGCCCCGGTGCCGAGCGAATTCCTTCTCATCGCATCCACGACGCTCTTGCTGACGGTCTTCGGCCTCGTCATGGTGCTCTCCGCGACCTCCGCGACCGCCACGGCCGCCGGCGAGGCGCCGTGGGAGGCGGTGATGAAGCAGGTGGTGTTCGCGGTCATCGGCGTGCCGCTCATGTTCATCGCCAGCCGGCTGCCCCTGAAGTTCTGGAAGCGCGTCGCGTGGCCGGCGCTGATCGGCGCGATCTTCTTCCAGATGCTCGTCTTCACGCCGCTCGGCATCGACAACGACGGCAACCGCAACTGGATCAACATCGGCGGCGTTCAGGCGCAGCCGGCCGAGTTCCTCAAGCTCGCGCTCGCGCTGTGGCTGGCGTTCGTGCTCTTCCGCAAGCAGACGCTCCTCAGCAAGTGGCAGCACGTCTTCATCCCCGTCGTGCCCGTGTCGGTGGCCGTCTTCGCGACGGTGCTCGCCGGCCACGACCTCGGCACCGTCATCATCCTCGTGCTCGTCCTGCTGGGGGCGCTGTTCTTCTCGAACGTGAAGCTGCGGCTCTTCGTCATCCCGCTGCTCCTCGCCGTGGTGGGACTCGCGGCATTCGCCATCACCAGCCCCAACCGCATGCGGCGCATCATGAGCTTCCTCGATCAGGACTGCCTCGCCGACTACCTCAACGCCTGCTACCAGCCGCTGCACGGCATCTGGGGACTGGCCAGCGGCGGAGTCTTCGGACTCGGGCTCGGCAACTCGCGCGAGAAGTACGACTGGCTCCCCGCCGCCGCGAACGACTACATCTTCGCCATCGTCGGAGAGGAGCTCGGTCTCATCGGCTGCGCGGTCGTGCTGGCGCTGTTCGCGCTGTTCGCCGTCGGCGCGTTCCACGTGATCCGCAAGACGGACGACCCGTTCGTGCGCATCGCGGCCGGCGGCATCACGGTATGGATCGTCGGGCAGGCCCTCATCAACATCGGCGTGGTGCTCCGCGTGCTGCCGGTGCTCGGGGTGCCGCTGCCCTTCATGTCGCAGGGCGGCACTTCGCTGCTGTCGGTGCTCATCGCCTGCGGCGTGCTCCTCGCGTTCGCCCGTTCGCTCCCGGCATCCATCGCCCGGCGCGAAGCCGCCATCGCCGAAGCCCGCGCAGCGCGCGAGCGCGCGAAGCTCCGCGCCGTGCGGTGACGCACGCCGCGCCGCCGGTCCTCAGGAGGGAACGCGCGGTCCTCAGGAGGGAACGCGCGGTCCTCAGGGAGGAACGCGCGGTCCTCGCTGACGAACGCGCGGTCCTCATTTGAGGACGATGGCCGAGATGCGGATGCTGCGACCGCGAGTCGCTCCTCATCTCGGCGCGAGCCCTCAGTTGAGGACCGCGCCCGTCGACGCGTCGCGCGCTGCCCGCAGGGAGGGAGCGGTGCGACCCCGGGTAGGCTCGGGGAGTGACGACGTACCTCCTGGCCGGCGGCGGCACCGCCGGACACGTCAACCCGCTCCTGGCGGTCGCCGATGCGCTGCGCGCCCGCGACCCGCACGCCGAGGTGCTCGTGCTCGGCACCCGTGAGGGGCTCGAGGCCCGGCTCGTGCCCGAGCGGGGCTACGAGCTGCTGTTCGTCGACAAGGTCCCCTTCCCCCGGCGCCCGAACAAGGCGGCCACGGCGTTCCCCGCGCGCTTCCGGCGAGCCGTCGCGCAGGTGCGTGCGCACATCTCGGCGCGCAAGGTCGACGTCGTCGTGGGCTTCGGCGGCTACGCCTCGGCGCCCGCATACGTGGCGGCGGGACGCGAGCACGTGCCGTTCGTCGTGCACGAGGCCAACGCCCGCCCGGGCCTCGCCAACAAGCTCGGCGCGCGCCGCGCCGCCGGTGTCGGGACCGCTTTCGAGGGAACGCCCCTGAAGCGCTCGAGGCTGGTCGGGATGCCGCTCCGCCGCGAGATCGTCGCGCTCGACCGCGACGCGCTCCGCGCCGAAGCGGCGGCCCATTTCGGGCTGGACCCGGCCAGACCCGTCCTCCTGGTCTTCGGCGGGTCGCTCGGCGCACAGCGCCTGAACGAGGCCTTCGGCGAGGGGCGCGGCGGTGCCTGGCGTGACGTGCTCGGCGCCGGCTGGCAGCTCCTCCATGTCACCGGCGAGCGGTCGGAGCTGCCCGATCCGGGCGTCGCCGGCTACGCCGTGCGACGCTATGTCGATCGCATGGACCTCGCCTTCGCCCTGGCGGACTTCATCGTCTCGCGCGCCGGCGCCGCGACGGTCAGCGAGATCAGCGCGCTCGGCATCCCGACCGCGTATGTGCCGTACGCCGTGGGCAACGGCGAGCAGGCGCTGAACGCGTCGTCGGCGGTGCGCGCGGGGGCGGCGGTGCTCATCCCTGATGCCGAGTTCACGGCCGACCGCGTGCGCTCGCAGGTGCTGCCGCTCCTGGCCGATGACACGCGTCGCGCGGCGATGACGCGGGACGCGGCATCCGTCGGCACCCGCAACGGGACGGAGAATCTGGTCGTCATGATCGACGAGGCGCTCGCGCGCCACTGAGCCCCGCCGAGGTCAGGAGATCTCGCGCCGCTGACCCATCGCTGAGATCAGGAGATCTCGCGCAGGCAGGACCGAATCGGCGAAACGCTCCTGCTGCGATCAGATCTCCTGATCTCGGCAGCGCCGCGCCGCCACCTGCGCGGCTGCCGCCATCGGCGCGGGGCCGCGGCCACCCAGCGCGCCGGGACCGGGGCGGCCGCCGCCCAACTTAGACTTGACCGGTCATGATCAGACCCGATCTCAGTCTTCCCATCCCCGACGACATCACCGCCGCCCATTTCATCGGAATCGGCGGATCCGGCATGTCGGGGCTCGCCCGCATGTTCCTGGCGCGGGGCATCCGCGTCTCCGGCTCCGACCGCGCCGACAGCAAGGCGCTGCGCGAGCTCGCCGAACTGGGGGCGAACGTGCATGTCGGACACGACGCCGCGAACCTCGCCGACGATGTCGACACCGTGGTGCACACCGGCGCCATCTGGCCCGAGAACCCGGAGTTCGTGCTCGCGAAGCAGCGCGGGCTCCATGTGATCCACCGCTCGCAGGCCCTTCACTGGCTCATCGGGGCCCGCCGCCTGGTGTCGGTCGCGGGTGCCCACGGTAAGACGACGTCGACGGGCATGATCGTCACCGCGCTGCGCGACCTCGGCGTCGAGCCGACTTTCGTGAACGGCGGCGTCATCGCACAGCTCGGCGTCTCGAGCGGCAGCGGCAGCGACGACCTGTTCGTCATCGAGGCCGACGAGTCCGACGGCACGTTCCTGCTGTACGACACCTCGATCGCGCTCATCACGAACGTCGACCCCGACCACCTCGACCACTGGGGCACGCGCGAGGCCTTCTACGAGGCGTTCGCGCGCTTCGGGAACCGCGCCCGCGAAGCGGTCGTGATCTCTTCCGACGACCCCGGCGCGCAGCTCGTGGCGGCGCAGCTGACCCACCCGCACGTCGTCACCTTCGGCGAGGCCGCGGATGCGACGGTGCGCGTGAGCGGCATCGTGACCGACGGCCCGGTGTCGTTCCGCCTCACCCACGACGGGATGACGGTCGACGCCCAGTTGCCGGTACCCGGCGCGCACAACGCGATCAACGCGGCGGGCGCCGTCGCCGTGCTCCTGACCCTCGGCCACGAGCTGGAACCGGCCGTCCGGGCCGTGGAGGGCTTCGCCGGCACGGTGCGGCGCTTCGAGCTGCACGGTGTCGAGCACGGAGTGAGCGTCTTCGACGACTACGCCCACCACCCGACCGAGGTGGCGGCGGCTCTCGCCGCGGCGCGCAGTGTCGTGGGCGACGGGCGCATCATCGCGATCCAGCAGCCGCACACCTACTCCCGCACCCAGGAGATGTATCGCGAGTTCGCCGAGGTGCTGGAGCACTACGCCGACCACACCGTCATGCTCGACGTCTACGGCGCCCGCGAAGACCCGGTGCCGGGCGTGACCGGCGAGCTCGTCAGCGGCGCCTTCGCAGACCCGTCCCACGTGCACTACGTGCCCGACTGGCAGGAGGCCGCCGACTACACGGCGTCCGTTGCCCGTGACGGCGACTACGTGATCACGCTCGGCTGCGGCAACGTCTACCTCATCATCCCGCAGGTGCTCGAGGCCCTCGGCCGGGCGCGAGCGGGGGAGTAGGGGCCCCATGCGCCGCCCGTCGCCGTTGCCGCAGCCGCCGGTCGCCTCTCGCGGCACGGCCGACACGGCGTCGCCGAAGAGCCCGTCACGCCGATCCGACGACCCTGCGACCGAGCACCTCGGTTCGGGGCGGGCGCGCACGACGGACACCGAGCCCGGCATCCGGTCCGGCGGGGAGACGGATGCTGCCGCCCCCGGCGGTGTACCGGGCACCGACGGCAACGCCACGGCGCCGATCATCCCGCTCGTCGGGCCCGGCCCCCGCCCGGGCGCGGAGCCGCGGGGCCGCGGGAGGGACGACGGGGGCGCTCCGGACGTCGGGTTCCGCGACGTGTGGAAGGCGGCTCGCGCCCGGCGCAAGGCCCTGCGCGCCGAGATCCGCCGCTTCACCGTGCGGCAGCGACGCCGGCGACTGATGTGGCTCGGGGTCGCCGCATCCGTCGTGGTCCTCGCGCTCGGCACGGTCGGCGCCGCCTACAGCCCGCTCCTCGGCGTCGAGAAGATCTCCGTGGTCGGCGCACAGCAGGTGCCCGCCGCCGACATCGCCTCGGCGCTGTCGGGCCAGCTCGGCACGCCGCTTCCGCTCGTCGACGAGAGCGCGGTGAAGGCCGCCCTCGTGTCGTTCCCGCTGATCGAGACGTACGCGCTCGAGGCGCGTCCCCCGCACGAGCTCGTGGTGCGGATCGTCGAGCGAACGCCGATCGGCCTCATCGAGACGCGCGCGGGGTACACGCTCGTCGACGCCGCCGGGGTGGCCCTGTCGACCACCGCGACCCCGAGCGCCGGCACGCCGTTGCTCACCATCACCGGCGGCGTCGACTCCGACGCGTTCCACGCGGTGGGGCAGGTGATGCGCTCGCTTCCCGCGGACATCCGGGCCCAGGTGACCGCGGTGACGGCATCGACGCCCGACGACGTCACGCTGGGCCTCGGCGGCACGAACACGCAGATCGTGTGGGGCAGCGCGGACGACTCGGCCGCGAAGGCCGTCAACCTCGCGAAGATGATGGCCGCACGGCCTCCGTCGGAGGTCTACAGCTACGACGTCTCGTCGCCCGGCGTCGTCGTCGTGCGCTGACCGGAAGGCCGGCAACGGCGGCTCCGGGCCGAGTTCGGGACCGGATGCCGCGACACGCCGTTGTGCTCCCGGCACCGGCGCGGCGTCCGCATACTTTCGAGTCAGGAATTGCATACCGGGCAATTCTTTATACCTCTACTAGAGGTTGAAGGTTTTAAAAGGTCCAGGGCTACGGAGGCCGGCATGAGCCAGAACCAGAACTACCTCGCCGTGATCAAGGTCGTCGGCGTCGGCGGCGGCGGTGTCAACGCGGTCAACCGCATGATCGAGCTCGGCCTGCGGGGCGTCGAGTTCATCGCCATCAACACCGACGCCCAGGCGCTGCTCATGAGCGACGCCGACGTCAAGCTCGACGTGGGGCGAGAGCTCACCCGCGGACTCGGCGCGGGCGCCGACCCCGAGGTGGGCCGCCGCGCCGCCGAAGACCACGCCGAAGAGATCGAGGAGGCGCTGCGCGGCGCCGACATGGTCTTCGTTACGGCCGGTGAGGGCGGCGGCACCGGCACGGGCGGTGCTCCGGTCGTCGCGAAGATCGCGAAGTCGATAGGAGCACTCACGATCGGCGTCGTGACGAAGCCCTTCTCCTTCGAGGGTCGTCGCCGCCAGCAGCAGGCCGAGACGGGCGTCGCGCGCCTGAAGGAAGAGGTCGACACCCTCATCGTGGTGCCGAATGACCGCCTGCTCGAGATCAGCGACCGCGGCATCTCCATGATCGAGGCGTTCGCCACCGCCGACCAGGTGCTCCTCGCCGGTGTGCAGGGCATCACCGACCTCATCACCACGCCCGGTCTCATCAACCTCGACTTCGCCGACGTGAAGTCCGTGATGCAGGGTGCAGGCTCCGCCCTCATGGGCATCGGCTCCGCCCGCGGTGCCGACCGCGCGATCAAGGCCGCCGAGCTCGCGGTGGAGTCGCCCCTCCTCGAAGCATCGATCGAGGGTGCGCACGGCGTTCTGCTGTCGATCCAGGGAGGCTCGAACCTCGGCATCTTCGAGATCAACGACGCCGCGCAGCTGGTCAAGGAGGCTGCACACCCCGAGGCGAACATCATCTTCGGAACGGTCATCGACGACACCCTCGGCGACGAGGTTCGCGTCACGGTCATCGCGGCCGGCTTCGACGGGGGCGAACCGCAGGCGCGCATCGAGCCCATCGCGGCCGCTCGCGTCGTCTCGACGCCGGCGCTGCCCGTCACGTCGGCCGATGACGCCGCCAAGGATCGCGACGTCGTGGAGCGGCCCGCCGTGCCCGTCTCGGTCGGCGCCGTCACCGAGTCGTCGTACGACACCGCGTTCGGCGACGACGACCTCGACATCCCCGACTTCCTGAAGTAGGCCTCTCGGCAGGCGCATGCCCCCCGACGGGCTCGGGAACCGGACGGGAGCCCCCATGGAAGAGCTACGCCGACGACTCGCGGCGATCGACGAGCGGATAGCGGATGCCGCGCGCTCGGCCGGCCGCGATCCGTCGGAGCTCACGCGCATCGTCGTCACGAAGTTCCACCCCGCGTCGCTGGTCGGCGAGCTCTACGAGCTCGGCGTCCGCGACGTGGGGGAGAACCGGCAGCAGGAGTTCAGCCGCAAAGTGGCCGAGGTGGGCGTCCTGGCCGGGCTGCGCTGGCACTTCATCGGGCAGGCGCAGACCAACAAGGCGCGTGCGATCCGGGCCGCGGCATCCGTCGTCCACTCCCTCGACCGCGCCCGTCTCGCCGACGCTCTCGATGCCGCCGCACAGCCGGGCGACCCGGTGCTCGACGTGCTGCTGCAAGTCAACCTCACCGACGATCCCGGCCGTGGCGGGGTGGCGCCCGGCGAACTCGAAGCGCTCGCCACCCACGCCGCCGGGCTGTCTTCGCTGCGTGTGCGCGGCGTCATGGCGGTCGCTCCGCTCGAGGAGCCACCGGCACCCGCCTTCGAGCGCCTGAATCGCCTCGCGGGCGCCGTGCGCGCCGTGGTGCCCGACGCCGATTGGATCTCGGCGGGGATGACCGCCGACTTCGCCGAGGCCATCGCGGCAGGCGCGACACACCTGCGGATCGGTTCGGCAATCACAGGCCCCAGGCCGGAACGCGGTTAACCTCGGAGAAGATGAGCACTACGGAGGATCAGATGTCGAACCCGCTCAAGAAGACCATGGTCTACCTCGGACTCGCGGACGAGGAAGAGGTCTACGAGGAGCCGGCGCCCCAGCCGCGTGCTCGCACCACCGAGAAGTCGGTCGAGAAGCCGGCCGCTCCGGTGACCCCGATCCATCGCCCGGCTGTCGTGCGTCAGCCGGCGCCGTCCGCGATCAACGAGATCCTGACCGTCCACCCGAAGCAGTACCGCGACGCACAGGTGATCGCCGAGAACTTCCGTGACGGCATCCCGGTGATCATCAACCTCTCGCAGATGAGCGACGCCGACGCGCGCCGGCTCATCGACTTCGCGAGCGGGCTGTCGCTCGGCCTCTACGGGCGCATCGAGCGGGTGACCAGCAAGGTCTTCCTGCTCTCGCCCGAGAACGTCGCGGTGTCCGGCGACGGGGCGGTCGCGCAGGCCGATCCGGAGTCGGTTCCCTTCGCACAGCCGTAGTCTGGCTACGTGCCTGTCGTCTCCCTCATCGCAGCGATCCTGAACCTCGCGCTGCTGCTCTACGTGTTCGTGCTGCTGACGCGGTTGATCCTCGACTGGATCCCGTTCTTCAACCGCGAGTGGCGTCCGCGTGGTGCCGGCCTGGTCGCCGCGGAGATCGTTTACACCGTCACCGACCCGCCGATCAAGATGTTCCGCCGGTTCATCCCGCCCCTGCGCATCGGCGCCATCGCGATCGATTTCGGGTTCGCGCTGACGATGCTCCTGTGCTTCATCCTGCTGAGCGTCACGCGAACGCTCGCCGGCTGAAACGCACGTCATACAACCCGCCGTCGCCTTCGACACTTCCCGACGCGGTGACTATGCTTTGCTGATACGAACGGCCTTCATCGGAGGGCCGCACCGACATCGGCCCCCGGGCACCGGTCGACCGCCGGCTCCGTCCAGACGCTCGAAAGAGGAATCACCATGGCATTGTCCCCCGATGACGTCGTCACCAAGCAGTTCCAGCACGTCCGCTTCAAGGAGGGCTTCGACCCCGACGAGGTGGACGACTTCCTCGACGAGATCGTCGTGGAATGGCGCAAGGCCCTCACCGAGAACGAGGAGCTGAAGGCCAAGCTGGCGGCGTACGAGTCGGGTGCCGCTCCCGCTGCAGCCGCACCTGCCCAGGCCGCCCCGGCAGAGGCGGCCCCGGCCGCCGGCGCAGCCCCCGCCGCGAGTGCCGGCATCATCGAGCTGGCCCAGCGCCTGCACGACGAGCACGTCGCCGAGGGCATCGCCCAGCGCGACCAGCTCATCTCCGACGCCAAGGCGCAGGCCGCCTCCATCGTGTCCGAGGCCGAGACCCGCGGCCGCGAGGAGCTCGCCAAGCTCGAGCGCGAGCGCACCTCGCTCGAGGGCCGCATCTCGGAGCTCCGCAACTTCGAGCGCGACTACCGCGCTCAGCTTCGGAGCTACATCGAGGGCAAGCTGCGCGACCTCGAGACCTCGGCGACGACGTCCGGCGCACAGCCGGTCTCGGCGCTGGGCCTCTAGGCCTTGACGCGCCGACCTCCCCTTCGTCAGGCGGCGGCCGGCACCATCATCGCGGTTCTCGCGGTGCTGGTGCTGGCCGCCGACCAGTTGGCGAAGTATCTGGCGCTCGAGAACCTGCCGTACCAGGTGCCGGTGCCGGTCATCGGCGACTTCCTGAGCTTCTACCTGACGCGCAACCCCGGTGCCGCCTTCTCGCTCGGCGAGGAGGTCACGTGGATCTTCACCATCGCGCTTGCGGGCGTCGCCGTCGTCATCGGGTGGCTGGCCGCCCGGCGGGTGCGCTCGCGTCTGTGGGCGGTCGCCCTGGGCCTCCTGCTCGGCGGCGTGCTGGGCAACCTCAGCGACCGCCTCTTCCGTGACCCGGGCTTCGGCGTCGGGCACGTGGTCGACTTCATCAACACGCCGTGGATGTGGTTCTTCCCCGGCATGTCTCCGGCGATCTACAACATCGCCGACATCTTCATCGTGTGCGACATGATCGCGATCGCACTCCTGGTTCTCGTGGGGGTTCACATGGATGGAACGCGCGACCACGGCCGCAAGAACGAGCAGGCCGAACCGGCGGAGAGCGAGACGCTGCTGGGTGCCGAGGGCGACCAGTTCGCGTCTGGGGGCACCGTCGCGGGATTCGGCGACGAGTTCCCGGTGGCGGATCCGGATGCCGGCATCCCGGCCGCCGAGCGCGGGCTCCCGCCGCTGAGCCGGAGCGAGCAACGAGAGGTCGAGCAAGAGGCCGAGCGCGAGGCGGAAGAGTACGAGACCGAGCGCGACGCCGGCCACGACACCGAGCGTCCCGGGTCGGGCGCCCAGATCTGACGTGGACTCGCGCAGCCTTCCCGTTCCCGACGGCCTCGACGGCGCCCGCGTCGACGCGGCGCTGGCCAAGATGCTCGGCTTCTCGCGCACCTTCGCGGCGGAGGTGGCAGAGGCCGGCGGGGTGACGATGGATGGGCGCACGCTCGCCAAGTCCGACAAGCTCCGCGGCGGAGCGTGGCTCGACGTGGCGTGGGCCCCGAGGGAGGAGCCTCGCGTCGTTCCGGTCGAGGTGCCCGATCTCGGCATCGTCTACGACGATGACGACATCGTGGTGGTCGACAAGCCGTCAGGCGTGGCCGCCCACCCCTCCGTGGGGTGGCAGGGGCCGACCGTGCTCGGGGCGCTGGCCGCCGGCGGCTACCGGATCGCCACCACCGGCGCCGCCGAGCGTCAGGGCGTCGTGCACCGGCTCGACGTCGGCACGAGCGGACTCATGGTGGTCGCCAAGACCGAGCGCGCCTATGTCGCGCTGAAACGTGCGTTCAAAGAGCGGGAGGTCGAGAAGATCTACCACGCGGTCGTGCAGGGGCACCCGGATCCGCTCGCCGGAACGATCGATGCTCCGATCGGGCGCCACCCCTCGCACTCGTGGAAGTTCGCGGTGACGCCCGACGGCAAGGACTCCGTCACGCACTACGAGACGCTCGAGGCGTTTCCGGGCGCCTCGCTGCTGGAGATCCATCTCGAGACCGGGCGGACGCACCAGATCCGCGTGCACATGGCCGCGCACCGGCATCCGTGCGTCGGCGACCCCCTCTACGGAGCAGACCCGACGCTGTCGGCGCGACTGGGCCTCATCCGCCAGTGGCTGCACGCCCACGAACTCTCGTTCGCGCACCCGACCACGGGAGAGTGGGTCACCTTCACGTCCGGCTATCCCGCCGACCTCGCGCACGCGCTCGAGGTGCTGCGCGGCGACTGAGCCCGGGCATCGGGCTCGCGGCTGGCAGGCTCAGCGGCCGCCCTCGAAGCGCGCGACGCCGTCCTCGGCGAGGGCGAGGTCGATGCGGGGTCGCATGTCGCCCAGTTCGAGCGCGCCGAGGGAGGGGAGGTCGTACCAGCCGACCTCCGACATCTCGCCGTCGGCCGGATGGGGGTCACCGGAGATCCATGAGCAGCGGAACGTGAGATCGAGGTAGTCGGCCTGGTCGCCGTTGGCATAGGTGATCCGGGGGATCTGGTGCACCCACGCCAGCCGTTCGACGCGGATGACGACGCCGGCCTCCTCGAGGGCCTCGCGGGCGGCTGCGGCGGCCGGCTCCTCGCCGGGATCGACGATGCCGGTGACCGGAGTGAGCCGTCCGTTGTCGCTCCGCCGGCCGAGCAGCACCTCGTCGTGGCGGAGCACGACGGCTGTCACGCCGACGAGGGGGAGGGGGGCAGTCCCCACCTTGCTGCGGAGGTCGAGGACGAAATCGGGCGTGGCCATGGCTCCGACCTTATGGGGCGGCATCCGCTCGCCTGTCACGAGTTGCCGTGGTCGCGGCACAGCATGACAGGGGAGCGACCGGTCGTGGCGCGATGTCGGATGCCTCGGGCAGAGTGGCCGTCATGGCGATCGAGGTACGTCCCGCGACCGTGTTCGACGACATCGCGACTCTCGTCGGCCCGAAGAAGCCGACGTCGAACGTCTGCTGGTGCCTGAGCTACCGCATCCCGAGCAAGGAGAACCTGGCGCTCCGGGGGCCGGCGCGGGGCGACCGGGTACGCGAGCTGATGAAGCACGGCCCGCCCGGCGTCCTGGCGTACGAGGGCGACGAGGTCGTCGGGTGGGCCGCCGTGCATCCCCGGGCGGACACGGCGTTCGCCACCAACCGGAAGATCCCTCATGTCGACGAGCTCGGCGTCTGGAGCGTGTGGTGCATCCGCGTGCGGCCGGGTCATCGAGGCCAGGGCATCTCGCATGCGCTCCTCGCGGGCGCCGTCGACTTCGCGCGTGCGAACGGCGCCCCCGCGGTCGAGGGCTACCCGGTCGACAACAAGGGCGAGAAGGTCGATCTCACGATGGCCTACGTAGGAACGCGCGACCTGTTCCAGCGGGCCGGTTTCCGAAAGGCCGCCGACACGGACTCCGTCATCAACGGCTTCCCGCGGGTGCTCATGCGCCTCGACCTCCGGTGAGCACGAGGGGCGCGGTCTTCACCCTCCACTCGAGGGTGAGGCGACCTGCGTCGCGGGTGCGCCCGACACCCGGCGGGGGCGTCTGCGGTGTCCGTGGTCGTCCGTACACTCGATGACGTGGCATCCGACTCCTTCGTTCATCTGCACGTGCACAGCGAGTACTCGATGCTCGACGGGGCGGCCAAGATCGGCGCGATGACGCAGGCGGCGGCCGAGTACGGCATGCCGGCGATCGCCGTCACCGACCACGGCAACACCTTCGCCGCGTTCGAGTTCTACAACGCCGCCAACGCCGCCGGCGTGAAGCCGATCATCGGCCTCGAGGCGTACGTCACCCCGGGCACCCACCGCAGCGACAAGTCCCGCGTCGCGTGGGGCAGCCCGGAGCAGAAGAGCGACGATGTGTCGGGCTCGGGCGCTTACACCCACATGACGATGTGGAGCCAGAGCACGGAGGGGATGCACAACCTCTTCCGCCTCAGCTCGCTGTCGAGCATGGAGGGGTACTACTTCAAGCCCCGCATGGACCGCGAACTGCTCGAGACCTACGGCAAGGGGCTCATCGCGACGACGGGATGCCCGTCGGGCGAGGTGCAGACCCGCCTCAGACTTGGTCAGTACGACGCCGCGCGCGCCGCGGCCGCGGAGTTCCAGGACATCTTCGGCAAGGAGAACTACTTCGCCGAGATCATGGATCACGGGCTCTCCATCGAGCGCCGTGTCATGACCGACTTGTTGCGCCTCGCGAAGGATCTCGACATCCCGCTGGTCGCGACCAACGACTCCCACTACACGCACCAGCACGAGGCCGACGCCCACGCCGCCCTGCTGTGCGTGCAGTCCGGTTCGACGCTCGACGATCCCAACCGGTTCAAGTTCGACGGCGACGGCTACTACGTCAAGACCGCGCAGGAGATGCGGCAGATCTTCCGCGAGCACCCTGAGGCGTGCGACAACACCCTCCTCATCGCGGAGCGCTGCCAGGTGGAGTTCAACACCAGCGCCAACTACATGCCGCGTTTCCCGGTGCCCGACGGCGAGACCGAAGACAGCTGGCTCGTCAAGGAGGTCGAGGCGGGGCTCCACTACCGGTACCCCGGAGGCATCCCCGACAAGGTGCGCAAGCAGGCCGAGTACGAGACCGGGATCATCCTGCAGATGGGCTTCCCCGGCTACTTCCTCGTGGTCGCCGACTTCATCAACTGGGCGAAGGACAACGGCATCCGCGTCGGTCCTGGCCGCGGTTCGGGCGCCGGCTCGATGGTGGCCTACGCCATGCGCATCACGGATCTCGATCCCCTCGAGCACGGGCTGATCTTCGAGCGCTTCCTCAACCCCGATCGCGTGTCCATGCCCGACTTCGACGTCGACTTCGACGACCGCCGCCGCGGCGAGGTGATCGACTACGTCACCGAGAAGTACGGCTCGGAGCGTGTCGCCCAGATCGTCACGTACGGCACGATCAAGTCGAAGCAGGCACTGAAGGACGCCGGACGAGTGCTCGGCTTCCCCTTCAGCATGGGCGAGCGGCTCACGAAGGCGATGCCACCGGCGGTCATGGGCAAGGACATGCCGCTGAGCGGCATGTTCGACGCGCAGCACCCGCGGTTCAAGGAGGCCAGCGAGTTCCGCGCCCTCATCGACACCGATCCCGACGCCAAGACGGTCTTCGACCGGGCGCTGGGACTCGAGGGGCTGAAGCGCCAGTGGGGCGTGCACGCCGCAGGTGTCATCATGTCGAGCGAGCCTCTCCTCGACATCATCCCGATCATGCGCCGGGAGCAGGACGGCCAGATCGTCACGCAGTTCGACTATCCGTCGTGCGAGTCGCTCGGCCTCATCAAGATGGACTTCCTGGGGTTGCGCAACCTCACCATCATCTCGGACGCCCTCGACAACATCCGATCGAACCGGGGGGAGGAGCTCGACCTCGAGCACCTCGCGCTCGACGACCGTGAGGCCTACGACCTGCTGACGCGTGGCGACACACTGGGCGTCTTCCAGCTCGACGGCGGCCCCATGCGGTCGCTCCTGCGGCTCATGAAGCCCGACAACTTCGAAGACGTGTCGGCCGTCATCGCGCTGTACCGCCCCGGTCCGATGGGCGCCAACTCGCACATCAACTACGCGCTGCGCAAGAACGGCCAGCAGGACGTCACCCCGATCCACCCCGAGCTCGAAGAGCCGCTGAAAGACATCCTCGACATCAGCTACGGCCTGATCATCTATCAGGAGCAGGTCATGGCCATCGCCCAGAAGGTGGCCGGGTTCTCACTCGGACAGGCCGACATCCTCCGTCGAGCGATGGGCAAGAAGAAGAAGTCCGAGCTCGACAAGCAGTACGAGGGCTTCTCCGGCGGCATGAAGGAGCGAGGCTTCGGCGAGGGTGCGATCCAGGCGCTGTGGGACATCCTGCTGCCCTTCTCCGACTACGCGTTCAACAAGGCGCACTCCGCCGCCTATGGTCTCGTGTCGTACTGGACGGCCTACCTCAAGGCCCACTACCCCGCCGAGTACATGGCGGCGCTCCTGACGAGCGTCGGAGACTCCAAAGACAAGATGGCGGTCTATCTCAACGAGTGCCGCCGCATGGGGATCAAGGTGCTGCCCCCCGACGTGGGGGAGTCGATCCGCTTCTTCGCCGCCGTGGGTGAAGACATCCGCTTCGGCCTGGGAGCGGTCCGCAACGTCGGCGCGAACGTCGTCGACGGAATCGTGGCGGCGCGCGCCGAACAGAAGTTCACGAGCTTCCACGACTTCCTCGCCAAGGTGCCCGTCCACGTCGCGAACAAGCGCACGGTCGAGTCGCTCATCAAGGCCGGCGCCTTCGACTCCATGGGGTCGACGCGGCGCGCGCTGATGGAGATCCACGAGGACGCCACCGAGGCCGCCGTGCTCGACAAGCGCCGCGAGGCGAACGGCGAAGTGGGCTTCGACTTCGACTCCCTGTGGGGTGACGACGAGCCGCAGCAGGCGGCGAAGGTGCCCGAGCGTCCCGAGTGGACCAAGAAGGACAAGCTCGCCTTCGAGCGGGAGATGCTCGGCCTCTACGTATCGGACCACCCCCTCGCCGGCCTCGAGATCCCGCTCGCGAAGCACGCGTCCACGAGCATCCACGACCTCCTCGCCTCCGAGGACTTGGGCGACGGTGACCAGGTGACGATCGCGGGCCTCGTCACGAGCGTGCAGCACCGGGTGGCCAAGCAGAGCGGCAACCCCTACGGGATGATCACCGTCGAGGACTTCGACGGCGAGATCACCGTGATGTTCATGGGCAAGACGTACACCGAGTTCCAGCACATGCTGCAAGCGGACTCGATCCTCGTCGTCCGGGGCAGGGTGTCGCGGCGCGACGACGGCATGAACCTCCACGCGCAATCGGCGTTCAGCCCCGATCTGGGGGCGATGGACGAGTCGAGCGCGCTCGTGCTGCTCATGCCCGAGCGCCGCGCCTCCGAGGCCCTCATCGGCGAGCTGCTGCAGACGCTGAACCGCCACGCCGGCGACACCGAGGTCTCGCTCAAGCTGCACAGCGGCACGCTGGCGAAGGTCTTCGAGGTGCCGCACACGGTGCGGATCACACCGGATCTCTACGGTGAGCTCAAGGGCCTGCTGGGGCCGCAATGCCTGGGATGAATCCCTGTGCCGGACGGGGCCGCGGGTGTCGCGCCGCGACGAGGCGTCTCATCGGCGTCTCATACGCCGTAGGTAAAATCAGGTCGGCGCGAGCCTCGGGAGTTCGCGGGAAGGATGGATCGTGACGGACGAGAACACGCGTGAGAACGCAGCAGGGTACACCGACGGGGCGGTCGCGGCCGAGGAGGCCCCGCAGTACGGAGTGGGACCCTTCTCGATCCGCGAGATCGCGCTGATGGGGACGTGGGTCGTCGCCTTCGTCGTCTCGTTCTTCCCGATCTACGGGCTGTTCCAAGAGGCGCCGTCGGTCTGGACGAGCGGCATCGACTGGGTGCTGACCATCGGCGTGCCGACGATCGCGGTGTTCCTCATCGTGCTGCGCCGGCTCTCGCCGCAGGGCATCCGCCGGGTCGGCTCGCTCGGCATCGACCAGTTCGCGTCCGTCGCCTTCTCCGTGGCGACCGTGCTATGGCTGTCGATCCTGTGGACCTCGTTCGTCCGCCTCGCCGAAAGGCGCGAGTTCCTCGCCTCGTGGGTCGTATGGGTGGAGTTCTTCCTCATGCTCGCGGGGGTCGCGCTCACCGCGTTCGCGCCGTTCATCCCGCCGTTCGCGCAAGACTTCCGCGGTCGCCCCGAGATCCCGGCGCATCGCAACGCCCGGCCGGTGCGCCCGGTGGCTGCCCGCCCGGCGCCGACGCGGCCCACGGCGCCCGGTGAGGCCCCGTCGGCACCCTCCGCAGAGGACGCGTTCGGTGCACCCGCCGCTCCCGGCGTGCCCTACACCCCGACGGCGGCCGATGGCGACACCGACGTCATCGCCGGCCGGCGCGGCTCCGCCGCGGCGTCCGACGATGCCCGCGCGGGCGACGACTCCGTCACCAGCGTCATGCCGCTCGAGGAGGGCGACGATGTCGTGGCCGCCGACGAGATCGTGCCCGGCGAAGAGCCCGTCGTCGAAGCACCGCGCGCCGATGAGCCGGCGAAGGCCCGGGAGTCGTTCGAGCCCGTCGCGAGCCCGTCGTCGACGGTCGAACCCGCAGCCGCGACCGCTCCTCAGCACCAGGCGTTCTGGGCCCTGGTTCCCGAAGAGCGCGACATCGTCGACGAGATCGGCATCCCGGTGTTCCGGATCGGCCCGACGGCCTGGGCGCTGGTGATCGAAGACCGCGGCGACGCGTTCGTCGTGCGCCACGAGGACGGCCGGATCGGCTACCTGCACGACGTCTCCGGCGTCACGCGCGGCTAGCGCACGGCACCCCCGCGATACCGTAGAAGGATGCTCCGAACGATCGACCTGCGAGGGCGCACGCTCTCGCCCGCCGAACTGCTCGCGACCGTTCCCCGTGCCGCCGCGGCGCGGGAGGAGGCGCTCGCGACCGCTGCTCACATCGTCGACGACGTCGCCGCACGCGGCGAGGCGGCGCTCCGTGAGCAGGCGGAGCGGTTCGACGGTGTGGCGGCGCACGACATCCGCGTGCCGGCCTCGCACCTCGACGAGGCGCTCGCGGCCCTCGACCCCGCCGTGCGGTCCGCGCTCGAGCAGGCGATCGAACGCGTGCGCGAGGCATCCGCCGCCCAGGTTCCCGCCCCGGCGGTGACCCAGCTCGGCCCCGGCGCGCGCGTGACCCAGCGGTGGCAGCCGGTGCGGCGCGTGGGGCTCTACGTTCCCGGCGGCAAGGCCGTCTACCCCTCGAGCGTCGTCATGAATGTGGTGCCGGCCCAGGTGGCGGGCGTCGCCGAGATCGCGCTCGCCTCGCCGCCGCAGCGGGAGTTCGGCGGACGCGTGCATCCCGTGATCCTCGGAGCGGCGCGTCTGCTGGGGGTCACCGAGGTGTACGCGATGGGCGGCGCCGGAGCGATCGGCGCCCTCGCGCACGGAGTGCCCTCGCTCGGGCTCGAGCCGGTCGACGTGGTCACCGGGCCCGGTAACAACTTCGTCGCGGCGGCCAAGCGCGCCGTCGCAGGACTGGTGGGGACGGATGCCGAGGCCGGCGCCACCGAGATCCTCGTGGTGGCCGACGACACGGCCGATGCGCGCCTGGTCGCCGTCGACCTCATCAGCCAGGCCGAGCACGACGAACAGGCCTCGGCGGTGCTCGTGACCACATCCGAGCGGCTCGCCGACGATGTCCAGCGGGCCATCGCACCCCGTGCCGCAGCCACCCGCCACTCCGAGCGGGTCGCCGCGGCGCTCGCGGGACCGCAGTCGGCGATCGTGCTCGTGGACGACCTCCCCGCGGCGACCGCCTTCAGCAACGCCTATGCGCCCGAGCACCTCGAGCTGCACCTCGCCGACCCGCGTGCCGAGGACTTCGTCCACGCCGGTGCGGTGTTCGTCGGCGCCGACTCGCCCGTCAGCCTCGGCGACTACCTCGCCGGCAGCAATCACGTCCTGCCCACCGGCGGACAGGCGCGCTACTCGTCGGGGCTCTCGGCGGCGACCTTCCTTCGGCCGCAGCAGGTCGTCGAGTATGACCGCGACGCTCTCGCCGCCGTCCACGAGGCCATTGTCACCCTCGCGGAGGCGGAGGCGCTTCCCGCGCACGGCGAGGCCATCACCGCCCGGTTCCAGGACTGACACCGCGATCGCGGCGTAGGCTGTCTCTGCCATGCACTGCCCGTTCTGCCGCCACGCCGATTCGCGCGTCATCGACTCACGCACCAGCGACGACGGTCTCAGCATCCGTCGCCGCAGGCAGTGCCCCCAGTGCGGCGGCCGGTTCACCACGATCGAGACCGCCAGTCTCAACGTCATCAAGCGTTCCGGTGTGATCGAGCCGTTCAGTCGCGAGAAGGTCATGTCGGGCGTGCGCAAGGCATGCCAGGGCCGGCCGGTCACCGAGGCGGACCTCGCGATGCTCGCGCAGACCGTCGAGGAGAGCATCCGGCAGACGGGTGCCTCCCAGCTCGACGCCAACGAGATCGGGCTCGCGATCCTCGGGCCGCTGCGCGACCTCGACGAAGTCGCCTACCTCCGCTTCGCGAGCGTCTACCAGGCGTTCGACTCGCTCGAGGACTTCGAGGCGGCCATCGAGCAGCTGCGCGTCGACCACGGGCGTGCCGCCCGAATGCACGAGGAGAGCGCGCAGGCCGCGGCAGAGTGACCGGATAGCCTAGGAGGGATGTATCCCCTCCTCTTCCGCACGGTGCTGTCGCGCATGGATCCAGAGTCGGCACACCACGCCGCGATGGTCGTGATCCGGATGCTGGGGCTCAGGCCCTTCTCCTGGGCGGCACGTGCCATCACCCGGCCCGCACCGCAGCTCGCCACCACGGCGCTGGGGCTGCTCTTCGAGTCTCCGTTCGGCGTGGCGGCGGGATTCGACAAGGACGTCAAGGGCGCCGCCGGCCTCCACGCGCTCGGGTTCGGGCACGTCGAGGTGGGCACGGTGACCGCCATCCCGCAGGACGGCAACCCGCGCCCGCGGCTGTTCCGCCTGATCCCCGACCGGGCGGTGGTCAACCGCATGGGCTTCAACAATCACGGCGCCGCGGCCGCAGCCGCGCGCCTGCGCAAGCTCCGCAAGCGGTCGCGTCGTGCGGTGCTGGGCGTCAACATCGGCAAGAGCCGCGTGGTCGACGTCGCCGAGGCGACGGCCGACTACGTGCGCAGCGCGACGCTGCTGGCGCCACTGGCCGACTACCTCGTCGTCAATGTGTCGTCACCCAACACCCCGGGCCTGCGCGGATTGCAGGCGGTCGAGACACTGCGCCCGCTCCTCGACGCGGTCCGCCACGCCGCCGGCTCGACCCCGCTGCTGGTGAAGATCGCTCCGGACCTGCCCGACGACGAGGTCGCGGCGATCGCACACCTCGCTGTGGACGCCGGCCTCGCGGGCATCATCGCGACGAACACCACGATCTCCCGCGAGGGTCTCGCGACCGACGCGGCGACTGTGGCCGCCGCCGGCGACGGGGGACTCTCGGGCGCGCCGCTGAAGGCACGCGCGCTGGAGGTGCTGCGGCTCTTGCGCACCACGGTGCCCGCTGACTTCGCCGTCATCTCGGTCGGCGGCGTCGAGACCGCGGCCGACGTGCGGGAGCGGTTGGATGCCGGAGCCACCCTCGTGCAGGGCTACACGGCATTCCTCTACCGCGGGCCGCTCTGGGCGCGGCAGATCAACCGCGGTCTCGCAGAGGGCCGCTGACCGCGGTCTGGCGCGCGGCCGGCGCGGGAAGGCTCGGGATCAGGCCGGCTTCTGGCCGCGCTTCACCTGCGGCTTCGGCAGGCGGAGGAAGCGCATCTGCACCGTGCGCATGGCGGCGTACCAGCCCAGGCCCTTCTCGACCTTGCCCTCGCCGAACTTCTTCTTGACCGCGCGCCTGACCGTGATCGACGTGATCACCATGTCGCCGACGACGAAGAGGATGAAGATCCACAGGCCGACGAATGCGTAGTACTGCAGGGCGGCGATCGGAAGGAAGGTCGCCAGGATCACGAGGACCATGGCAGGCATGACCGCCTCGCCGAGGTGCCAGCCGGCGTCCACCCAGTCCCGGACGAACTTGCGCTGCGGGCCCTGGTCGCGCGCCGGGAGGTAGCGCTGGTCGCCGTTGGCCATGCCGATGCGTGCCTTCTCGCGCTGGGCGGCGAGGTCGGCCTTGGCGCGCGCCTTCGCCTCCTTGGTGTCGGGCACGAGGGGACGCTTGCGCGCAGCCTCGCGCTCGGCCCGCGAGGGGGTGGCGCGGCCCTTGCCGGTGGGCGTGCCGTTCAGGACGGTTCCCTCGGAGGGGGCGTCGTTCGGCACGGATTCGGAGTTCTTGGCCACGGATGTTCCTCGAGGTGCGGAGAAGGGGTGCACTTAAGATTACCCGCATGACCCTTGACCTCTCCCGACAGGATGCCGTGCGTCATGCCGCGGCATCCGGCATCCCCTCCGCCCTCGCCGATCTGGGCGGGCTCGTGCGCATCCCGTCCGTCGCCTTTCCGGGGTTCGACCCCGTCCAGGTGCGGCGCAGCGCCGAGGCGGTCGCGGATCTCGTCCGTGAGACCGGGCTGTTCGAGACGGTGGAGATCCGCACCGCGGCGATCCCCGGGACGGGGGAGCAGGGCAACCCGGCCGTGCTCGCCACCCGGGCTGCGCGCAACGGCCGCCCCACGATCCTGCTCTACGCGCACCACGACGTGCAGCCGGTCGGCGACGAGTCGCTCTGGGAGTCGTCGCCCTTCGAGCCCACCGTCCGCGGTGGTCGCCTGTACGGCCGCGGCGCCGCGGACGACAAAGCCGGAGTCATGGCCCATCTGGCTGCGCTCCGCGCTCTGAAGGAAGCCCTCGGCGATGACTTCGACCTCGGGGTGGCGCTCTTCTTCGAGGGGGAGGAGGAAGCGGGCTCCCGCTCGTTCGCACAGTTCCTCTCGGACAACGCCGATGCCCTCCGCGCCGACGTCATCGTCGTGGCCGACTCCGGCAACTGGGATGACAGGACACCTGCGCTGACGGTGTCGCTCCGCGGCAACACGCGGTTCACGCTCCGCGTTCGCACGCTCGCGCACGCGTCGCACTCCGGCATGTTCGGCGGCGCAGTGCCCGACGCCATGATGGCGACGGTCAAGCTGCTCGCCACCCTGTGGGACGAAGACGGTGCCGTGGCCGTCTCGGGCCTCACCGAGCGGGATGCCGAGACCCCGGCCTACAGCGAGGAGACCCTGCGCGATGAGGCCGGGCTTCCCGACGGCGTCTCGCCGATCGGCCGGGGCACCATCCTGAGCCGCATCTGGAACAAGCCGTCGATCACCGTCACGGGCATCGATGCGCCGAGCGTCGTGAACGCGTCGAACACGCTGAGCCCCGAGATCTCCGTCGTGATCAGCGCGCGCATCGCGCCCGGTCAGCCGGCGCGCGAGGCGTATGCGGCCATCGAGCGCCACCTCCGCGAGCACGCGCCGTTCGGTGCGGAGCTGGAGTTCCGCGATCAGGACTACGGCGACGCGTTCCTCGTCGACACGTCGGGGTGGGCCGTCGAGGCCGCGCGCGAAGCGCTGCACGAGGGCTACGGCGTCGAATCCGTCGACATCGGGGTGGGCGGGTCCATCCCCTTCATTGCCGACCTCGTGCGGGAGTTCCCCGGTGCTCAGATCCTCGTCACGGGGGTGGAGGACCCGCACGCCAAGGCGCACAGCCCCAACGAATCCCTTCACCTGGAGACGTTCCGCAACGCCGTCGTGGCCGAGGCGCTGCTCCTGGAGAAGCTCGACGGGCGGGCCGGCTGAGACCCGGGGGGTCCGGGACGGCCGCCGACACGGCCGTCTCGGAGCCACCTCCCGGCGAGGGTGCGTAGAATCGAGGCATCCCGCCGCCTGACGTGATGCAGATCCGAGGCGGCCCGTCTGGAGGAGTGCCATGACCGACACCGCACTGACGACCGAGCAGACCGCCCGCGACCACGGTGTGCTCCTGACCGATGCCGCCGCCGGCAAGGTGAAGAGTCTGCTCGAGCAGGAAGGACGCGACGACCTGCGGCTGCGGGTCGCCGTGCAGCCCGGCGGCTGCAGCGGCCTGATCTACCAGCTCTACTTCGATGAGCGCTACCTCGATGGGGACAAGACCGTCGACTTCGAGGGCGTGGAAGTCATCGTCGACGACATGAGCGTCCCGTACCTCGACGGCGCGACGATCGACTTCAAGGACACCATCTCCGAGCAGGGGTTCACCATCGACAACCCCAACGCGGCCGGCTCCTGCGCCTGCGGCGACAGCTTCCACTGATCGGCACGATCCTGACCCGCTCAGGATCGGAAGACAATTCCGGCGGGTCCGGCGCGCTTCGAATGGCGCCCGGGCCCGCCTTTTTCCGTCTCTCCGACACGACCGAACCTGGATAGATGGCCTGAGTAGGCTGGGCGCTTGCCCTAGACTTGCAGGAGTCCTGTTCGTGATCGGAAAGGTGCAACGTGCCTTCGAAACGCCGTATCCGCTGGGCCGTTCTCCCGGTAGGGATCGCAGCGGCAGCAGTCCTCGCCGGATGCACCCCGACCGAGCTGCACGGCTTCCTTCCCGGGTTCACCGAAGACGGCCAGGCGGCCACGAACCACACCGACATGGTCGCCGGTCTGTGGGTCAACTCCTGGATCGTGCTGCTGGTCGTGGGCATCGTCACGTGGGGACTGATGGGGTGGGCGGCGATCGCATACCGCCGGCGCAAGGGCCAGATGGGTCTGCCCGTCCAGATGCGCTACAACATGCCGATCGAGATCTTCTACACGATCGTGCCGCTCATCCTCGTGATCGGCTTCTTCGCCTTCACGGCGCGCGATCAGACCATCCTCGAGACGCAGTACGACGAGCCCGACGTCTCCATCACCGCGATCGGCAAGCAGTGGTCGTGGGACTTCCAGTACGACGGCGAGAGCGACGACGACACGGTCTGGTCCATGGGCGTCCAGGCGCAGACCGACGAGCGCGGCGACGTCGTCAGCGACCTGCCCACGCTGGTTCTGCCCGTCGACAAGTCGGTCAAGATCAAGCTGCAGTCGCGCGACGTGATCCACTCGTTCTGGATCATCGACTTCCTGTACAAGAAAGACATGTACATCGGCAAGGACAACTACTGGTCCTTCACGCCGACCCGCGAGGGCACGTACGCCGGCAAGTGCGCCGAACTCTGCGGTGAGTACCACTCGATGATGCTCTTCAACGTGGAGGTCGTCAGCGAGGCCGAGTACGAGGACTACCTCGCCTCGCTGCGTGCGGCCGGCCAGACCGGTGACATCAACGACGAATACGACCGTCTGCAGAACTTCCCCGGCACGGGCGGTTCGGGCGAGGCATCCGAAGAGGGAGATCACTGATCATGGCGACGACGCTTCCGCTCCAGGAGACGACGCAGGGTCGCCCCACCACGCTGCCCCCGCGTCAGGCCGCACTGCTCAGCGCCTCGCGCGTCGAGCAGAAGGGCAACATCATCGTCAAGTGGATCACCTCCACCGACCACAAGACGATCGGCTACCTGTACCTCATCTCGTCCGTCGTCTTCTTCCTCCTCGGCGGAGTGATGGCGCTGATCATCCGTGCGGAGCTCTTCGAGCCCGGGATGCAGATCATCCCGACGAAGGAGCAGTACAACCAGCTCTTCACGATGCACGGCACGATCATGCTGCTGATGTTCGCGACGCCGCTCTTCGCCGGCTTCGCGAACGCCATCCTGCCGCTGCAGATCGGTGCACCTGACGTCGCGTTCCCGCGGCTGAACGCCTTCGCGTTCTGGCTGTTCCTGTTCGGCTCGACGATCGCGGTCTCGGGCTTCCTCACCCCGCAGGGTGCCGCTGCGTTCGGCTGGTTCGCCTATCAGCCGCTCGCCAACGCCTCGTTCTCGCCCGGCGCCGGCGGCAATCTGTGGATGCTCGGCCTCGGCATGAGCGGTTTCGGCACGATCCTCGGCGCGGTGAACTTCATCACGACGATCATCACGATGCGCGCGCCCGGCATGACCATGTGGCGCATGCCGATCTTCTCGTGGAACACGCTGGTCACCAGCATCCTGGTTCTGATGGCCTTCCCGGTGCTCGCCGCCGCGATCCTGGCCGCTGCCGCCGACCGCGTGCTCGGCGCTCACATCTACGACCCGGCGAACGGCGGCGTGCTGCTGTGGCAGCACCTGTTCTGGTTCTTCGGCCACCCCGAGGTGTACATCATCGCGCTGCCGTTCTTCGGCATCGTGTCGGAGATCTTCCCGGTCTTCAGCCGCAAGCCGATCTTCGGGTACAAGACGCTGGTCTACGCCACGATCGCGATCGCCGCCCTCTCGGTGGCGGTCTGGGCACACCACATGTACGTGACCGGTGCGGTCCTGCTGCCGTTCTTCGCCCTGATGACGATGCTCATCGCGGTGCCGACGGGCGTGAAGATCTTCAACTGGATCGGCACGATGTGGCGAGGGTCGGTGACCTTCGAGACCCCCATGGTGTTCGCGCTCGGGTTCCTCGTCTCGTTCGTGTTCGGTGGTCTGACCGGCGTGATCCTGGCCTCGCCGCCGCTCGACTTCCACCTGTCGGACTCGTACTTCGTCGTGGCGCACTTCCACTACGTCGTCTTCGGGACGGTCGTGTTCGCGATGTTCGCCGGCTTCTACTTCTGGTGGCCGAAGTGGACCGGGCGCATGCTCAACGAGCGTCTCGGCTACGTCCACTTCTGGATGCTGTTCATCGGCTTCCACATGACCTTCCTGATCCAGCACTGGCTGGGCGTGGACGGCATGGTGCGCCGCTACGCGGACTACGCGGAGCAGGACGGCTTCACGGTGGGCAACCAGGTCTCCACGATCGGCGCCATCATCCTCGGCGCTTCGATGATCCCCTTCCTCTTCAACGTGTGGATCACGTCGCGCAAGGCGCCGAAGGTCACGGTCAACGACCCGTGGGGCTACGGGGCTTCGCTCGAGTGGGCGACCTCCTGCCCGCCGCCGCGTCACAACTTCACGTCGATCCCGCGCATCCGCAGCGAGCGGCCCGCGTTCGACCTGAACCACCCCGAGGCAGGTATCCCGGTGGGCGTCGGTCCGGCGAAGGACGCCCCCGAAGCCCCGGTTGCCGACCTCGCCGATGGAGAGGTGAAGTAAGGTGCGCACGAACACCGGACTCTGGTGGCTGCTGTCCGCGTTCTTCTTCCTGGTCGCGGTGATCTACACCGCGTGGAACCTGATCTCGCACTGGGACACGAACGCCACCGGCGGCCAGCAGATGTGGGAGACGGTCACGCTCTCGATCGAGTGGGTCGGCAGCATCGCGCTCCTCTTCACCTCCCTCATGGGCGCACTCATCGCGTTCTACGTCGGCAGGGTGCACAAGGCCCAGGGCGGCGAGCTCCCGGAAGACATCCTGACGTCCGACATCGACGACGGCGACCCGGAGCTGGGTGAGTTCAGCCCCTGGTCGTGGTGGCCCATCGTTCTGGCCTTCTCGGCGTCGCTGGGCATGATCGGTCTCGCCGTGGGCGCCTGGCTCATGCCGATCGGCATCGGCGTGTTCGTGGTCGCCATCGTCGGCTGGGTTTACGAGTACTATCGCGGATACTTCGCCCGCTGATCCGGCTCTTCCGGTCCTTCAGACCGTACGAAGATGGCCCCGTCTCCTGACGGGGCCATCTTCTTTCTCTCGCGGCGTGCAGCCACTCAGCCCGCGACAGGAGCGCGCACGACCATCACCTGCGCGTCGAACACGCGGGGGAGTGCGCCCTCATCGTTCTCGGTCGGTTGACCCTCACGCACCCAGTATTCGTAGCCGCCGATCATCTCTCTGACGGCGAAGCCGAGCTTCGCGAACTCGAGGGCGCCCTTTGCGCCGGCGTTGCAGCCGGGGCTCCAGCAATACACGACGACCGGTGTGGAGGCGGCGATCTCACGGGGTGCACGCTCGGCGATCTCGCGGTACGGCATGTGGATGGCGCCGACGATGCGGCCCTGTGCCCACGCTTCCTCACCGCGGACGTCGACGAGGACGAATCGCTCGCCGGCCTTCTGCGCCTCATACACGTCGGAGGGATCGGTCTCGAGGGCGAGCTTGGTGGAGAAGTAGCTGAGCGCGTCGGTCATGACACCACGCTACGTCAGCGAGCAGATGACGCTCCCGGCGTCGGCGGACAACCTGCGACGGGATCCTGCCGACCCTGCAGAGCGCTGCTGGCCGGGCCATGACGCGTCGGCGCGCCGAACCTGCAGCTCTGGTGGCGCGGCACGCGGCATCCGTCCGTCCATCCCGCGTGTTGCGCCACCCGAACTCCCGGCGGCCTCCCGGCGCCTGAGACAGCGCCTGAAGCGCGAGTCGGCCCGTGGTGCCGCTTCCCGGGTGGGAAGCGACCACAGCGGCCGACTCGGGACACGGGGTGAGGCGCCGAACCCGAAATGACGGATGCCCCGGCACGATCGTGATGATCGGGCCGGGGCATCCGTCGACGAAGCGGTGACGACCTACTGGTCGATCTCCTTCTCGCGGTTGCGCGGCGCCTTGGTGCCCGCCTCCGGCTCGGGGACGATCACGTTCGAGGGGCGCACGGGCACCTCGCCGTGCTTTCCGTCGTCGATGGGCTTGTGCGGGGCGTCGGGCACGCCGGCGCGCTCGTGGGCGGCCTGCAGCTCGGCGTCTTCTTCCTCAGCGATGTGCTCGAGATCGTGGTGCTGGTGAGCCAGTGCCGCGTCGAGTTCGCTCTGGGTGACGGGCGTGAGACGGTCCTCGAAGAACCAGCGCGAGATCGACGCACGAAGGTTCTCGTGCCACGGGATCTGGCCCTTGGCGTTCGGCCGCACCACGAGCGGCTCGTAGGTGTCGAAGTCGGCGAGCTTGAAGCGCTCGTACTCGTCGACCGGCTGGTGCACCTCGATGTACTCGCCGCCGGGGAGGCGGACGATCCGACCCGACTCGTAGCCGTGCAAGGCGATCTCGCGGTCCTTCTTCTGCAGCGCGATGGCAAGGCGCTTCGCGACGAAGTAGGCGATGATCGGGCCCGCGATGAGCAGCACCTGCAGCGTGTGGATCACGCCTTCCATCGTCAGCCAGAAGTGCGTGGCGATGATGTCGGACGATGCCGCAGCCCACATGACCGCGTATGCCGTGACCCCCGCCGCACCGATGGCCGTGCGGGTCGCCGCGTTGCGCGGACGCTGGGCGATGTGGTGCTCGCGCTTGTCGCCGGTCACCCAGGCCTCGATGAACGGGTAGATCATGACGAGCACGATGAAGATGCCGATCACGGTGAGCGGCACGAGGATGTTGAACGACCACGTGCGGTCGAGGAACACGACCTCCCAGCCCGGCGGGATCAGGCGCAGCATGCCGTCTGCGAAGCCGATGTACCAGTCCGGCTGGGTGCCGGCGGAGACGGGTGACGGGTCGTACGGGCCGTAGTTCCAGATCGGGTTGATCGTGAAGAGCGAGGCGATGAGCACGATCACGCCGAACGTGATGAACAGGAAGCCGCCCATCTTCGACATGTAGACCGGCATCATGGGGTACCCGACGACCACGCTGTTGGTGCGGCCGGCGCCCGCGAACTGCGTGTGCTTGTTGATCACCATCAGCATCAGGTGGACCACGAGCAGTCCCACCAGGATGGCGGGGAGTAGCAGGATGTGCAGCGTGTACAGGCGGCCGACGATCGCGGTGCCGGGGAACTCTCCGCCGAACAGCAGGAACGACGTCCAGGTGCCGATGATCGGGATGCCCTTGACCATGCCGTCGATGATGCGGAGACCGTTGCCGGAGAGCACGTCGTCGGGGAGCGAGTAGCCCGTGAAGCCCTCGCCCATCGCCAGGATGAAGAGCACGAAGCCGATCACCCAGTTCAGCTCGCGGGGCTTGCGGAACGCGCCGGTGAAGAACACCCGCAGCATGTGCACGCCGATGCCGGCGACGAACACGAGGGCGGCCCAGTGGTGGATCTGGCGCACGAGCAGGCCGCCGCGCAGGTCGAACGAGATCTCGAGGGTCGAGGCCATGGCGGCCGACATCTCGACGCCGCGCATCGGGATGAACGCGCCGTCGTAGTGGGTCTCGGTCATCGAGGCCTGGAAGAAGAACGTCAGGAACGTTCCGGTCAGGAGGATGACGACGAATGCCCACATGGCGATCTCGCCGAGCATGAACGACCAGTGGTCGGGGAAGATCTTGCGGCCGAGCTCCTTCACGAAGCCCGAGAGGCTCGTGCGCTCGTCGATGTAGTTGGCGGTGGCGCCGATGAAGCGGCCACCGAGAGGCTTGTCGCGTCCGTTGGGCGAGACGGGAGCCGCGGGAGCCTCAGGCCGGGTAGGGGTTGCGGTGCTCAATGACGCTCCCAGAAGCTCGGGCCGACGGGTTCGAGGAAGTCGCTCCGGGCGACCAGATAGCCCTCGTCGTCGACGGTGATCGGCAGCTGCGGCAGCGGACGTGCCGCAGGTCCGAAGATGACCTTGGCGTGGTCGGTGACGTCGAACTGCGACTGATGGCACGGGCACAGCAGGTGGTGGGTCTGCTGCTCGTAGAGGGCGACGGGGCAGCCGACGTGCGTGCACACCTTGGAGTACGCGACGATGCCGTTGTACGACCACTCCTTGCGCTCCTCGGACTCCGTCAGCTGCTCGGGCAGCAGGCGGACCAGGAGGACGATCGCCTTGGCCTTCTCCTCGAGGTAGCCCTCGCTGTGCGAGACCTCGGCGAGAGCTTCGGGGATGACGTGCACGGCGGACCCGAGAGTGAGGTCGGCCGCGCGGATCGGCTCGCCGGAGGGGTCGTGCGCCAGGCGCATCCCTTCCTTCCACATCGTGTGCTCGAGGAGGTACACGGGGTCGCCCGCGTGCGGCCGCTCGGGCGAGTTGAACGGCGCGAGCCCGCGGAAGAGCACCACGCCCGGGACGACGGATGCCACGAGCGCAGCGATGAGGGAGTTGCGGACCATCGCGCGGCGCCCGAAGCCCGAGTCGGCATCGGCGTCGGCGAACGCCTTGATCGCCGCCTCGCGCGTCGTGTCACGACCGCGGGTCGCGTGGCGAGGCTCGACGAACTCCTTGTCGGACATGACGGCCTTGGACCAGTGGATGGCGCCGATGCCGATGGCCAGCAGCGCGAGGGCGATGCCGAGCCCGACGAAGAGGTTGTTGTTGCGGATGTCGACGATCCGGCCGCTCTCGATCGGGAAGAGCATGTAGGCCGCGATCGCCCAGATGCTTCCGGCGATCGACAGGTAGAACAGCGTGTAGATCGTGCGCACGGCCCGCTGCATCGCGGCGGGGTCCGTGTCGGTCATCCGCTCGCGGTGCGGGGGGAGCCCAGGGTTGTGCACCGGGTCGGGGACCGCGACGGCGAGCCCGGGGGAGGGCTTCCAGGAAGCCCTCTCGTGCTCGAGCGGGTCGTCCTCGTGGGCCATGCTGCTCCTCGTCAGTGTTGCGTGTGTCGTACGTAGATCAGTTGGACTTCGCCGTGATCCACACGGTGATGGCGATCAGCGAGCCGATGCCGAAGATCCAGATGAAGAGGCCCTCGGAGACGGGGCCGAGCGAGCCGAGCGAGAAGCCGCCCGCCGACTCGTTGTCCTGCAGGTAGAGCAGGTAGGTGATGATGTCGCGCTTCTCTTCGGTGGTCAGCGTCATGTCGTTGAACACCGGCATGTTCTGGGGACCCGTGACCATGGCCGCGTACATGTTGAGCGGAGTCGTGCTGTGCAGGTTCGGTGCGTACTTGCCCTCGGTGAGCGCACCGCCGGCCCCGGCCACGTTGTGGCACATGGCGCAGTTGATGCGGAAGAGCTCGCCGCCCTCGGACGTGTTGCCCTTGCCGTCCAGGACCTCGTCGTCGGGGAAGGACGGCCCCGGCGCGATCGACTGGATGTACTCGCCGATCGCGGCGATCTGCTCATCGGTGAACTGCGCCGGCTTCTGCGGAGCCTGCGGGCCCTGCATCTGCAGCGGCATGCGACCGGTGCTCATCTGGAAGTGGACCGCGAGCTCGCCGACCCCGTAGAGCGACGGGCCGTCTTCCGTGCCCTGCACGTCGAGGCCGTGGCAGGTGGCGCAGTTGGCCTGGAAGAGCCTCTGGCCGTCCTCGACCGTGAGCGCGGAGTTCGCGACGGTGGTCTCCGGCCCCGTGGCCGCCATCGCGGCCGATGCGCCGGCATAGACGCCGCCGGTGATGAGCAGGCCGATGCCGATCAGTGCTGCTGCGGCCCAGGGGCTGCGGCGGCCTGAGCGGCGCGTGGTCTCTCGTGCCATGTCGGGTTTCAGCTCCGCTCTCACTTGAGGAAGTAGATGACGAGGAAGAGGGCGATCCAGACGACGTCGACGAAGTGCCAGTAGTACGACACGACGATCGAGGACGTCATCTCTTTGCGCCCGAAGTTCTTGACGGCGTACGCGCGGCCGATCACGAGGAGGAAGGCGATGAGGCCGCCCGTCACGTGGAGGGCGTGGAAGCCGGTGGTGAGGTAGAAGGCCGACGCGTACGAGTTCGCGCTGATCGGCATGCCCTCGGTGACGAGCTGGGCGTACTCCCACACCTGGCCCGAGACGAAGATCGCGCCCAGGGCGAAGGTCAGCCAGAACCACTCGACCATGCCCCAGCCGAGCCAGCCGCGCTTCTTCAGCGAGTAGGGCTGGAAGCGCTCCGCGGCGAACACGCCCATCTGGCAGGTGACCGACGACAGCACGAGGATGATCGTGTTGACGGTCGCATAGGGGATGTTCAGCAGCTGCGTCTCCTGCGCCCACAGTTCGGGCGAAGTGCTGCGCAGGGTGAAGTAGATCGCGAAGAGACCCGCGAAGAACATCACCTCGCTGCCGAGCCACACGATGGTTCCGACGGCGACCGGATCCGGCCGCTTGACGGACCGCATGGCCTGGGAGTAGGTCGCTGTGGAGGTCGTCACGCTCCCCATTATGGCCGATCCTCGACGGCGATTTTCGCATCGGAGGTCATGTCTTCGGGTCTGCGGTGACTTAGGGGAACCTAAAAGCTCGCTGCGACTCTGCCGTGAACCCGTGGTGAAGACGCAGAATCGCTCGGCGAGGTACGCCGTGTCACGAAAACGTTCCGATTCGGGCCCGCGGCTAGGCTTGCTGCTTATGGCGGAGCTCTACACCTGGCCGGACATCCTCACCACGCTGCTGGAGCGGCGCGACCTCAGTGTCTCGGAATCCACGTGGGCGATGCGCCAGATCATGTCGGGCCGCGCGACGCCCTCGCAGCTGGCCGGCTTCCTGGTCGCACTGCGAGCCAAGGGGGAGACGGTCGACGAGATCGTGGGCTTCCGCGACGCGATCCTGGAGGCTGCGCTGCCGCTTCCGGTCGACGCCGCGGTGCTCGACATCGTGGGGACCGGCGGCGACCGCTTCGGCACCGTCAACGTCTCGACCATGTCGGCACTGGTGGCCGCGGCATCCGGCATTCCGGTCGTGAAGCACGGCAACAAGGCGGCGAGCTCGTCGTCCGGTTCGTCGGACGTGCTGGGGGCGCTCGGCGTCGACCTCGCGCTCTCGCCCGACGCCGTCGCAGAGACCCTCTCGCGCGCCGGCATCACGTTCGCCTTCGCCGCCGCGTTCCACCCTGGTTTCCGGCACGCCGGGGCGACGCGCAGCGAGCTCGGCGTGCCCACCGTCTTCAACTTCCTCGGCCCCCTGTGCAACCCGGCCCGTGCCGAGGCGAACGCGGTCGGCGTCGCGCACCTCGACCGCGTCCCGCTGATCACGGGCGTCTTCCGCACGCGCGGGGCCACCGCCCTGGTCTTCCGCGGCGACGACGGCCTGGACGAGCTCACCACGACCGGGCACAGCCGACTGTGGGAGGTGAGCCGCGGCGACATCCACGAGCACGACCTCGACCCCCGCGACCTCGGCATCCCGCTCGCCGACATCGAGGACCTGCTCGGCGGCGATCCGGCTCACAACGCCGCGGTCGTGCGGCGGGTGCTCGGCGGTGAGGAGGGCGCGGTGCGCGACATCGTGCTGCTCAACGCCGCTGCCGGCATCGTCGCGTACCGGCTCTTCCGCGACGCCGCCCAGGTGCAGCGGCCGATCCTCGAGCGCCTCGCGGAGGCACGGGACGACGCCGCACTGGCCATCGACAGCGGTGCCGCCACGGCCACGCTCGAGCGCTGGGTCGAGACCACGCGCAGCCTCGCCGCCTGACGGCGATATGCACGGCGAGGCGCTCTTCCCCGACGCCGGGACCCGCCGCTAGCGTGTGGCTCAACGAACCCGTTTTCGAGGAGGACGGCATGAGCCAGGAAGAGCCCCGCACCACCGACACGGTCGAGCCCCCCGTCAAGAGCGTCGGCCTCGTGAAGGCCGTCGGCATCCTCGGGATCATCGGCGGCGTGCTGCTCATCGTGGTGGGCATCATCGCGTGGATCGGAGTGACCAGCCAGCTCACGGCTGAGAACATCACCATCCCCGACGATGCCGCGGCCTTCCAGGGCCAGCAGGTGACCGGCCCGTTCACGGCCTATGTGCAGGCCGACATCATCAACACCCACGCGCTCGAGGCGTCGGGCGGCAAGACCTACGCCGAGCTCGACCAGGACGACCCGGTGCGCGCGACCGTGATGCAGGCCTCGTTCCTGCGGGCCTCCCTCTTCACGTCGGTGGTGGCGTACGGCGTCGCCCTCTTCGCCGCGGGCATGGGGGTGCTCTCGATCCTCTTCGGCTGGGCGATCCACCGCCTCGCGAGCGTGCCGGTGGTGATCAAGCGCTCGTTCGTCTCCTGAACTGCGGGGACCGGCCACGTGGATCCCTATGATGCCCTCTCCGAGATCGCGACGCTGCTCGAGCGCGAGCGCTCCTCGCGCTACAAGTCGAAGGCGTTCCGCACCGCTGCGGACGCCATTCTGGGGCTGAGCGACGAGGAGCTCCGGGATGCTGCGGCCCTTCGTCGCCGCAAAGGCATCGGCGATTCCACCTTCGCGGTGATCCAGGAGGCGCTCGCCGGCGGGGTGCCGGGCTACCTCGCGGATCTGCGCGAGCGGGCGGGCGTGGAGCGCGCGTCCACGCTGCGACCGCTGCTGCGCGGCGACCTGCACTCGCACAGCGACTGGTCGGACGGCCTCACCTCGATCGACCTGATGGTGGCCGCGGCGCGGCGGCTCGGTCACGAATACCTTGCGCTCACCGACCACTCGCCGCGCCTGACCGTGGCCAACGGGCTGTCGCCGGAGCGCCTGCGGGCGCAGCTCGAGGTGGTGGCAGGCATGAGCGGCGAGGGGTTCACTCTGCTGTCGGGGATCGAGGTCGACATCCTCGAGGATGGCGGCATCGACCAGGAGCCCGAGCTGCTCGAGCGCCTCGACGTGGTGGTCGCGTCGGCCCACTCCAAGCTCCGGATGGAGCGCGGGCCCATGACGCGGCGGCTGGTCGCGGCCGTGTCCGATCCGCGCGTCGACGTGCTGGGGCACGTCACCGGCCGCCTCGTCGAGGGATCTCGGGGCACCAGGCCGCCGTCGACCTTCGACGCGCGCGCGGTGTTCGAGGCGTGCGAGGCGCACGGCGTCGCCGTCGAGATCAACTCGCGGCCCGAGCGACAGGATCCCCCGGACGAGCTCATGATGCTGGCGCTGGAGATCGGATGCCTCTTCTCCATCGATTCCGACGCGCATGCGCCCGGTCAGCTTTCGCTGCTGGACTACGGGGCGGAGCGCGCGGAGCGGCTGGGCGTTCCTCCCGAGCGCATCATCACGACGTGGCCGCTGGACCGGCTGCGGGAGTGGACCGGGCGCGAGCGGGGCGCCTGACGGCCGACCTCTCCGGGCGGGGCGCGGCTGGTCAGACGGTGTCGAGCGCGTCGACGATCCTGGTCATCGACGCGCCGAGGGCCCACCGCTCGGCGAGGGCGGCAGCAGCCGCTTTCGCCTGTTCATCGAGGGGGCTCAGGCGCGGGTCGGGCACCTCGAGCGGGAGATCGCGCACGACCGCCACGACGCGAGGAGCGACGGCGAGATACGGGAGGCCCGCGAGCACCTTCGCCCGCACACCGGCCGCCATGCCCTCGCCGCGTTCGGCGGCGGCGACGATGCCGGCGAGGTCGCCGTGCGTCGCGAGCAGGCCGGCGGCGGTCTTCTCGCCGATGCCGGCGACTCCCGGCAGTCCGTCGGAGGAGTCGCCGCGCAGGGTGGCGAAGTCGGCGTACTGCGACGGCAGCACGCCGTACTTCGCGACCACCGCGGCGTCGGTGAGCACCTCGAGGTTGCTCATGCCGCGCGCGGTGTAGACGACGCGGACGTCGCGCCCATCGTCGACGAGCTGGAAGAGATCGCGGTCGCCGGTCACGATGTCGACCGGCATCGCGGAGGTCGTCGCCAGAGTGCCGATCACGTCGTCGGCCTCGTGCGCGGGTGCGCCCGCGATCCGGATGCCGAGGGTGTCGAGCGCCTCGCGGATCACCGGAACCTGCACTTCGAGCGGGTCGGGCACCTCTTCGATGTCGGGCCCGCTCGCGACGACCTCGGCGACGCGATGCGTCTTGTAGGTCGGGATCAGGTCGACGCGCCACTGCGGGCGCCAGTCGTCGTCCCAGCAGGCGACGAGATGGGTGGGCCGGTAGGTCGTCACGAGCCGCGTGATGATGTCGAGGAATCCGCGGACCGCATTCACCGGCGTGCCGTCGGGTGCGCGCACAGTGTCGGGCACCCCGTAGAACGCGCGGAAGTACAGGGACGCGGAGTCGAGCAGCATCAGGCGGTCGGTCACGCGTTCATCCTGACATGTGCCGCCGACGCCCGAGGGTGGAGGCCGCCGACACCCGCCGTTCACTTCCCGGACCGGTGGCCGTCGCGCTCCGGCACCCGTGGCGTTCACTCCGGGCGATCACCGTGAGGTGACAGCGCGAGAGGAGACGCCATGGCGCGTGAGGATGTGCTGGCGTGGGTCGAGTCGCCGCTGCAGCTCATCGGCGCCGCCGAGTGGGCGGCGGCCCACCGCACGACCGTTCCGGTGGCGGGGCGACTGACGCCCCAGATGTCGGCGACGGCGGACGAGCTGGTGGCGCGCGGTGCGCGCTTCGGTGCGCTCGAGCCGTACCTCGGCATCCCCTGGAGCCTGCTGTCGCGCCACGGCCACTGGCTCGTCGGCGACGGCTTCTCGGGGCAGTTCCGGCTCGCGGCCGCGCTGCTCCGCCCCGCGCGCGTCACCTTCCTCGACGACGGCGCACAGGCCATCGCCTACGCCGACGCGCTCCTCGGCCGCCTTCCGTACGCACGGCCCCACGTCGAAGAACGCGGCCTCACCACGCTCGTCGCACCCTTCGCCGCCGAGTTCGTCCAACGGCGCGCCGGCGCCCGCCGCGCCGGGATGTTCACCGCCTTCGACCTCGGTGCCGACCGCCTCGACGCGCTCGAGGACCGCGGATTCGGCATCCGTCGCCATGACTTCTCGTGGACGCGCGCGGCCGCCCCCGCCGCACCCGGGCTCGGCCGCCGCATCGTGCTCGGCAGCGCGCTGCCGGTCGACGGGCGCATGTTGCTCGTCGACTACCTCCGATGGGTGAGGGATGCCGCCGCCGACGGTGCCGTGTACCTGCCGCATCGTCGGGAGACGACGGAGCAGCTCGACGCCGTCGCGACGCTTCCCCACGTCCGGGTTCACGAGGCCGGTCTTCCCGTCGAACTCGTGCTGGCCGGCGCGCGTCAGCCGATGGACGTGCACACCCTGCCGTCGACCACGACCACCACCCTTCCCCTCGTGCTCGCGGGAACCGGAGCGTGCGTGTTCACCGGCCAGGCCCGGCGTTCGGCGGGAACGGCGGCGCCGTGAGCGAGGTCGTCGCCGTCATCCCGGCCCGCGGGGGCTCGAAGGGCGTTCCGCGCAAGAACCTGCAGCGCGTCGGCGGCGTGCCGCTCGTCGCCCGCGCCGTCGATGCGGCGCGTCGCTGCGCGGCCGTCGACCGCGTCGTGGTCACCACCGACGACCCCGACATCGCCGCCGTCGCTGCAGAGTGGGGCGCCGAAGTCGTCGAGCGCCCGACCGCCTTGGCTGGGGACGAGGCCAGCAGCGAGAGCGCCCTGCTGCACGCTCTCGATGAGCTCCAGGCGCGCGCGGTCGATGTCGGGATCCTCGTGTTTCTGCAGGCGACCTCGCCGT
Organism: Microbacterium sp. E-13; assembly: GCF_049912955.1. Lineage (GTDB taxonomy): Bacteria > Actinomycetota > Actinomycetes > Actinomycetales > Microbacteriaceae > Microbacterium. The sequence goes on from NZ_CP183973.1 coordinate 1,665,427, forward strand.
TCATCGACGTCGACGCGCTCACCGCCGCCGTGCAGCTCGTGCGTTCGCGCCGGCGCGACAGCGTCTTCTCGGGGGTCGAGACGTACGGTTTCCTCTGGGAGAAGGGCCTCGGCGGCGCCGCTGAGCCGGTCGACCACGACATCGACGTGCGTCCACGCCGGCAGGATCGAGAGCCCCACTACCTCGAGACGGGCGGCTTCTACGTTCTGCGCGCGGCCGGGTTCCGGGCGGCGCAGCATCGCTTCTTCGGCAGCGTCGGCATCGCCGAGGTCTCACCACGGACAGCGCTCGAGATCGACACCGCCGACGAGCTCGAACTGGCGCGCCGTCTCGCGCCGCTCATCGACCTCCGACACGAGCGCGACGTCGCGATCCCGGCCGACGCGGTCGTCACCGACTTCGACGGCGTGCACACCGATGACACCGTCCACGTCGACGAGAACGGCGTCGAGTCGGCCACCGTGAGCCGTTCGGACGGCATGGGCGTCGCGCTGCTGCGGGCCGCCGGCATCCCTGTCCTCATCCTCTCCACCGAGACGAACCCCGTCGTGGCCGCCCGCGCCCGCAAGCTCGGCGTCGAGGCGCGTCAGGGCGTCGCCGACAAGGCCGCCGCGCTGCGCGAGTGGGCCGACGAGCGGGGGATCGCGCTCGCGCGCATCGCGTATCTGGGCAACGACGTCAACGATCTCGGCTGCCTCGGTCTCGTCGGGTGGCCGGTCGCCGTCTCCGGCGCGCACCCGCTCGTTCTCTCCGCCGCACGCGTCGTGCTCGACCGCGCAGGCGGCGACGGAGCCGTGCGCGACCTCGCCGATCGCGTGCTGGCGGGCCGGACGGCGACGACCGCGCCGGTCGAAGCACACGAGCACCCCACCGCACGCCTGGAGGCACCATGACCGTCACCATCGGATCCCGCGTCGTCGGAGGCGGACGGCCCGCCTACGTGATCGCCGAGATCGGGCTCAATCACAACGGCGACGTCGAGCTCGCCAAGCGCCTCATCGACGTGGCCGCCGACGCCGGTGCCGACGCCGTCAAGTTCCAGAAGCGCACGCCCGAGATCGCGACGCCCGAGCACATGCGCGGCTTGCCCCGCGACACCCCCTGGGGTCGCATGACCTACCTCGATTACCGCCGCCGGGTCGAGTTCGACCGGGACGAGTACATCGAGATCTCGGATCACGCGCTGCTGCGCGGGCTGGAGTGGTTCGCCTCGCCCTGGGATGTTCCGAGCGTCGCGTTCCTCGAAGACCTGGGCGTCGCCGCCCACAAGGTGGCGTCGGCGTCGCTCACCGACGTGGAGCTGCTGGAGGCGCTGCGCGACACCGGAAAGCCTGTGATCCTCTCCACGGGCATGTCGACGATCGAGCAGATCGACGCCGCGATCACCGTGCTCGGCACCGACCGGCTCGTGCTCATGCACGCGACCTCGACGTATCCGATGGAGCCCGAGGAAGCCAACCTGCGCGTCATCCCGGCCCTGCGCGACCGCTACCCGGGTGTGCCGGTCGGGTACTCGGGCCACGAGCGGGGCCTGCAGATCTCGCTCGCCGCGGTGGCGCTGGGTGCCGTCGCGGTGGAGCGGCACATCACGCTCGACCGCACGATGTGGGGCTCCGACCACGCCGCTTCGCTCGAACCCGCGGGTCTTCATCACCTCGTGCGCGACATCCGGGTCATCGAGGCGGCTCTCGGCGACGGCGTCAAGCGCGTCTATCCCGGCGAGCTCGCGCCGATGGCGAAGCTGCGCCGCGTGCCCGCGTGAGTACCGACGCCGCGGGGTCGCGGCGGCCGTGTGTCGTCGCGATCGCCGACACCGACTCGTACGTGAAGTGGGCGGCGGCGCTCCTCGGCGGAGTGGGGGAGCGATGGGATGCCTCGCTCCTGGTGTTCGAGACGCCGCTGGTCGTGAGCGACGCCCAGCTCGCCTCGGCGCTCAGCGGCAGCGGGCTGAGCCGCGACCGTGTGGAGCGGATCGACTACCGCCGGCTGGTGGCGCGGCTGACCGAGCTGCGGGTGGACGCCGTCGTGATCGGTGCGCGCGGCCCGCTCGTGCGCGTGCTGGCGCGCGATCTCATGGCACTCCCGCAGCGGCCTGTCGTGGTGACCGGTCTGCCCGGCATCTCCATTCCGGCCACGCGCAAGGCCGTCGTGTACCGGCTGCAGTGCGACCTGTTCGTCGTGCACTCGCGGCGGGAGGTGCGAGAGTTCGGGGCGTTGTCGGCGCGCACGGGGTACGCGCACCGCTATGCGCTCGCGACGCTGCCCTTCGCCCGCGGTGCACGTGTCGCCGGGCGCTCCGGGGCGGCGGCAGAAGAGGGTGGCGGCGACCTGGTCTTCGCCGCGCAGGCGAAGGTGCCGGCCGAGCGCGGGGATCGGCTGAGCGTCGCGCGGCTGCTGGTTCGAGCCGCGGAGGCGGATCCTTCGCGCCGCGTGGTGCTGAAGCTGCGCGCCGGCTCGGGCGAGCACCAGACGCATGCCGAGCTCGACTGCTATCCGGAGCTCCTCGCGTCGCTGGGGCCCCTGCCGCCGAACCTCGTCACCTCGGTCGCCCCGATGCGCAAGGCGCTGTCGACCGCTCAGGGGCTCGTCACGGTGAGCTCGACCGCCGCGATCGAGGCGATCGCGCGCGGCATCCCGGTCATCGCGCTCGATACCTTCGGTGTCTCGCCGGAGCTCATCAACGAGACCCTCGCCGACGCCGATCTGCTCGCGGGCGAGGAGGACGTCGTCGCGCGCCGGTTCCGGCATCCGGATCCGGAATGGCTGGACGACAACTACTTCCATGTCCCGGAGGCCGACGACTGGACGGACGAAGTGGAGGCCCTGGTCGCTCAGCGGGCGGCTGGTCGCCTGCCGCGGCGGAGGGACCATCCGAGGCGAGGTGGCCGGCTGCGGGACGCCTGGGAGCGGAAGATCGCTCTCGGGCGCAGCGACACCTCGGGGGCGGGCGCCGTGGCGTACGCCGTCGGTCAGCCCGCGCGGACCGTGGTGCGCCTCGCGAACCGCGTGCGCCGGCTCGTCGGGCCCGGCGCTCAGCAGCCGGGGCCGGCGGGATCTTCGGCGCACGAGCGCTCGACGAGCGCGGTGCGCACCTCGACGACCCGCACGTCGTAGCCGGCGCCCTGCGCGCGGACCACGCCGGGAACCGTTCGCCACGATCCGCTGCCGAAGTCGACGGATGCCGCATACTCGACCGTCACCGACACCCGATACGTGCCGCGCGCCCGGTAGGCGTGGCTCGTCGCGGTCGGCGTGAACTGCCCCTGCCCGAGGCTGGTCCACGACGCCCCGCCGGTGGGCGAGCGCGTCGTCGTGCCGTCGCCGTTGTCGAACGCGAACGCGACCGGCACAAAGCGCACGGTCACGTCCCAGCCGAGCACCGTCCCGGGAATGCGCTGCTCGGATGCCGTCGCCAGCAGGTTCGTCGGCATGCCCACGACGCCGAATCCGGCCGGCTCGCCGCCGAGCGCCGGCTGAGCGGGGCGGAACGACGCGATGTCGGCGAGCGTCACATCGGGCGGACCCACGACGGCGTACTCGATGCACCGGTTGAGGGGACCGCAGTCCTTCGGCTCCGCCGGCCCAGAGGCTACGGGGGACGTGCCTCCGTGCGAATCCGGCTCGCGCGGAGCGGCGTGGCCCCGCTGCGTCTCCGATGCGGAGACGTCGATCTGCGAACCGGAGTTGGCGGCGCAAAGGCCAGCCGAGATGGCGTCTTGAGTACACGAGAAGTCCCGTGATGCAGCCGGTGTCGTTAGGGCAAGTGTGGTCGCCAACAGGGCGACCAATGGGGTGTTCAACACGTCCGATCCTGTGAGACGGCGCTCTCAGAAATGGTGAAGGACCCGCCTGTCAAGCGGAGGGTTACATCGAGGGCGATGGAAGCGTCACGGTCGGCCGGCGTGACGATGCTTCCTTCCTCATTCATGACCTGACTGCCCGAGGCGTCAATGCAGATGACGGCATCGACGCGATGGAAATCCTCGGAGGCATATTCAGCTTCGAAGCTCGTAAGAACGTTCGGTCCGACGACATGCAAATTGGACTCGTCCAACATTCGCCGCGTATCGAGGTCGGCTTCAAGCGCCTTGCCAGTGAGGAACTCTTGAGGATCCTTGGCGGTTGAATCTTCGCGCTTTGCATTGAGGGCGTCCACGTACGCGCGGTACGTCTCCTCGGCGGCGGCGAACGCCTCTTCCTCGCTCGCGAAGGGTGTGGTCGGGGTCGGCTCCGGCGCGTCAGGGGTCGCGCAGCCGGCGAGGGCGACCAGCAGCGCGATGCCGAGCACTGGCGCCGTCACCCGAGTCGTCACGCCCCCAAGCTAACCGGTGCGGCCGCAGGCCCTCCCGACTTATCCACAGGCCCGGAATGGTCGGCCGTGAATGCACGGGTACTGGCCGTGCAGTCACTGCGCTGACATCATGGCGCCATGATCCTCGCCAGACCGCTCGCCGCACTCATCGTCCTCGGCTTCGTGGTGTCAGTGGCCGGATGCTCCGCCTCCGGCGGATCGCCGCCGGTCATCGCCCCCGTGGTGCGCGATGCCGGCGACCTCCAGGGCGAGACCGTCGAGCTGCAGGTCGGCCAGATGCTCGACATCGACACGGGTGACCTGGCGGTCCACAGCTACAGCGGTGCGGTCGACGATCCGTCCGTCGCGAAGTTCATCGAGGGACGCGAAGACGGCGGCGCCACGTACAACCCGGGGATCGAGGCGCTCGCCGAAGGCAAGACGCAGGTCGTGCTCTCCAACGCCGACGGCGGCATTCAGGACGTCACCTTCACCGTAGAGGTCTCGGGGTGATGCGGCACGAATGCGGCCGGGTGGCGGCATCCGGGCATATTCTCGACCGATGACCACCGTCACGAGCCGGATCGAGCTGCGGGCGCTCCTCGACGAACTGCACGATGCGGCGACCGCGCGGGTGGCCGCGATCGACGAGACTCTCGCCGAGCTGCGCGCCGACCGCGGCTCGGACGTGGCCGACGACGAGCACGACCCCGAGGGGGTCACGCTCTCGGGGGAGTGGTCGCGCGCAGTGGCGCTCGAAGAGGCCGCCCGCCGCGAGCTCGCCGAGATCGACGACGCCGTCCGGCGTTGGGAAGCGGGCACCTACGGCGTCTGCGTCGACTGCGGCCGCAGCATCCCCGTCGCCCGTCTGAGGGTTCGGCCGTTCGCGACGCGCTGCGTGTCGTGCGCCGAGAAGGCGGGCGTCTGACGTGTCGTTCGGCGCCGCGGCAGCCCGTGCCGTTTCCGACGGCTTCCCGTCGATCGCCGACCCGGACCCCTGCCCGTGCGGCAGCGGGGATCGCTTCGACGGATGCTGCGCCCCCGCCCTCCGCGGCAGCCCGGCCCCGACGGCCGAGCGGTTGATGCGCTCGCGCTACACGGCGTTCGTCGTCGGTGAAGAGCGGTATCTCGCCGAGACCTGGCATCCGGGAACCCGGCCCGACGATCTCAGGCTCGACCCGGCGCAGCGGTGGACGTCGCTCGAGATCGCCGGAGTCGTGGCGGGACGCGAGGGCGATCAGCGCGGCGTGGTCGAGTTCCGCGCGGCGTGGCGCCACGGACGGGATCGCGGCGTGCTGCACGAACGCAGCCGGTTCGTGCGGCAGCGCGGGCGCTGGTGGTACCTCGACGGCGAGATCGATCCGGCCTGACCGGCCCGGCGTCGTCGCGGCGCCGATAACGTGAAACGCATGACCACTCAGGCACAGAAAGCAGAGACCCTCGCGCGCCTCCACGCCGCTCCCGAGATCCTCCGGGTCGTGAACGTGTGGGACGCCGTGTCGGCCCGCGCCATCGCGGCCCTTCCCGAGACGCGCGCCATCGCGACGGCAGGCCACTCGATCGCGGCGACCTTCGGCTATCCCGACGGCGAGGTCCCTCTCGACCTGGCGCTCGACATGATCGGGCGCATCGTCGAGGCGGCGGGCGATCTGCCCGTGACCGCCGACCTCGACGACGGGCGCGGTGACCCGGGTGAGACGGTCCGGCGGGCGATCGGCAAGGGTGTCGTCGGAGCCAACGTGGAGGACCGCCTGCGACCGCTCGACGAGGCGGTCGCCGCCGTCGAGGCGATCGTCGCGGCGGGCGAGGCGGAGGGCGTGCCGTTCGTGCTCAACGCCCGCACCGACGCCCTCGTGCGCGGCGGCAAGCGACCGGTCGACGAGTCGATCGCCGACGCGATCGAGCGTGGTCGCGCCTTCCTCGACGCGGGGGCCGACCTCGTCTTCGTACCCGGCATCCTGAACGCCGATCTCACGCGCAGGCTCGTCGACGGCATCGGCCAGCGGAAGATCAGCGTCATCGGCCTGCCCGGCGCGCTGTCGGCGGCCGAGTACGAGGCGCTGGGCGTCGCCCGCATCTCGTACGGACCCATGACGCAGCGCGTCGCGCTGACCGCCCTGCAGGATGTCGCCAGCGACCTCTACCGCGACGGCGTCATCCCCTCGTCGACCCGCAGCCTGAACTGAGGACAGCGCTTCGCCCGTCCGGCCCGCGGGAATCTCCCCGGGCCGGACGCTGTTGTGTCGGGGCATGGAGCCTGCACGCGTCGACGTCGTCGTGATCGGCGCCGGACAGGCGGGTCTCTCGGCGGCCTACCACCTGCAGCGCCGCGGATTCGTGCCGGTCCGACGGGCGACGGCGGGCGACGAGACGTTCGTGGTGCTCGACTCCGAGTCCAAGCCGGGCGGGGCATGGCAGCACCGGTGGCCGTCGCTGCGGATGGCCACTGTCAACGGCATCCACGAGCTGCCGGGCTTCGCCGTGCCGCCGGCTGATCCGGCGGCGTCGAGTCGCGTCATCCTCCCGGCGTACTTCGCCGAATACGAGGAGCGCTTCGCCCTCGACGTCATGCGGCCGGTCCGCGTCACGGCGGTGCGCCGCGCCGACGACGACCCGAACGGGCGGCTGCGGGTCGAGACAGGCGGCGGAGCATGGAGCGCGCGCTTCGTGATCAATGCGACCGGCACGTGGACGCGGCCCTTCTGGCCCCGCTATCCGGGTCAGGAGCGATTCCGCGGGCGCCAGCTCCATGTGGCGGACTACGTCTCGGCGGAAGAGTTCCGTGGGCAACGGGTCGTCGTCGTGGGCGCGGGGGTGTCGGCGGTCCAGCTCCTCGACGAGATCTCGCACGTGGCCGACACGCTCTGGGTCACCCGCCGCGAGCCCGAGTGGGTCGAGGAGGACTTCGACATCCCGGCGAGGGTCGCCGCCATCGCGGGCGTCGAGGACCGGGTGCGCCGCGGCCTGCCGCCCGGCAGCGTGATCTCGGTCACCGGCATGCACTGGACGCCGTGGGCGCGTGCCGCGCAGGCGCGCGGCGTGCTGACGCGGCATCCGATGTTCGTCTCCGTCGAGGAGGGTGGCGTCCGCATGCCCGACGGGTCGTTCGAGCCGGCGGACGTCATCCTGTGGGCCACCGGCTTCCGGCCCGCCCTGGACCATCTGGCTCCCCTTCGACTTCGTACCCCCGAGGGAGGCTTCCGCGTGGAGAACGGCCGGTCGATCGACGAGCCGCGCCTCTTCCTCATCGGCTACGGGCCGTCGCAGTCGACGGTGGGCGCGAACCGCGCCGGGCGCGACGCCGTGCGCGCCATCGTCTCGGACCGCGCCGCGCTCGCCGCCTGAGTCGCCCTGCCCGCCCGCGCCCGCCCCGCCGTCGGTCGGGCCCGACCTCGACCACCTGCCGCACCGCGGACGATCGCCGGATGGGAGGGAACTGGGATGCCGCCACCGCCGCCCGCGGCGTGGACGCGGTCGACGGCGGCAGGGGGAGCGGCCCATAGGCTCGAGGGGTGACGACGCTGCTCGCCGTGCTCCTCTTCCTCAATGCCGCCTTCAACGTCCTGGTGTGGCCGACGTTCTATCGCCGAGTCGCCAAAGACCCGCGGGCGCGGGACTCGCAGGGGCGGGCGACGCGGTTCCTCGTCGTGCACGGCGTGCTCATCGGTTTCGCGCTGGCGCTGGCCGCGGCATCCGTGGTCGCCGGCGTGGCCGCGCTCGCCGCGTGAGTCGACCTCACGCCTCGCCGGGGTGATCCGAGACCGGGCCTCGCGTAGCGTGGGGGCAAAGACGGAGGGAAACCATGGCGCGCATCCTGATCTTCGGCGGACACGGCAAAGTCGCCCTGCTGCTCGAACCCCTGCTCGTCGCGCAGGGGCACACGGTCACCGCCGTGATCCGCAACGTCGCACACGAAGCCGACGTCGCGGCGACCGGTGCCCAGCCGCTCGTGGCGGATGTCGAGACGCTCGACCTCGAACAGCTGATCAACGTCGTCGCCGGCAACGACGTCGTCGTCTGGTCGGCGGGAGCCGGGGGAGGGAACCCGTCGCGCACCTACGCCGTCGACCGCGACGCCGCCATCCGATCGATGGATGCTGCGGCAGCCGCGGGCGTGCAGCGGTACGTCATGGTCTCGTGGATCGGCTCGCGGGCCGACCACGGCGTCGACCGCGGCGACTCGTTCTTCCCCTACGCCGACGCCAAGTGGGCCGCCGACGCCCACCTCGCATCGAGCGGCCTCGACTGGACGATCCTGGCGCCCGGCACGCTCACGCTGGATGCGCCCACCGGTCGCGTGGCGATCGATCCGCAAGGCCCGGGCGCCGTGCCGCGCGCGGATGTCGCCGCGGTGGTCGCGGCCTCCATCGCGGACGACTCCACCATCGCCCGCACGATCAGGTTCGGCGGAGGCGACGAGGTGATCGGCCACGCCATCGCCGGCTGAGCTCAGTCGTCGCTCGAGTGCAACCCGCGCCGGGCCGACAGCAGGGTGACCTCCGGATGATCGGCGACAAGCCGCTCCGCGCGGTCGAGCACATCGCGCACGTGCGACGAGCCCGACGCCACGATCGACACGCCCACGAGGGCGCGGCGATGCAGGTCGTGCTCGCCCACCTCGGCGGCCGAGGCCTCCGTGCGCCGGCTGAGCTCGGCGATGAGCGGCCGCAGCACGCTGCGCTTCTCTTTGAGCGACCGGACGTCGCCGAGAAGAAGATCGAATTCGATCCACCCGATCCACATGGCTCCATCGTGCCAGCGGGCGCCCACCCGCGCCGTGACCCGTAGGCTCGGAGGATGCGCGCCACCGTCATCCACGCACCCCGCGACATCCGCGTCGAGACCGTTCCCGACCCCGTGCTCTCGACCGGCGCCGACGCGATCGTCCGCGTCGTCGCCGCGTGCGTGTGCGGCTCCGATCTGTGGCCCTACCGCGGCATCACCCCGACAGAGCGCCCGCACCGCATCGGCCACGAGTTCGTCGGCATCGTCGAAGAGGTCGGGCCCGAAGTGCGCGAGGTGCACCCCGGCGACTTCGTGATCGCGCCCTTCTACGTATGCGACGGCACCTGCGCGAACTGCGCGAACGGCGTCAGCACCTCATGCCTGCACGGCGGGTGGTGGGGCAGCGAAGACCGGTTCGGCGGCTTCGCCGACGGAGGCCAGGGCGAGCGCGTGCGCGTGCCGTTGGCCGACGGCACCCTCGCGGTCGTGCCGGGACCGGTGGCGGATGACGAGATCCCCGGCCTTCTGACCCTCAGCGATGTGATGGGCACCGGCCACCACGCCGCCGTCTCGGCGGGCGTCGGGCCCGGTGACAGCGTCGCCGTCGTGGGTGACGGCGCCGTGGGCCTGTGCGCGATCATCGCGGCGAGGCGGCTCGGCGCGACGACCATCATCGCCATGTCGCGGCACCCGCACCGCCAGGCGCTCGCACGCGACTTCGGCGCGACGCACGTCGTGGAGGAGCGCGGGGATGCCGGAGTCGAGGCGGTCCGCGCCCTCACCGGCGGGATCGGCGCCGACCGCGTGCTGGAGTGCGTCGGCACCAAGGAGTCGATGGATCAGGCGCTGCGCTCCGCCCGCCCCGGTGGCATGGTCGGCTACGTCGGCGTACCCAACGGCGGCCCCGAGCTGCCGGTGCGTCAGCTGTTCAACCGCAACGTCGGCGTGAACGGCGGTGTGGCGCCCGTGCGCGGCTACATCGAGGAACTGCTGCCCGGCGTCCGCTCGGGCGCCATTCAGCCCGGCCGCGTGTTCGACCTCGAGCTGCCGCTCTCGGAGGCCGCAGAGGCGTACGCTGCGATGGACGAGCGCCGCGCCACCAAGGTGCTGCTCCGTCCCTGAAGGGTCCGGGCGCCCCGCAGGGACGTCGCCCGTGATCAGCGACGCGCCCGCGCGCCTGCGCGCGCCCGGGCGCTCATGCGGTACAACAGCAGAAGTCGAAGGGAACCCCCACCCGTGAAACTCGTCAAGCGAATCGTGCTGGTGCTCGTCATCGCGTTCGCGGCGTTCTACCTGATCACCCGGCCGCAGGACGCGGCGAACGCGGTGCAGGGCGCCGTCGGCGCGGTCGTGGGCGCCGGTGTGGCCGTGGTCGACTTCTTCGTGGCTCTCGCCCAGGGCTGAGCATGTTCGATCCGCGGATCGAGAAGCACCTGATCACCGATCAGGGTGAGCGGGTCGTCGACGAGGTCCGCAAGCACTGGGCCGCCAGCGTCTCCGCGGCGCTCGAGCTGTTCGCCGGCTTCCTCGTGCTGCTCACCAGCTCTGTTCAGTCGCCGCTGTGGTGGGTGCCCGCCGTGCTCGGCACGGTGATCGTCGTCCACGCGGTCTGGCGGCTCTTCGAGCAGCACACCGACCGCTTCGTGGTCACGAACATGCGCGTCTTCCGAGTGCACGGCATCCTGTCCCAGCGCATCGCGACGATGCCGCTCACGCGCATCCTCGACATCTCCGTGCACAAGCCCGTCATCGGCCGCATCTTCGGGTACGGGCACTTCGTCTTCGAGTCGGCCGCCCAGGAGCAGGGCCTGCGGCACATCCGGTATGTCGGCGACCCCGACGGCCGCGGCCTCACGATCCAGCGCGTGATCCAGCAGGCCGGACTGCGCGGCGCGGCCGGTCGCCCCGACTTCACGGGCGCGCCCCTGATCCCGGTTGCGCAGCCCGAGCCGGCAGCATCCGTCATCGCCGTCGCCGCCCCCGCCGAGAGCCACTCGACCGCGCCCGTGCCCGTCGCCCGGACCACCGCGCCGCCGTCCGGATGGGACTGGCTGGCCGATGCGCAGCGCCGCGAGGACGAACGGCTCGCTCAGCTGCGGGGCGAGCCGACGCCGTCGGCGTCGCCGGCGCCGGCCTTCGACCCCGACCGCACGAACACCGCTCCGATCGACCTTCCGCGCTGAGCGGGATGACGCAGCGCCTCACAAGCGATGCGAAATCACGGCGCCTCGGGAACATCGCGAGCGACCCGGGCGTTCTGATACCCTGAAACGTCACTCGTGTGGCTGTTCAGCCACGCCTGAGCACCGGTTCGCACCGGTGACCGGATCCCGCAGGGGTCCGAGTGGCATCGCAAGAAAATCCGCTTCGCCTCGGCTCGAGGCATCCGTTCGCGCTCGCGCGGCCGGCTGTCGCTGAAAGCCGTGGCCCGAGTAACCAACCCAACAAGGACAACCCACTACATGACTACCGCAACGACCGCCCCGGCCACCAAGCAGGTCGCGATCAACGACATCGGATCTGCTGAGGACTTCCTGGCCGCGGTCGAGAAGACCCTGAAGTTCTTCAACGACGGCGACCTGATCGAGGGCACCGTGGTGAAGATCGACCGCGACGAGGTTCTCCTCGACGTCGGTTACAAGACCGAGGGCGTCATCCCCTCGCGCGAGCTCTCCATCAAGCACGACGTCGACCCCAACGAGGTCGTCAAGGTCGGCGACGAGGTCGAAGCCCTCGTTCTCCAGAAGGAGGACAAGGAAGGCCGCCTCATCCTCTCCAAGAAGCGCGCCCAGTACGAGCGTGCGTGGGGCGACGTCGAGAAGATCAAGGAGAACGACGGCGTCGTGACCGGTCAGGTCATCGAGGTCGTCAAGGGTGGTCTCATCGTCGACATCGGCCTCCGCGGCTTCCTCCCGGCCTCGCTCATCGAGCTGCGCCGCGTCCGCGACCTCACGCCGTACCTCGGCCAGGAGATCGAGGCGAAGATCCTCGAGCTCGACAAGAACCGCAACAACGTCGTGCTCTCGCGCCGCGCCCTGCTCGAGCAGACGCAGTCCGAGTCGCGCACCACGTTCCTCAACAACCTGCACAAGGGCCAGGTCCGCAAGGGCACGGTCTCGTCGATCGTCAACTTCGGTGCGTTCGTCGACCTGGGCGGCGTGGACGGCCTGGTGCACGTCTCCGAGCTCTCGTGGAAGCACATCGAGCACGCGTCCGAGGTCGTCGAGGTGGGCCAGGAGGTCACCGTCGAGATCCTCGAGGTCGACCTCGACCGCGAGCGCGTCTCGCTGTCGCTGAAGGCGACGCAGGAGGACCCGTGGCAGGTCTTCGCCCGCACGCACGCGATCGGTCAGGTCGCGCCGGGCAAGGTCACCAAGCTCGTTCCGTTCGGTGCGTTCGTGCGCGTCGCGGACGGCATCGAGGGCCTCGTGCACATCTCGGAGCTGTCGGGCAAGCACGTCGAGCTCGCCGAGCAGGTCGTGTCGGTCGGCGAAGAGGTGTTCGTCAAGATCATCGACATCGACCTCGAGCGTCGCCGCATCTCGCTGTCGCTGAAGCAGGCCAACGAGTCGGTCGACCCCGCCGGCACCGAGTTCGACCCGGCCCTGTACGGCATGGTCACCGAGTACGACGAGAACGGCGAGTACAAGTACCCGGAGGGCTTCGACCCCGAGACGAACGCGTGGCTCGAAGGCTTCGACGAGCAGCGCGAGAAGTGGGAGCAGGAGTACGCCGCCGCCCACGCTCGCTGGGAGGCCCACAAGGCTGCCGTCACGAAGGCCCTCGAGGCCGAGGCGGCTGCCCCGGTCGAGACCGGTTCCTCCTCGTACTCGTCCGACAGCGGCCCCGCGGGCACGCTGGCCGACGACGAGGCCCTCGCCGCTCTGCGCGAGAAGCTCTCGGGTCGCTGATCCTGAGCCGAGGCGCCCGGTTCGCTGAACCGCCGGCCGCCTGACCGCTCACGCATGGGGCCGCCACCTTCGGGTGGCGGCCCTTTCGCATACCCTCGGGTCGTCGTCGGGCGTCGGTGGCCGCGCGTAGTGTCGCGGTGTGCCCGCGAACCTGCTATCCGGCTCCTGCCTGGTCGACGATGACGGATGCCGCGGCCCGGTGTCTCCGGATGCGCCGGTGGCGCTGTGCGAGGCTCACCTCGCCGTCGTGGCGGAGTGGAGCGGTGACGAGTACGGCATCACGGACGTGCTGCCGTCGCCGTGCCGCCTCTGCGGCTCGCGGCTCGGCGTCCGCTATCCCTCGGGATGGCTGTGCGCGGTGTGCGAGTGGCGTCACGGCGAGATCCCCGACGACGACATCGCCCCGCCGCGCATCGACGTCGTGTACTACATCCGTCAGGCCGACCGAGTGAAGATCGGCACCAGCGCGAACCCTCGCCAGCGTCTGGCTGCCCTGTGGCACGAAGAGTTGCTGGCCTTCGAGCGCGGCGGACGCAGCCTCGAGCAGCGCCGGCACCGTCAGTTCGCCGCCGACCGGTATCCCCGCACGGAGTGGTTCCTGCTGTCAGCCGGGCTGCAGGCTCACATCGACGTCGTGGCCGCGGGAATCGACGACCCGTGGGACCTCCTCGCCCGGTGGCGGAGCGAGGCGCTGGCGGCGCGGGGCTGAGGCCATACGCGGCGCGAGAACGCCGGTCAACCCTCCAGCGCACTCAGAGGTGGGGCGCCTAGCGTGGTGGCACTCGCAACCAGAGGACGGAGCACACGATGGGATTCTTCGAGCGGATCTTCGGAGGCTCGGATGACGCGCGTCAGGCGCCGCCCGTGCCGCAGAACTCGTACGGCGCGCAGCCCATGGGGTCGCGGAGGCCGGAGATGCAGCCGCCGCGGAGCGAGGACGAGATCGCGGTCGAGCGGTACCGGTACCTTCTGAGGACGGCGCCACCCGAAACCATCGAGCAGGTGCACGCCGAGGCCTTCGCGAAGCTGACCGAGCCCCAACGGCAGCAGGTGCTCGCCGAGCTGTCGGCGGGGCTTCCGCCCGCCGAGCAGCCGCGCTCGGCCGATCCGCAGTCGATGGCGCGCGCCGCCACCCGAGCCGAGTATCAGAGCCCCGGCTTCATGGAGCGCACGCTCGGCCCCCAGCGACAGGGCGGCCCCTCGTTCGGGTCGATGCTCGGCTCGTCGATCCTGGGCACCGTCGTCGGCTACGTGATCGGCTCGGCCCTGGTGAGCTCGTTCCTGGCGCCGACCTTCGCCTACGACCAGGGCTATGAGGACGGTTCGTCGGCGGATGACGGGAGCGGAGACGCCGGAGCGAGCGGGGACGCATCGGCTGACGCCGGCGCCGACTCCGGCGGCGGGTGGGGCGGGGACCCCGGCTCGGGCTGGGGCGGCGACGCGGCCGGAGACATGGGAGGATTCGGCGACTTCGGCGGCGACTTCGGGTTCTGACGTGCCGCAGCTCACCCCTGCGGGCCGCCTTCACCCGGCGTGAACCGATCGAGGATGCCGGCGTCCTGCACCGGCGCGCACACGCTCAGCGGCGGCTGCACGCCGTCGGCCGGAAGGATCTGCGACTCGTCCACGTCGAAGGTGCAGGGATCGTCGATCAGCACCAGGTCGCCGGCCGGACCGGCGCCGAAGACGACGCCGTGCTCCGGGAAGGGGCCCGACGCGGCGCAGGAGATCGTGTCGGGAGCCACCTGGTCGCGCTCGCTCACGAATGCGCGGTAGAGGTCGCACTCCGGCTCGCCGTAGCCGGGCGGGAGCGGCGGCGAGTACGGCGAGCCCGTGGCGGGATCGATGGGCTCGGAGTCCGGCCGGTCGAGGCCGCCGTAGCCGTCGTAGCGCACCAGGGCGGCGGAGGCCAGTGCCCGGGCGAGCGCCGGATCTCCGTCGCAGGTCCGCACGAGGGCGCTCAGGTACAGCACGGCGTACCGCGAGTCGACGAAGCCCCACATCAGGGGATTGACGTCCTGCGTGTTCGAGAATTCGGCGGGGCGGCTGTGCACGACGTCGTTCAGGTAGCCGCGAGCCGAATCGCAGCCCTCGAGAAGGGCGGCGTAGGCCGGCCCGTCGTTCCCGTAGACGCTGGTGTCGCTCGGCGGAAGGGCGAACCCGTAGCGGGGCCCCGGGTCGACGGGGTCCGGGTCGGCTGGGCCGGCCGGGTCCGGGTCTGCGGGATCCGGCTCGGCCGGGCCGGGATCGTCCGGTGAGTCCGGGTCGGATGCGGAGCCGCCGTTCACGGCGGAGCTGTCGCCGCCCGAGCCGGCGGGGGAGTACTCGCCGCAGGCCGCGAGCGCCATGCCCAGCGCACCCGCCAGGAGCGCCGCGACCCACCAGCGCGGACGCGGTACACGGTGCGACGTGCCCGCCTCGTCCAGCGTCCTGTCCATGCTCTGAGGAGGGGTGGCGCCGGACGGCTGATACGCGGTGGGCGAGCCCCGTGGGACGGCCCCGGACCGCGCGCGACGACCGGCGAGGCGCGTTCCTCCCACCCCGGACCCGCGGCATCCGTTAGCGTCGCTGTATGACCGCTGCGACGCCGGGTGCGCGCGGGGGGCCTGCCGCGCGGTCCCGCGGCGCCGGGACCGTGCCCGAGGGCGCCGATCGCACGCGAGGCCGAACCGCGACGCTCAACCAGTTGCTGCTGGCGGCCGTCGTGTTCGTCCTCGGGGTGCTCGTCGCTGTGGGTCCGTTCGGCGGGGAGCCGGTGCTGTTCTTCCTCGGGGTGGTGATCGTCGTGGGCGTGACCGCCCTCACGCTCGCGGTTCCCTGGAGCCGCGTGCCGTATGGCTGGCTCGCCGTCGTGCCGGCGACCGACATCGTGGCCATCACGCTCATGCAGATCGCCGCGCCCGACACGGTGCTGGGACTGCTGTGGATCTTCCCGGCGACGTGGCTGGCCGGCGGCTTCGGGCTGCTGGGCCTCTTCGGCGTGATCGTCACGATCGCGGGGATCGTCAGCGTGCTGACCGTCCTCAGTGCGACAGAGGTGACCTACCGCACCCTGCTGCTGCCGCTCGTGCTGTTCGCCGTCGCAGCGACCAGTCACCTGAACGCGCGGCGGTCCGACGCGCAGCGGATGCTGCTGGCGAAGCAGTCCCAGCTCCTGCGCAGTGTGCTGGAGCGCACCCGTCGGCAGGAGCAGGTCGTCACAGAGGTGCTCGACGCCGTCGACTTCGGCGTGGTCCGGATCACGCCGGACGGGCGGGTGGCCGTCAGGAATGACGCCCACGGGCGGCTTCAGCAGGGCCTGGAGCCCGACGGCGAGCAGTCCGAGGTGGCCCCGTTCCGCGACGACGGCGCCTCCCCTCTACCGCCCGACGAGCTGCCTCTGGAGCGTGCTCGCCGTGGCGAGGTCTTCGACGACCAGATCGTGTGGTTCGGCGCGGAGCCCGGTCCTCGCCGGGCGCTCACCATCACGGCGCGGCGCCTCACCGACCCGGACGGCGGCGACGTCGGTGCCGTCGTCGTCTCGAGGGACGTCACCGCCGAGCTGACGGCTCTCCGTGCTCGCGACGACCTCGTGGCCTCGGTCTCCCACGAGCTGCGCACTCCTCTGACGTCGATCCTCGGCTACCTCGACCTTGCGATCGAGGACCCGGATACCCCCGACGCCGTGCGTGCCAGCCTCGACGTCGCCGAGCGCAACGCCGAGCGGCTGCTGCGCATCGTGGCCGACATCCTCGCGGCGTCGAGCTCGTCGTCATCCTCGGTCGAGGCATCCCTTGCGCCGCAGATGATCGATGCGCGCGAACTGGTGGCGGCGGCCGCGGATGACGCGGAGGGGCGAGCGGCGGCGCGCGCCATCACGATCGATCGCACCGGGCTCGAGCCGGCGACCGCGTGGGCCGACCCCCTTCGGCTGCGCCAAGTCGTCGACAATCTCGTCTCGAACGCGATCGCCTACAACAAGGACGGCGGCACCGTCTTCGTCGGGACGACCACCGACGGCGCGTCGAGCTGGATCCTCGTCCGCGACACCGGTGTGGGCATCTCGGAAGAGGACCGCTCGCGGCTGTTCCAGCGCTACTACAAGGCCGGCGGCGAACGACGCGCGGGCACGGGCCTCGGCCTCGCGATCACGCGCGACATCGTGCGCGCCCACGGCGGGGAGCTCGGCCTGCACAGCGCGCCCGGCGTCGGCTCGACCTTCATCGTCAAGATTCCCGCCGTCGCCCCGGAAGGAGATGGTCGTGACCCTTGATCTTGCGAGCGTGCTGATCTTCACAGCACTCGTCGTGAACGTCAGCGGCGTGGTGTTCATCCTCGAGACGATCCTGCGTCGCGACGAGGGCGCGGGCCGCATCTGGTCGATCGCGTTTCTCTCGGGCATGCTCACCACGCTCGCCTACACGATCTGGGTGCAGTCCGGCGGGGCATGGTGGGCGACCGCCGTGGGCAATGCGGCGTTCGTCGCCGGTACGGGATGCATGTGGCTGGGATGCCGCCGCTTCAACGGACGCCGCATGCGCTGGTCGTCGGTGCTCGTGGCGGCGGCGGTGCTGGGCGCGGCCTTCGCCGTCGCCGTCGAGGGCGAGGACGGCGGCGACTGGGCCGGCGCCCTCTGGATGTTCGTGCCGCTGCTGGTGTTCGCGGGGGCGGGATCCGTGGAGTGCCTCCGGGGCGACATGCGAGAGTCGCGCACGGCGTGGGTACTGGGCGCGGTGCTCGGCTTCCAGTCGCTGTACTACGTCTCCCGCACCACCGCGTTCGTGACCTCCGGTCCCGACAGCGCACTGTTCCAGGCCGCCTTCGGCACGATCACCACCAGCTACCTGACCGTCACGCTGACCATCGTGGCGGTGGTGGTCACGTCGGTGCTCCGTGCGAGCCGCGCGCCGATGCGCGGCTACCTTCGCGACGCCCCCGCCCTCGACGACGAGCAGGGGATCCTGAGCGACGAGTCGTTCGCGGTGGTGCTCGAGGGCCTCTGCCGTCGCGCCGCACAGCGCCTGGAGCTGGTGGCGGTGACCGCCGTGCGGCTCGACGATCTCGACCAGATCTCGACGGCGTTCGGCAGCGATGTGGCCGGCGCGGTGGCCGAGACGTGGCGCTCGGGCGTGCGGCGCCACGCACCGACCAACGCCGTTGTCGGGCAGGACGGGCCGACCGGCCTCGCCTTCGCCCTCGCGGTGGGCTCCGCGCAGGAGGCGCGCCGTCAGGCGGGCGCCGTCTATCGCGGCCTCTTCGACGACCTCGGCAAGGTGGGTGGGGGAGTGATCCCCGTCGTCGGCGTGGGGGTGGCGCTCAGCGAGACGGCCGGTTACGACCCGGCCGAGCTCATGCGCGTCGCGCGCGAAGCCGCCAGCCGCGCCGCCGCCAATGTCGAGACCTCGGTGCTGGTCGACGAAGGGGAGTGAGGGGTCCCGGACGCCGCCATTCAGGCGGTGAGCCGGTACCCGACGCCCCGGACCGTCTCGATCCAGCGCGGCTGCGAGGGGGATTCGCCGAGTTTGCGCCGGAGATTCGCCATGTGCACCTCGATCGCGCGGGCGTCGCTGTCGGACACGAAGTCGTTGACGGCGTACTGATCGCCGCGCAGCATGAGCGCGAGGTCGGACTTCGCGCGCACGCGGCGGCCGGCGACGAGCAGGTCGGCGAGGATGTCGAACTCGCTGCGGGTCAGCTCGACGTCCCGGCCGTCGACGGCGACGAGGTGGGTCTCGGCGTTCAGGCGCAGCCCGTGGTGCTCGAGCCAGACCCCCTCCGGGGTCGCCGGCGTCGTCGCGGTGTCGGGGTCGGCCGGGGTGACGTTGCGGGGGCGGCGCAGCATCGCGTCGATGCGCGCGCGCAGTTCGCGCGGCCGGAACGGCTTCGCCACGTAGTCGTCGGCACCGGCCTCGAGGCCCTGGAGGGCGTCGATCTCCTCCGTCCGGGCGCTCAGCATGACGATGTAGGTCGAGCTGATCGCGCGGATGCGCTTGGCGGTCTCGAATCCGTCCATGCCCGGCATGTTGACGTCGAGCGTCGTGACGAGCGGACCGTGCGCGCGGACGAGCTCGACGCCGTCCGCGCCGTTGGCCGCCCCGTGCACGTCGAACCCCGCCTGAGCGAGGACCGTCGACAGCAGCGAACGGATGTCTTCCTCGTCTTCGATCACGACGGCGACGCGCGCTTCTTCCACCGATGCACCCTCCGGATCCGCTGCTGGGGTCGACGGATCCTGGACGTCGGTCATGATATCCCAGAACGCGCTGCGGAACGGGCGGTGTGCGGCATCCATCAGGCGCGAAGCCGCGGCGGGCGGGCCCGGGAGCGCGCTGCGCGTCCGCCCGGCCTCCCGCCGGAGGGGAAGAACGCGCGTAGGGCGGGAGAAGCCCCCCTATCCCGCCCCGCGCGCGTCCTTTGTCCGCGGACCCCGGCCGTCTTCGTCCCCACGCGGACGGCCCGTCCGCTCCGGAGGAAGATCCGGGGGCACCCGTTCTCGCGAACGGAGATGCTCCGAGTGCAGTGGGACGGATGGTCGTCGCACGCCACCATGTCGCGTCCGGCGTTCATCTGCCGTCCCTCCCCAGCTCTGCACTGGTGGATCTTTCCTTCGGGTGCCCCGAGGCTACGCTCGCCTCCTCAACTCCGGCTCAGCCGTGCCTCAGGAACCGCGCAGGCTTCACCCGCGTCTCCGCGCGGCGGTTGGACCGCCGGGCATGGCATGCTCGATCCATGCCGCTCGTCGCCCTCACCGGAGGCATCGCCTCGGGAAAGTCCACGATCGCCCGCCGTCTCGCCGAGCACGGCGCCGTCGTCATCGACGCCGATCAGCTGGTGCGCGAGGTTCAGGCCCCCGGCTCGCCGGTGCTGGCGGCGATCGCCGAGGCGTTCGGAGAGCGGATGCTGCTCCCCGACGGGTCGCTGGACCGCGCTGCCCTCGGCGGGCGCGTGTTCGGAGACGAGGCGGCCATCGCACAGTTGAACGCGATCGTGCATCCCGCCGTGCGCGCCGAGTCGGCCCGCCGCTTCGCCGAGGCCCTCGCCGCAGACCCCCGCAGCGTCGTCGTGTACGACGTGCCCCTTCTCGTGGAGGCACGCGCCGACGACCCGTGGCAGCTCATCGTCGTCGCCCATGCGCCGGCCGACGTGCGAGCCGAGCGGCTCGTGCGGCTGCGCGGGCTCACGCCGGACGAGGCGGCGGCGCGCATCGCCTCGCAGGTGCCGGACGAGGCGCGTCTGAGGATCGCCGACGTCGTGATCGACACCACGGGGTCGCTCGAGGAGACGCTTCGGCAGGTCGACGCGCTCTGGCAGGGCCTCGACGAGCACCTCGCGGCGCGCGCGGCGCGCTCGTAGCATCCGCTCGGGGCGAACGCCGCCCCGATGTCGGAGGCGCCGCCTACGCTGGATTGGTGCAGACCACTCGATCCGTCCGGCCGTTCGAGGTCGTGAGCGAATTCGCCCCCTCGGGCGATCAGCCGCAGGCGATCGCCGAGCTGGCAGCCCGCATCAACGCCGGTGAGACCGATGTCGTGCTCCTCGGCGCGACGGGCACCGGCAAGTCGGCGACGACGGCGTGGCTCGTCGAGGCGGTTCAGCGGCCGACTCTGGTGCTGGCGCACAACAAGACCTTGGCCGCGCAACTGGCGAACGAGTTCCGCGAGCTCATGCCGAACAACGCGGTGGAGTACTTCGTCAGCTACTACGACTATTACCAGCCCGAGGCGTACGTCCCGCAGACCGACACCTTCATCGAGAAGGACTCTTCGATCAACGCCGAGGTCGAGCGTCTGCGGCACTCGACGACGAACTCGCTCCTGTCGCGGCGCGACGTCGTCGTGGTCAGCACCGTGTCGTGCATCTACGGCCTCGGCTCGCCCGAGGAGTACCTCCGCGCGATGGTGGCGCTGCAGGTGGGCGAGCGGTACGACCGCGACGCGCTCATCCGCAAGTTCATCGCGATGCAGTACAACCGCAACGACGTCGACTTCTCGCGCGGCAACTTCCGCGTCCGGGGCGACACGATCGAGATCATCCCCGTGTACGAGGAGTTCGCGATCCGCATCGAGCTGTTCGGCGACGAGATCGAGGCGCTGTACATGCTCCACCCCCTCACGGGTGACGTGATCCAGCGACTCGACGCGGTGCCGATCTTCCCGGCGACGCACTACGCCGCCGGCACCGAGACCGTGCAGCGGGCCATCGGCACCATCGAGCACGAACTCGAGGAGCGGCTGAAAGAACTGGAGTCGCAGAACAAGCTGCTCGAGGCACAGCGCCTGCGCATGCGCACCACCTTCGATCTCGAGATGCTGCAGCAGCTCGGCTTCTGCTCGGGCATCGAGAACTACTCGCGCCACCTCGACGGCCGCATGCCGGGCGAGCCGCCGCACACACTGCTCGACTTCTTCCCCGACGACTTCCTGATGGTGATCGACGAGTCGCACGTCACGGTGCCGCAGATCGGCGCGATGTACGAGGGGGACGCCTCGCGCAAGCGCACGCTCGTGGAGCACGGCTTCCGGCTGCCGAGCGCGATGGACAACAGGCCTCTTCGCTGGGACGAGTTCAAGGATCGCGTCGGGCAGACGGTGTACCTCTCCGCGACGCCGGGCCGGTACGAGATGGGTATCGCAGACGGAGTGGTGGAGCAGATCATCCGTCCGACCGGCCTCGTCGATCCTGAGATCGTGGTCAAGCCCTCGAAGGGCCAGATCGACGACCTGCTGGAGGAGATCCGCATCCGCGCGGGTCGCGACGAGCGTGTACTCGTCACGACGCTCACGAAGAAGATGGCCGAGGAACTCACCGACTTCCTCGGCGAGCACGGAGTGAGGGTGCGGTACCTGCACTCCGACGTCGACACGCTGCGGCGCGTCGAGCTTCTCAGCGAGCTGCGTGCCGGGGTCTACGACGTCCTGGTCGGCATCAATCTCCTCCGGGAGGGCCTGGATCTGCCCGAGGTGTCACTGGTGTCCATCCTCGACGCCGACAAGGAGGGCTTCCTCCGGAGCGGCACGTCGCTCATCCAGACCATCGGTCGCGCCGCGCGAAACGTCTCGGGTCAGGTGCACATGTACGCCGACTCGATGACGGATTCGATGCGCAACGCGATCGAAGAGACCGACCGCCGCCGCGAGATCCAGGTGGCCTACAACACCGCCAACGGCATCGATCCCCAGCCGTTGCGCAAGAAGATCGCCGACATCACGGAAGTGCTGGCGCGCGAAGCATCCGACACCGATCGGATGCTGCGTGGCAAAGCGGCTGCCAAGACGAAGTCCGGCATGGGCAAGAGCCCGACCCCGCAGCTTCGGCGAACCGGCCTCGCCGCGGAGGGCGCCGAGCAGCTCGAAGCGACCATAGCCGACCTCAGTCAGCAGATGCTCGCCGCGGCGGGCGAGCTCAAGTTCGAGCTCGCCGCGAGACTGCGCGACGAGGTGCAGGACCTCAAGAAGGAGCTGCGCGCCATGGAGCGCGCAGGACACGCGTAGCGTTCCGCGCCGGCCCCGCTAAGGACAGTGCATGAGGGGCTTGGGCCCCGACCTGTCGAACGTGTGCCGCGAGATCGGCGCCCCGCACAGCGGGCAGGCGTGCTCCGCGCGCTCGGCTGCGCTCGGCGGCGGAGTCGTCTCGTACGGGCCCACGGCGGCCGGACCTGCCAGTCGGATCAGGTTGGCGTTCAGGTAGGCGTACCACCCGCCGGCCTCGCGCACGCGTTCGCGAAGCGGGCGACGGTCACGGGGCGCGGCATCCGTATCAGGCATGTTAATTAGTGTACTAATGATTTGCGCACGATAGACTCGCGGACGTGACCGCTTCCGGCCTCAGTTCCGACGACCTGCTCAAGCTCGACAACCAGGTGTGCTTCGCGCTGGTGACCGCCGCGCGCAATGTCGTCGGTCTGTACCGCCCGATCCTCGAGCCCCTCGGGCTCACCCATCCGCAGTACCTCGTCATGCTCGCGCTCTGGGAGCAATCGCCTCGCTCGCTGCGCGAGCTCGCCGCCGAGCTCGCGCTCGAGCCGGCGACGCTCTCGCCGCTGGTGAAGCGGCTGGAGGCGCAGCGGCTCGTGACGCGCTCGCGGCGCGGCGACGACGAGCGCGTGCTCGACGTGCGGCTCACGGAGGCCGGTCTCGCGCTGCGCGAGCGGGCACTGGAGGTGCCGGGCAAGGTGATGGCGAGCGTGGGGACCGATGCGGCCGCGCTGCTCGCGCTGCGCGACGCCCTGCAGCCGTTCGCGGGCGCCCGCTGACCGAAACGCGAGGGCGACCTGCGCCGAACCTGTGAACGGAGGCGCTCCGGAGCCTATGTCGGAGGCCCCGCCTACACTTGTCTGGTGCCCATCGTCCCTGTCGCCCTGCCTGGAAACATGCCCGGAAACGCGTCCGTGAACCCCGTCGGCGGCATGAGCGGAAAGCTCAGCGTCCGCGGCGCCCGCGTGCACAATCTCAAGGATGTCGACCTCGACATCCCGCGGGATTCGCTCGTCGTGTTCACCGGCCTGTCGGGCTCGGGCAAGTCGAGCCTCGCGTTCGACACGATCTTCGCCGAGGGTCAGCGCCGTTACGTCGAGTCGCTGAGCGCCTATGCGCGCCAGTTCCTCGGCCAGGTCGACCGTCCCGACGTCGACTTCATCGAGGGTCTGAGCCCGGCGGTCTCGATCGACCAGAAGTCGACCAACCGCAACCCCCGCTCGACGGTCGGCACGATCACCGAGATCCACGACTACATGCGCCTGCTGTGGGCTCGCATCGGCGTGCCCCACTGTCCGGAGTGCGGCGAGGTCATCCAGCGCCAGACAGTGCAGCAGATCGCCGACCAGCTGATGGAACTTCCCGAGCGCACGCGGTACCAGATCGTCGCGCCCGTCGTGACCCAGAAGAAGGGCGAGTTCGTCGACCTCTTCAAAGAGCTCGGTGCGAAGGGCTACGCCCGTGCGATCGTCGACGGCGAGCTCATCCAGCTCGCCGAGCCGCCGGCGCTGAAGAAGAGCTACAAGCACGACATCGCCGTCGTGGTCGACCGCCTGGTCGCGGCCGACGGCATCCTGGACCGCGTCACAGACTCGGTCGAGACGGCGCTGTCGCTCGCCGGGGGCGTGATGCAGGTCAACTTCGTCGACGAAGAGGGCGACGCCGCATGGCAGTCCTTCTCGGAGAAGCTCGCGTGCCCGAACGGCCACCCCCTGCAGCTCACCGAGATCGAGCCGCGCACGTTCTCGTTCAACGCGCCGTTCGGCGCGTGCCCGGCCTGTTCCGGTCTCGGCACTCGCATGTCGGTCGACGTCGAGCTCATGCTCGGCGACGAGGAGCTGTCGATCCGCGAGGGCGTGCTCATCCCGTGGACCACGCAGGGCAAGGGGCTGTTCCAGTACTACGAGCGTCTGCTCGAAGGTCTCGCCCGCGATCTGAACTTCTCGCTCGACACCCCGTGGCGCATGCTCCCGGCGGCGGTGCGTGAGGCCGTGCTCCGCGGCGAGAACTACAAGGTGACGGTCAAGTGGAAGAACCGCTACGGCCGCGAGATGCGCTACTCGTCCGGCTTCGAGGGCGTCGTGCCCTACATCGAGCGGCAGTACGCCCAGGCCGAGTCCGACACGCAGCGGCAGCGCTGGTCCGAATACCTCCGCGAGGTCCCGTGCCCGGTGTGCGACGGCGCCCGGCTGAAGCCCGAGGTGCTGGCCGTCATGGTGCACGGTCACTCGATCGCGGATGCCTCGCGCCTGAGCCTCGGCGAGGCGCGCGAGTACTTCGCGAAGCTGACCCTGACCGAGCGTGAGGCGGTGATCGCCGCGCAGGTGCTGCGCGAGATCCGGCTGCGCCTCGACTTCCTCATCCGCGTCGGCCTCGACTATCTGAGCCTCAGCCGGGCCGCCGCCACGCTGTCCGGCGGCGAGGCGCAGCGCATCCGTCTCGCCACGCAGATCGGCTCCGGCCTCACGGGCGTGCTGTATGTGCTCGACGAGCCGTCTATCGGCCTGCACCAGCGCGACAACCGCCGTCTCATCGAGACGCTGGTCGCCCTCCGCGACCTCGGGAACACGCTCATCGTCGTCGAGCATGACGAGGAGACCATCCACGCCGCCGACTGGGTCGTCGACATCGGCCCGGGCGCCGGCGTCAACGGGGGCGAAGTGGTCCACTCCGGCCCCATCGACGAGCTCCTCGCCGACACCGAATCGATCACTGGCGACTACCTCTCGGGCCGGCGCGCGATCCCCACCCCGAAGAAGCGTCGCAAGATCGACAAGAAGCGACAGGTGACCGTCGTCGGCGCGCGCGAGAACAACCTCAAGAACGTCACCGCCGACTTCCCGCTCGGCGTCCTCACCTCGGTCACGGGCGTGAGCGGCTCGGGCAAGTCCTCGCTGGTCAACGGCATCCTGTACCAGGTCCTCGCCACGCGGCTGAACGGCGCGCGTCGCGTCGCGGGCAAGCACACCCGCGTGACCGGGCTCGAGAACCTCGACAAGGTCGTGCACGTCGACCAGGCGCCGATCGGCCGCACGCCGCGGTCCAACCCGGCGACCTACACCGGCGTGTTCGACCGCATCCGCACCCTGTTCAGCGAGACGCCCGAGGCGAAGGTGCGCGGGTACCAGCCGGGTCGCTTCAGCTTCAATGTCAAGGGCGGCCGGTGCGAGGCGTGCTCGGGCGACGGCACGATCAAGATCGAGATGAACTTCCTCCCCGACGTGTACGTCGACTGCGAGGTGTGCCACGGCAAGCGGTACAACCGCGACACCTTGGCGGTGCACTACAAGGGCAGGAACATCGCCGAGGTGCTCGAGATGCCCATCGCCGAGGCGGCCGAGTTCTTCGAGCCGATCCAGGCGATCCACCGCTATCTCAAGACGCTCGTCGACGTCGGCCTCGGCTACGTGCGGCTCGGCCAGTCCGCCACGACGCTCTCCGGCGGCGAGGCGCAGCGCGTCAAGCTCGCCACCGAGCTGCAGCGGCGCACGAACGGCCGCTCGATCTACGTGCTCGACGAGCCCACGACCGGTCTGCACTTCGAAGACGTCCGCAAGCTGCTCGAGGTGCTGAACGGCCTGGTCGACAAGGGCAACACCGTGATCGTCATCGAGCACAACCTCGACGTGATCAAGTCGTCGGACTGGGTCATCGACCTGGGGCCCGAGGGCGGCGCCGGCGGCGGGCAGATCATCGCGACGGGCACGCCCGAGCACATCGCGCGCGTCGAGGCGAGCCACACCGGCCAGTTCCTCGCCGAGGTTCTCGGAATGCGCGCGCCTTCGCACGCGGCCGCCGGGCACCCCATCGCAGAGGTCGCGGGCGCGGAGGCGGATGCCGGGCCCGTCGAAGTGCGCAAGGCCGGCTGAGCCGCATGGCGCGCTCTGCTCCCACCGTTCCGTACAAGCCGAAGCCGGGGGAGATCCCGACCAACCCCGGGGTCTACCGGTTCCGCGACGCGGACGGGCGCGTGCTCTACGTCGGCAAGGCGAAGAACCTCCGCGCGCGCCTGTCGAACTACTTCGCGCCATTGCACACGCTGCACGAGCGCACACGCCGGATGGTCACCACGGCGGCGTCGGTGGAATGGACGGTCGTCGCGACCGACGTCGACTCCCTCCAGCTCGAGTACCAGTGGATCAAGGAGTTCGATCCGCCGTTCAACGTCCGCTACCGGGACGACAAGTCGTACCCGTTCATGGCGATCACCCTGGCCGACGAGGCGCCTCGGGTCATCGTGACCCGCAATCGCCGCATCCCGGGCGCCAAGTACTTCGGACCGTATCCGAAGGTCTGGGCGGTGCACGACACGATCGACCTGATGATCAAGGTCTTCCCGATCCGCACCTGCAGCGACTCGTCCTACAAGAAGGCGATGTCGACCGGGCGCCCGTGCTTCCCGGGCCAGATCGGGCGTTGCGGCGGTCCGTGCTCGATGAAGGTCACGATCGAGGAGCATCGGGCCATCGTCGAGGACTTCATCGCGTTCATGTCGGGAGGTGACCAGCGCTTCACGAAGGACCTGACAGCGCGCATGCGCGAAGCCTCGGCGGCGATGGACTATGAGGCCGCCGCGACGTATCGCGACCGGCTTCAGGCGATCGACGCCGTCCTCAACCGCAGCGCGCTCGTGCTCGCCGCCGACACCGACGCCGACCTCTTCGGCATCGCCGAAGACGAGCTCGCCGCGACGGTCCAGCACTTCGTGGTGCGCGGCGGGCGCGTCCGTGGCGTGCGCGCGACCACGATCGAGAAGGAGATCGACATCTCCGGCGGCGATCTCGTCGATCAGGTCCTGCAGCGCGCCTACGGCAACGCCGAAGGCGCCGACATCCCCCGGCAAGTGCTCGTTCCGTCGATGCCCGAGGACGCCGCCGACCTGGAGGAGTGGCTGCGGACTCGTCGTGGCAAGAACGTGACGATCCAGATCGCCCAGCGCGGCCGCAAGGCCGACCTCATGCGCACCGCGAACCTCAACGCGCAGCAGGCGCTCATGCTCCACAAGACCCGTCGCACGAGCGATTACGTCGCGCGCACGCAGGCGCTCACCGATCTTCAGGAGGCGCTGGACCTCGTCGAGGCGCCGCTGCGCATCGAGTGCTTCGACGTGTCGCACCTGAGCGGCACGAACGTCGTCGCGTCGATGGTGGTGTTCGAGGACGGCCTCCCACGCAAGGACCAGTACCGCTCCTTCAAGGTCGAAGAGACCACCGACGACACCGACTCCCTGTACCGGGTGCTTCGACGCCGGCTGGCGTACCTCGATCGCCCCGAAGAGAACGAGGCGGAAGATCTCGGTACGGGCGCAGAGCGCCCACTCGCTCCGGCGGCTGCCTCCACCCGTCCATCGAGCGGGGAGGCGGTGGAGACCGAGGGCCCGGTGATCACGGAACGCCGTCGCCCGCGGTTCGCGTACCGTCCGCAGCTCCTCGTCGTCGACGGTGGAAAGCCGCAGGTCGAGGCAGCAGCGCAGGCCCTGCGAGACGCCGGCCACGCGGAGGTCGCGCTGTGCGGCATCGCCAAGCGCCTCGAGGAGGTGTGGCTGCCGGGGGAGGAGTACCCGGTGATCCTTCCTCGCACGTCGGAGGCGCTCTACCTGCTGCAGCGGCTGCGCGACGAAGCACACCGCTTCGCGATCACGCACCAGCGCAAGCGGCGGCGCCGCGACATCCAGAGCGTGCTGGCGGAGGTTCCAGGCCTGGGTGAAGCCCGGATCAAGGCGCTGCTGCGTCACTTCGGATCCGTGTCGTCCCTCCGCAAGGCCACGCCCGACGAGATCGCCGAGCTGCCGGGCGTCGGGCCCAAGCTCGCAGCGGCGATCCACGCGCACCTCGCGCAACCCTCCGCCGTCGCGACTGACTAGGCTTGTCGGGACGGGGGTGGTCATGGCTGAGACGGCGCGTCAGGACGTCGGCGAGGTGCTGATCGTCACCGGCATGTCGGGAGCAGGGCGAACGACCGCGGCGAACGCCCTCGAAGACCTCGACTGGTACGTCGTCGACAACCTGCCCCCGCAGATGCTCAAGCCGCTGCTCGACCTCACCGAGCTCGCCGGCGGAGTGCTGCCGCGCGTGGCCGTCGTGGTCGACGTGCGCGGGCGAGACCTCTTCTCCGATCTGCCGAACGCGATGCGCGCGCTCCGCGAGCGTCGTCAGATCCGGCTGATGTTCCTGGACGCCTCGGACGATGCGCTGGTGCGCCGCTTCGAGGCGGTGCGCCGCCCTCACCCGCTGCAGCACGGTGGCACGATCCTCGACGGCATCCGCCGGGAGCGGGCGCGTCTGGCCGCCGTCCGCGAGAGCGCGGACATCCTCATCGACACGTCGTCCTACAACATCCATCAGCTTGCGACCAAGGTGGCAGACCTCTTCAGCGAGGAGGGGGCTGCACGCCACACCCTCACCCTGCAGAGCTTCGGCTTCAAGTACGGGTTGCCGCCGGATGCCGACATGGTGGCCGACATGCGCTTCCTTCCCAACCCGTTCTGGGACGAGGAGCTGCGCCCCTTCACGGGCGAAGATCCCCAGGTGCGTGAGTACGTGCTGGAGCAGGAGGGCGCGCGAGCATTCCTGGACGCCTACAGCCAGGCGCTGCGGCCCGTCCTCGAGGGCTACCAGCGCGAGAACAAGAGCCATTCGGTCGTCGCCGTGGGCTGCACCGGCGGCAAGCACCGCTCAGTCGTGATGGTGCGCGAGCTCGCCGAGCGGCTCGCGAGCGTGCCCGGCGTGGCCGTTCGGATCTCGCATCGCGACCTCGGCAAGGAGTGAGGAGAAGCCGGCCGGACGCGTCCGGGTAGGCTTGACGGTCGTTCCCGCAAGACCCATGAAGGAGACCCGTGTCGCTGACCGCAGACGTGAAGGCCGAGCTGATCACCGTGCGAGACCCGCGCCCGACGGCACGGGTGGCCGAGCTCACGTCGGTGCTGCGATTCTCGGGAGGGCTGCATTCGATCGCCAACCGCGTCGCGGTCGAGGCCGAGCTCGACTCCGACATCCTCGCGCGGCGCACGGCACGCGACCTGGTCGAGCTGTACGGCGTCCGTCCCGAACTCGTCCACGTGCAGGGCTCGGGCGCTCGCAGCGGCAGCCACTACGCCGTCCGCGTGATCGAGGGCGGCGAGACCCTGGCTCGCCAGACGGGACTCCTCGACCAGCGTCGCCGTCCCGTGCGGGGCCTTCCCAACAAGCTCACCACCGGCTCGCGCGGCGACCTCGCGGCGATCTGGCGCGGCGCGTTCCTCGCGGCCGGATCGCTCAGCGACCCGGGCCGCTCGGCCGCACTCGAGATCACCTGCCCGTCCTCCGAGGCCGCTATGGCGCTGGTCGGTGCCGCGCACCGGCTCGGCATCGCCGGCAAGGCGAGGGAAGTGCGCGGCATCCCGCGCGTCGTCGTACGAGAGGGCGAGGCGATTCGAGCCGCGCTGGCGGTCATGGGGGCCGTCCGCGCGGCATCGGAGTGGGATCAGATGCGCCAGCGCCGCGAGGTGCGCGCGGGCGTCAACCGCCTCGTCAACTTCGACGACGCCAACCTCCGGCGCTCCGCGCAGGCCGCCGTCGCCGCCTGCGCCCGCGTGGAGCGTGCACTCGAGATCCTGGGCGACGAGGTGCCCGAGCATCTCCGCCAGGCCGGCGACCTGCGCCTCGCCCACCGCGAGGCGAGCCTCGACGAGCTGGGACACCACGCCGACCCGCCGCTCACCAAGGACGCCGTCGCAGGCCGCATCCGCCGCCTCCTCGCCATGGCCGACAAGAAGGCCGATGCCGAGGGCCTCCCCGGCACCGAGTCCGCCGTCCCCGCGGGTATCGAGGACTGATCTGCCCGGGCGGATGCCGCAGCCGCGGCATCCGTCTCCCACACGTCACAGTGGGAAGCAACCCCGGTGCAGGGGCGTTGCCGGTCAGTAGGATGAGTCCGTCACCCTCGCTGCGCCGGGGACTTCGGCGCGCGCCGACAGGAAGAAGAGAACATGGCGAAGTACACCTTGCCCGACCTCCCCTACGACTACGCCGCACTCGAGCCGCACATCAGCGGCAAGATCATGGAGCTGCACCACAGCAAGCACCACCAGGCGTACGTGACGGGCGCGAACACCGCGCTGGAGCAGCTGGCCGAGGCGCGCGATTCCGGCAACCTCGCGAACGTGAACAAGCTCGAGAAGGACCTCGCGTTCCACCTCGGTGGCCACGTCAACCACTCGATCTTCTGGACCAACCTGTCGCCCGAGGGCGGCGGCGAGCCCGAGGGGGAGCTGAAGGCCGCGATCGACGAGTTCTTCGGCGGCTTCGACAAGTTCCAGGCGCACTTCACGGCAGCGGCCAACGGCATTCAGGGCTCGGGCTGGGCCGTCCTCAGCTGGGACCCGATCGGTGAGCAGCTCATCATCCAGCAGCTGTTCGACCAGCAGAGCAACACCGCGCAGGGCACGATCCCCATCTTCCAGCTCGACATGTGGGAGCACGCCTTCTACCTCGACTACCTCAACGTCAAGGCCGACTACGTCAAGGCGGTCTGGAACATCGCGAACTGGCAGAACGTCGCGCAGCGCCTCGACGCCGCCCGTCAGAAGACCCCGGGCCTGCTGGTACTGTCCTAGTTAGTGCGGCCGTCCCGGCGGGACAGCCGCCGGGACGCCGTTGTCCTCGTTCGCATCGCAACAACCGCGCATTCGCGCACGACACATCTCAGGAGAAACTCCGTGACTGTCAAGATCGGCATCAACGGCTTCGGCCGAATCGGACGCAACTTCCTTCGCGCAGCCCTCGCGCAGGGTGCGGACCTCGACATCGTGGCGGTGAACGACCTCACCGACAACAAGACTCTGGCGCACCTGCTCAAGTACGACTCCGTGGGCGGCGTGCTGTCCGAGGACGTCTCGTACACCGCGGACTCCATCACCGTGGGCGACAAGACCATCAAGGTCTTCGAAGAGCGCGACCCCGCCAACCTCCCCTGGGGCGACCTGGGCGTCGACATCGTCATCGAGTCGACGGGCCGCTTCACCAAGGCCGAGGACGCCAAGAAGCACGTCGCCGGCGGCGCGAAGAAGGTCCTCATCTCGGCCCCGGCCACCGGCGACGACGTGACCGTCGTCATGGGCGTCAACGAGGGCGACTACGACCCGGCCAACCACGTCATCATCTCGAACGCTTCGTGCACCACGAACTGCCTCGCGCCGCTCGCGAAGGTCTTCAACGACGCGTTCGGCATCGAGCGCGGTTTCATGATGACCGCCCACGCGTACACCGCCGACCAGAACCTCCAGGACGGCCCGCACAGCGACCTGCGTCGCGCACGGGGTGCGGCGATCAACATCGTCCCCGCCTCGACGGGTGCCGCCAAGGCCATCGGCCACGTGCTCCCCGAGCTCAACGGCAAGCTCAGCGGCTCGTCGTACCGCGTTCCGGTTCCCACGGGCTCGATCGTCGACCTCACCATCGTCACGCCCACCGAGGGCCTCACGGTCGAGCAGGTCAACGAGGCGTACAAGGCCGCTGCCGCAGACGGCCGCCTCGCCGGGTACCTGCAGTACACCGAGGACCCGATCGTCTCGAGCGACATCCAGGGCAACCCGCACTCTTCGATCTTCGACGCCGAGCTCACGAACGTGAGCGGCAACCTGGTGAAGGTCTCGGCGTGGTACGACAACGAGTGGGGCTACTCGAACCGCCTCGTCGACCTCACCGAGTACGTCGCCGAGAGCCTGTAGTCACAGCCATGGCCCTGCGCACCCTCAGCACGCTGGGTTCGCTGGCCGGCAAGCGCGTCATCGTCCGTGCTGACCTCAACGTCCCCCTCAAGGACGCGGTCATCACGGACGATGGCCGTGTGCGGGCCACGCTCCCCACGCTCAACGCCCTGATCAACCAGGGCGCCCGCGTCATCGTCTGCTCGCACCTGGGCCGTCCCGATGGCGCTCCCGACGAGAAGTACAGCCTCGCGCCCGTCGCGCAGCGCCTGTCGGAGCTCCTCGGCAAGCCCGTCGCGTTCGCGCGGGACACCGTCGGGGAGTCGGCCCGGGAGGCCGTCGATGCCCTGGAAGACGGCGACGTCGCGGTCATCGAGAACCTCCGGTTCAACGCCGGCGAGACCGCGAAAGACGACGCGACGCGTCGTGCCTTCGCCGAGGAGCTCGCCGCGCTGGGTGACGTCCTCGTCTCCGACGGCTTCGGCGTCGTGCACCGCAAGCAGGCGTCGGTCTACGACCTTGCCGAGATCCTCCCGTCGGCTGCCGGCTTCCTCATCGAGAAGGAGGTCGACGTCCTCGACCGCCTGACCGAGAACCCGGAGCGTCCGTACACGGTGGTGCTCGGCGGATCGAAGGTCAGCGACAAGCTGGGCGTCATCGATCACCTGCTGCCGCGCGTCGACCGTCTGCTGATCGGCGGCGGGATGCTGTTCACCTTCCTCGCCGCCCAGGGGCACAAGGTCGGATCGAGCCTTCTCGAGGCCGACCAGCTCGAGACGGTGCGCGATTACATGCGGCGCGCCGAGGAGTCGGGCGTCGAGCTGGTGCTTCCCACCGACGTGGTCGTCGCGTCGAAGTTCGGTGCCGACGCGGAGCACGTGGTGACGCGAGCCGACGCCATCGAGGAGACGCCCTTCGCGGCGTCCGGTCTCGGCCTCGACATCGGGCCCGAGACCGCCGAGCGGTTCGCCGCACTCGTGCGCGACTCGAAGACGGTGTTCTGGAACGGGCCCATGGGCGTGTTCGAGCTCGCTCCGTTCGCCGCGGGCACGAAGGCGGTCGCCCAGGCGCTCACGGAGGTGGATGGCCTGTCGGTCGTCGGCGGTGGCGACTCCGCCGCAGCCGTCCGCCAGCTCGGATTCGCGGACGACGCCTTCGGTCACATCTCGACCGGCGGCGGCGCCAGCCTCGAGTTCCTCGAGGGCAAGAAGCTCCCCGGACTGGAGGTCCTCGGATGGCAGTGAGCAGCCGCATCCCGCTGATCGCGGGCAACTGGAAGATGAACCTCGACCACCTGCAGGCGGTCGCGTTCGTGCAGAAGCTGCACTGGACGCTCAAGGACGCCAAGCACGAGGACGGCTCGGTCGAGGTGGCGGTCTTCCCGCCGTTCACCGACCTGCGCACGGTGCAGACCCTGCTCGACGCCGACAAGATCCCGTTCGCCCTCGGCGCGCAGGACCTGTCGGCCCACGACTCCGGAGCTTACACCGGCGAGATCTCGGGCGCCTTCCTGGCGAAGCTCGACGCCCGCTACGTGATCATCGGCCACTCCGAGCGGCGTCAGTATCACGACGAGACCGACGAGGTCGTGGGGTCGAAGGTGCAGGCGGCTCTCAGGCACGGCCTCGTGCCGGTGATCTGCGTGGGCGAGACCAGCGAGGACCTCGAGAAGTTCGGCGCGAGCGCCGTGCCGGTGAGCCAGCTGTCCGTGGCGCTCGAGGGCGTGAAAGGCGACGCCGACATCGTCGTCGCCTACGAGCCCGTGTGGGCGATCGGCTCCGGCCAGGCCGCGACGCCGGAGCAGGCGCAGGACGTCTGCGCGAAGCTCCGCGAGGTCATCGCCGAGAAGCTGGGCGCCGATGCTGCGGCCCGAACCCGCGTGCTCTACGGCGGCTCGGTCAAGGCGGCGAACATCGCGAGCTTCATGCGCGAGCCTGATGTGGACGGTGCGCTGGTCGGTGGAGCGAGCCTCGTCGTCGACGAGTTCGCGGCGATCATCCGGTACCAGAAGCACGTCGGCGTCTGACCCCCCTTCGGCAGGCTCGGTGTCCGGGTCCCACGGACCCGGAACACGGCCGCCGGGCCCGCTGAAGCACCGCCCGCCGGGCTACACGTATACTTGTCCCTTGTGCGATCGGCGATCGATCGCTGCGAAAGGCTTGAACGACTGTGCAGATCCTCGAGTTCGTGCTGCAGGTGCTTCTCGGCATCACCAGCCTGCTGCTGACCCTTCTCATCCTGCTCCACAAGGGGCGCGGTGGCGGCCTGTCCGACATGTTCGGCGGCGGCATGACGTCGGCGCTCGGCTCGTCCGGCCTCGCCGAGCGCAACCTCAACCGGTTCACGGTCGTTCTCGCGCTGGTCTGGTTCGCCTCCATCGTGGCCCTCGGCCTGATCACGAAGTTCCAGGCGCTCTGATGGCTACGGGAGGCAACGCGATCCGCGGCACCCGTGTCGGTGCCGGGCCCATGGGCGAGCAGGACCACGGCTTCCACGCCGAGCGTGTCGCCATCTCGTACTGGGACGCCCTGGGCAACGAGACGGTTCGCTACTTCGCCGCGGGCATCCCCGAAGAGGAGATCCCCGACACCATCGACTCACCCCACTCCGGACTGCCGGCCGGCCGCGACAAGGAGAACCCTCCCGCTGTCGCGAAGACCGAGCCCTACAAGACGCACCTCGCCTACGTGAAGGAGCGCCGCACCGAGGAAGAGGCTGAGACCCTCCTCGATGACGCGCTGAAGCAGCTGCGCG
This sequence comes from Microbacterium sp. E-13, assembly GCF_049912955.1. Taxonomy (GTDB): domain Bacteria; phylum Actinomycetota; class Actinomycetes; order Actinomycetales; family Microbacteriaceae; genus Microbacterium. The sequence continues at coordinate 1,700,245 of NZ_CP183973.1, forward strand.
AGCGTCGCGGGCAGGACTGAGCCGGGCCAACCCGAGCAGGAACGAGAAAGCGGATGCCTCTGCATCCGCTTTCTCGTCTGCTGGGAGGTTTCGATACGCTCGTTCCTCGCTACTCAACCTCGAGTCGAGCCGCATCAACGCTCGTACCTCGCATCGACCCGGCTCGACTCAATACTCCCGGTCGATGAGGTCGGGCGGGACCTGTGCGGCGGCGGCCTGATCGACGAAGAAGATCGTGCGCTTGCGGCCCTTCGCCCCGGCGGCCGGCACGCTGGCGTAGCTCGCCCCGGCTAGGGCGAGCCCCAGGGCGGCCGCCTTGTCGGGGCCGAAGAGCACCAGCCAGACCCGCTTCGAGCCGTTGATCACAGGCCGGGTCATCGTGATCCGGTCGGAAGGCGGCGTCGGGGAGTCACGGACCGCAACCACGCTGTCGTCCGTGACCTGGATCTCGGGCCGGTCCGGGAAAAGCGACGCGATGTGCCCGTCGGGTCCGACGCCGAGGAAGCACACGTCGAAGGCCGGCCAGGGTCCGTCCGGGCCCGGGAACTCCGCCAGCTGTGCCGAGTAGGCGGCAGCTGCGCCTTCCAGGTCGACGCCGTCGTCGCTCGCGGGTGCGGCATGGACGTTGGCCTCCGGAATGTCCAGCGCGTGGAGCAGGATGCTTCTCGCCTGGTTCTCGTTGCGTTCGGCGTGATCGCGGGGGAGGAATCGCTCGTCGTTCCACCACACGTGCACGCGCGACCAGTCGAGCTCGCCGACGCGGGGACGCCGAGCGATGGCGGCAAGCAGGGCGGCGCCGGTCGCGCCCCCGGTGAGCGAGACGTGGACGAGCTTTCCCTCATCGAGTCGTTTCGACACCCGATGGACGAACCGGGCCGCGACGGAGTCGGCGAGAGCGATCGGGTCCGGACTGATGACGACGCGCTTCTCGGCCCAGCCGTCAGCCATTCGCGTCGACCAAGTCGGTCACCGGGGCACCGCTCATCTCGCGTGCGTCTCCTTCGTCGCCGGGGGGTCGAGCAACTCCCAACCCTCGGTGATCACTCGACCATACAGGACGTCCGGGTCGAGGCGACGGAGCTCCTCGGCGAGGCACTCGCGCAGCGTGCGGCGTGGGAACGCCAGGTCGTGGGTCGGCTGGCCCGGCTGCGTCAGGATGGCCACACCGGGCGTCGGGCGCTCGAGGAGCACCTCACCGCTGGGACGGATGAGCGCCACCGACTTGATCCCGTGCGGCCACTCCTCGGCATCCAGGTACGCCCAATCGACGGGGACATCGAGGGTCAGGCGAAGCCAGGCCGCAAGCAGTGCGGTCGACGGTGAGTCCGCCGCGCCGCGGACCCGCACGCCCACGACCGGCTCGTAGGGCGGCTGGTCGAGGATCGCGGCGAGCTGCTCGCGCCATCGGGTGAGACGGGTCCAGGCGAGATCCGTGTCGCCAGGCGCGTACTGGTCGCCGAGGCGCGCGACGAAGGCGGACGGGTCGGACTTCGTCGCGGCATCCGTGATCCGGCGCTGGGCGATCTTTCCGATGGACGTCTTCGAGATGCGGTCGGGTGTGCGGTTGGGCCACCACACCACGACCGGGGCGTCCGGGAGAAGAAGTCCGGTCACCAGGCTCTCGAGGTTCGAGCGGCCGGCCTCGCCGAATGCGCGCAGCGTGACGACCTCGCTCGCGCCGGCGTCGCCGCCTACGCGGATCTGGGCGTCCAGACGCGACTCGCTGTCGTCGCCGTCGCGGATCATCAGCACGATGACGCGCATGGGGTGCTCGCGAGACGCATCGTTCGCGGCCTCGATCACCTCTTCGACGGCGCCTTCCCGGGTGAGGATGATGAGCGTCAGCACGCGGCCGAGCGCGACCGCACCGCCCTCCTCGCGCACGTTGACGAGTGCGCGCGAGATCTTGCTGACGGTGGTGTCGGGAAGGTCGACGATCACGGGCGCCTCCAGGTGCGACCATCGCGGGCGAGCATCTCATCCGCGGATTCCGGGCCCCACGACCCGGGCGAGTACTGTTCGAGCGGTCCGCCCTGGGCTTCCCAGAAATGCTCGATGGGGTCGAGGATCTTCCACGACAGCTCGACCTCTTCGTGGCGCGGGAACAGCGGCGGGTCACCGAGGAGCACGTCGAGGATCAGGCGCTCGTACGCTTCGGGGCTCGCCTCGGTGAAGGCATGCCCGTACCCGAAGTCCATCGTGACGTCGCGCACCTGCGCGCCGGCGCCCGGCACCTTCGATCCGAAGCGGATCGTGACGCCCTCGTCGGGCTGAACGCGGATCACGAGCGCGTTCTGGCCCTGACCCGAGGTCTGGCTGCGCGAGAACAGCAGCTCGGGGGCGCGTTTGAACACCACCGCGATCTCGGTGACGCGGCGTCCGAGGCGCTTTCCGGTGCGGAGGTAGAACGGCACGCCCGCCCACCGGCGGGTGTTCACCTCGAGTGTGACGGCCGCGTAGGTCTCGGTCGTCGACCGGGGGTTCATCCCCTCTTCCTCGAGGAAGCCGAGCACCTTCTCGCCGCCCTGCCATCCGCCGGCGTACTGACCGCGGGCGGTCGAGCGCGCGAGATCGGCCGGAAGCGTGACAGCGGCGAGCACCTTCTCCTTCTCGGCGCGGAGGTCCTTCGCGTCGAACGAGATGGGCTCCTCCATCGCAGTGAGGGCCATGAGCTGCAGCAGGTGGTTCTGGATGACGTCACGCGCGGCGCCGACGCCGTCGTAGTAGCCGGCGCGGCCGCCCACTCCGATGTCCTCGGCCATCGTGATCTGCACGTGGTCGACGTAGTTGCGGTTCCAGATCGGCTCGTACAGCTCGTTCGCGAAGCGCAGCGCCAGGATGTTCTGGACCGTCTCCTTGCCGAGGTAGTGGTCGATGCGGAAGATCGAGTCCGTCGGGAAGGCCGAGCGCAGCACGTCGTTGAGGGCGCGCGCAGACTCCAGGTCGTGGCCGAACGGCTTCTCGATGACGACGCGACGCCAGCGGTCGGGCCGGTCGGCGGTGTCGTCGACGAGCCCCGACGACTTCAGCTGTTCCGCCACCAGGGGGAAGGCCTTCGGCGGGATCGACAGGTAGTACGCGTGGTTGCCCATCGTTCCGCGCTCGGTGTCGAGCTTGTCGACCGTCTCTTTGAGGCGGCGGAACGCTTCCGGGTCGTCGAACTCGCCGGAGACGAAGCGGATGCCCTGGAGCAGCTGCTGCCACGTCTCGTCGCGGAACTCGGTCCGCGCGTGCTGACGCACCGCGTCGTAGACGACCTTGGCGAAGTCCTGGTCCTCCCAGTCGCGCCGCGCGAAGCCGACGAGGGCGAAGCCCGGTGGCAGGAGGCCGCGGTTGGCCAGGTCGTAGACGGCGGGCATGAGCTTCTTGCGGGAGAGGTCTCCCGTGACGCCGAAGATGACGAGCGCGCTCGGACCGGCGATGCGGTTGAGGCGACGGTCTTCGGGGTCGCGCAACGGGTTGTGCCCGCGCGAGATCTCGACGGTCATGAGGGGGTCGAACTCCTACTGTGCCGCTTCGAAGAGCGAGAGCACTTCGATCTGGGGGTCGGTGAGGGTCAGGGTGACGACCGGACGGCCGTGGCCTTCGGCGAGCACGGCCGCGTCGCCCGCGGCCTGCGCCTGGATCAGCTGGCCGAACGTGAACGGCCGGCCGGGGATCTCGAGATCGACGTCGGTCTGCTCGAGGATCTGCAGGAAGACGCCGTTCGCGGGGCCGCCCTTGTGGTACTGACCGGTCGAGTGCAGGAACCGCGGGCCCCAGCCGAACGTGGTGGGGCGACCCGAGTCGGCGGCGACCAGTTCGCGGAGCCCGGCCAGCTGAGACAGCTCGAGCCGGTTGACGTATGCCTGGATCGCGACGTAGCCGTCTTCGGGAAGCCGGGCCCACAGTGCGTCGAGCACACCGGCGACGGTTCCGGATGCCGCGAGCGCGGGGTCCGACACGCGCACCTCGACGCCCGCGGCGGCGAACGCCGGAGCGGTCGGCTCCGGACGCGCGTCGAGCAGGCCGCGGGCGGCCACCTTGGCGGACTCGACGTCAGGCTGGTCGAAGGGATTGATGCCCAGCATCCGTCCCGCGATGGCCGTCGCGTACTCCCAGACCACGAACTGCGCGCCGAGCGAGCCGCTCACGAGGATCTCGCCCTCGTGGCGCTCGAAGAGGTGGAACTGCTTGGCCTCGTCGACCAGGCGCACGATCTGAAGATCGGCCGGCTTCGCGTCGACCTCGGGAGAGACGGGGAGCAGAACGACGGGAAGGATGCCCGTGCCCTCCTTGCCCGTGGACTCCGCGACGAGCTGCTCGATCCAGTCCGGCAGGCCCACGATGTGCGTGCCGTCGGTGATGAGGCCCAGCTTGTCTCGCCGGGGCTCGCCGCCGGCGATCGCCGCAGCGAGCACGAGCGCGGGGTTGTCGGGGCTGTCGATGGAGACCTCGAGGAGCGATGCCTCCGCCTCGTCGAGGAGCTCGGAGATGTCGGCGCCCGCGAGTCCTGCCGGCACCAGCCCGAACGCGGTGAGCGCCGAGTAGCGGCCTCCCACGGTGGGGTCGGCGTTGAAGACGGTGTAGCCGTCGGCCCGGGCGGACTGGTCCAGCGGCGAGCCGGGGTCGGTCACGACGACGATGCGCTCGGCCGGATCGATGCCGAGGTCGCGGAAGGCGGCCTCGAATGCCCGCTTGGCGGAGTCGGTCTCGACGGTCGAGCCCGACTTCGACGCCACCACCAGGGCGGTGCGGGTCAGGTCGCCTGCCTGGGCGTCGCCGTCGATGGCGGCGAGCACCTGGCCGGGCGCCGTCGAGTCGAGGATGACGAGCGGCACGCCCGCCGTCTGCGCGATGACCTCGGGAGCGAGCGACGAGCCGCCCATGCCCGCGAGCACGATGCGTGTGACGTTGCGCGCGTGCAGGCGCTCGCGCAGGGCCAGGATCTCGGCGACCAGGGGGCGCGAGACGCTGACGGCCTCGACCCATCCCAGTCGCTGGGATGCCTCGGCCTCGGCGGCGGCGCCCCACAGGGAGGCGTCGCCGCCGGTGATGCCCGACGCCACGAAGCTCGAGACGAGCGCTGGCAGTGTCTCGTCGACGACGGACTTGACGCGCCCCGAGAGGTGGATGTCGAAGCTCATCGGGTGGCCTGGAGCGCGTCCTCGAGTGCGGTCTTGACGGTGCCCTGCAGGTCGTGCCACGAGGCGATGAACTTGTCGACGCCCTCATCCTCGAGCACCTGGGTGACGTCGGCGAAGTCGACCCCCACCGCGGCGAGGTCGGCGAACACCTTGTGCGCGGCCTCGTACGTGCCCGTCACCGCGTCCCCGGCGATCTTGCCGTGGTCGAAGGTCGCCTCGAGGGTCTTCTCGGGCATCGTGTTCACGGTGCCGGGAGCGACCAGCTCGGTCACGTAGAGCGTGTCGGGAAGGTTGGGGTCCTTCACCCCGGTGGACGCCCACAGCGGGCGCTGCACGTTGCCGCCGGCGTCGGTCAGGGCCTTCGCGCGGTCGGTGGCGAACTCCTTCTCGAACAGCTCGTACGCCAGGCGCGCGTTGGCGACGCCCGCGAGCGACTTGAGGCCCGCGGCCTCGTCGGTGCCGATCGCGGTGAGGCGCTTGTCGACCTCGGTGTCCACCCGCGACACGAAGAACGACGCCACCGAGTGGATCTTCGACAGGTCGTGGCCGTTCGCCTGAGCCTGCTCGAGTCCCGACAGGTACGCGTCGATGACTTCGGCGTAGCGCTCCAGGCTGAAGATCAGCGTGACGTTGACCGAGATGCCCTCGGCGAGCACCGCGGTGATCGCCGGCAGGCCGGCCTTCGTCGCGGGGATCTTGATGTGCACGTTGGGGCGGTCGACCGTGGCCCACAGCTCCTTGGCCTGCGCGACGGTCGCGTCGGTGTCGTGCGCGAGGTCGGGGGAGACCTCGATCGACACGCGGCCGTCCACGCCGTTCGTGGCGTCGTAGACCGGGCGGAAGATGTCGGCCGCGTCGCGGACGTCGTCGGTGGTGGCCGCGAAGATCGCGTCGTCCACCGACGCGCCCGCCTTCGCCAGCTCGGCGAGCTGGTCGGCGTACGCGTGCCCGCCACCGCCGATCGCGCCCTGGAAGATGGTCGGGTTCGTCGTGACACCCGAGACGTTGCGGGTCGAGATGAGCTGGGTCAGGTTGCCCGACGTGATGCGCTCACGCGACAGGTCGTCGAGCCAGATGCTGACGCCGTGCTGGACCAGCTGCTCGGTGGGGGTGCTCATGCTGCCTTCTCCTCGTGCTTACTTCGCTGCCGCGAGATCGAGTGCTGCCGTGGCTGCGAGGGACTCGCGGGCGGCTTCGACGACGGCGTCGGCGGTGATGCCGAACTTCTGGAACAGGGTCTTGTAATCGGCCGACGCGCCGAAGTGGTCGATCGCGACGGAGCGGCCGGCGTCGCCGACGATGCCGCGCCACGTGAGGGGCGAGCCGGCCTCGACCGACACGCGCGCCTTGACGGCGGCGGGGAGCACCTTCTCGCGGTACGAGGCGTCCTGCTCGTCGAACCACTCGAGCGACGGGGCCGAGACGACGCGGGCGCCCACGCCCTCGGCGGCCAGGGTCTCGCGCGCGGAGACGGCCAGCTGCACCTCGGATCCGGTGGCGATGAGGATCACGTCGGGGCTGCCGTTCGGGGCCTCGGCGAGGATGTACGCGCCCTTGGCGACGCCGTCGACCGACGCGAACACGTCGCCCTCCGCCTCGCCGGTGCCGCGCTCGAACACCGGGATGTTCTGGCGCGTCAGCGCGATGCCGGACGGGCCGCCCTGGCGGCGCAGGATCTCCAGCCACGCGGCCGACGTCTCGTTGGCGTCGGCCGGGCGCACCACCGAGAAGTTCGGGATGGCGCGCAAAGTCGCGAGCTGCTCGATCGGCTGGTGGGTGGGCCCGTCCTCGCCGAGCGCGACGGAGTCGTGCGTCCACACGAAGACCGAGGGGATGTTCATCAGTGCGGCCAGGCGCACCGCCGGGCGCATGTAGTCGCTGAAGATGAGGAACGTGCCGCCGAACGGGCGGGTCGGGCCATGCAGCTTGATGCCGTTGACGATGGCGCCCATGGCGTGCTCGCGGATGCCGAAGTGCAGCACCCGGCCGTACGGGTCGCCCGACCACTCGTGCGTGGACCACTCCGACGGGATGAACGACTTGGCGTCCTTGATCGTCGTGAGGTTCGACTCGGCGAGATCGGCGGATCCGCCCCACAGCTCGGGCAGCTCGGCGGCCAGGGCGTTGATCACGACGCCCGAAGCGGCACGCGTGGAGACGTCCTTGCCGGCCTCGAACGAGGGGAGAGCGGCGGTGATGTCGTCGGGCAGCTCGCCGGCCTCGAGGCGGTCGAGCAGCGACTTGCGCTCGGGGTTGGCCGCGGCCCACGCATCGAACGACTCCTGCCACGACGCGCGCTGCTCGGCGGCACGCTCGGCGAGCGCCCGCGTGTGCGCCAGGACGTCGTCGGCGACGACGAAGGACTGCTCGGGGTCGAAGCCGAGGACCTTCTTCGTCGCGGCGAGCTCATCGGCGCCGAGCGCGGAGCCGTGGATCTTGCCGGTGTTCTGCTTGCCGGGCGAGGGCCAGCCGATGATGGTGCGCAGGATGATCAGGGACGGCTTGCCCGTCTCGCCCTTCGCGGCCTCGATCGCGCCGTACAGCTCGGCGACGTCCTCGACGTACTCGCCGGTCTTCTTCCAGTCCACGACCTGCACGTGCCAGCCGTAGGACTCGTAGCGCTTCGCGACATCCTCGGTGAAGGCGACGTTGGTGTCGTCCTCGATCGAGATCTGGTTCGAGTCATAGATCGCGATGAGGTTGCCGAGCTCCTGGTGGCCCGCGAGCGACGACGCCTCGGAGGTGACGCCCTCTTGCAGGTCGCCGTCACCGGCGATCACATAGACGTGGTGGTCGAACGGGGAGGTGCCGGCCGGTGCCTCCGGATCGAACAGGCCGCGCTCGTAGCGGGCCGCGTACGCGAAGCCCACCGCCGAGGCGAGACCCTGGCCCAGCGGGCCGGTGGTGATCTCGACGCCCTTGGTGTGCCCGTACTCCGGGTGACCCGGCGTGAGCGAACCCCAGGTGCGCAGCGCCTTCAGATCGTCGAGCTCCAGCCCGAACCCGCCCAGGTACAGCTGCACGTACTGGGTCAGCGAGGAGTGCCCTGCCGACAGGATGAACCGGTCACGGCCCAGCCAGTGCGTATCTGCCGGGTCGTGCCGCAGCACGCGCTGATACAGCAGGTACGCCGCCGGCGCCAGGCTCATCGCGGTGCCCGGGTGGCCGTTGCCGACCTTCTCCACCGCATCCGCAGCCAAGACGCGAGCAGTATCCACCGCGCGCCGATCGATCTCATCCCAACGCAGATCCGACACCGGACCGCCTTTCTCGAGGAAGTGTCTGTGCGCCCGAGGTGTGACCGGCTCGCGGCCCTTGTCCGGACGGAGAAGGGGGGAATCGGCGACGGGCGCGCGTGTCTCTCAGCATAGCGAAGCGGCATCCCGCTCAGGTCGTGAGAGGCGTCTATGTGACGGAGTCTTGCGAACGGCCGGTCCCGATCGGTGACATACCGGTGTCGCGGGCGTCACGTTGTGCTCACGGGACGGGGCCCGGCGATGTGATGCGCCGCCTCCTGTCCCGCCCTGCCGCACGCCGGCCTGCGCCGGCGCGGGGCGCGACACGCCGATGCCCTAGACTTGACGAGATTCTGCAGGCAGCGATTGCGGGGGCCATGGACAGCACGAAGACGGCCGGGACCGAGGCATCCGTCGACGAATCCCGACGGTCCCGTCAGAGCTTCGGCCGCACCGTCCGCGCGTACATCGCGCTGATGAAGCCGCGCGTGCTCGAGCTGCTGCTGGTCACCACGGTGCCGGTCATGATCCTGGCCGAGGGCGGTTTTCCCGACATCTGGCTGGTTCTCGCGACGGTCATCGGCGGAACGGCGAGCGCCGGCTCGGCGGCCGCCTTCAACATGTACCTCGACCGCGACATCGACGCGCACATGCAGCGCACGGTGAACCGCCCGCTCGTGACCGGCGAGGTCTCGCCGCGCGGGGCGCTGATCTTCGCGTGGTCGCTCGCCGTGTTCTCCACCCTGTGGCTGTGGCTCACGACGAACTGGCTGGCCGCGACGCTGTCGGCGGGCGCCATCTTCTTCTACGTCGTGATCTACACGATGATCCTCAAGCGCCGCACCGAGCAGAACATCGTCTGGGGCGGCATCGCCGGGTGCTTCCCTGTCGTGATCGGCTGGACCGCGGTCACGGGTTCGCTCGCCTGGCCGCCGGTCATCCTCTTCGCCCTGGTGTTCCTGTGGACGCCCCCGCACTACTGGCCGCTGTCCATGAAGTACAAGGACCAGTACGAAGGGGTCGACGTGCCGATGCTGGGCGCCACGCGCGAGGGCTCGCAGGTGGGTCTGCAGGTGATCCTGTACGCCTGGGCCACCGTCGTGTGCTCGCTCCTGCTCATCCCGGTCGCCGGCATGGGGCTGGTGTACACGGTGTCGGCGCTGGTCTTCGGCGGCTGGTTCATCTACGAGTCGCACGTGCTCTACAGCCGCGCGGTGCGGGGCACCGAGCCGAGGCCGATGCGCGTGTTCCACGCCTCGATCACCTATCTCACCCTGCTGTTCTTCGCGATCGCGGTCGACCCGCTGCTCCCGTTCTGACCGCGGGCGGGTGAGCCCACCCGCCTCGGCTGCACCACGACGTCGGAGATCGACGCCGGAGCGGGGCGATCCTCGCCCCCGGCCCGACATCACGGAGATCTCCGATCCTGTGGCGAGGGACAGGCTCCTCCACAACGAGCGCGCGGTCGCAGTTGCCCACAGGAGGAGCCTCGCGCCCCCGACGCGGCGCCCACGTCGGTCAAGCTGGCGTCGTGCCGAGCGACAGGAGTTCGCGAGCAGCCGACCGCGCCGCTCGCAACGAAGATGAGATCGTGGGCGCGGTGCGATCGCGGGGCGGCGTCGCACGCGCGACATCTCTGCAGCTTGAGGGGCACTCCCGGCACTACCTGAGGCTCGCAGTGGAGCGCGGATCGCTCGTGCGGGTGGCGCGCGACTGGCTGGCGGTGCCGGATGCCGATACTCAGCTGGTCGCCGCGGCCCGGGGCGGCGTGGTGCTGACGTGTGTCACGGCGGCGCGGCGCGCGGGGCTCTGGGTCCTCGCCGAGGATCGCACGCACGTCGCAGCCCGGCCGCACGGGCGTGTCCCCCCAGGGGGAGCGTCGACGGTGCACTGGGCCGAACCGGTCGTGCCGCGGCATCCGGACCGGCTCGTCGACCCGATCGAGAACGTGCTCTCGCTCGTCGCGGCCTGCCAGCCGCACGAGGCGGCGCTCGCGATCTGGGATTCGGCGCTGCGCACGAGACAGGTCGACGCCGCCACTCTCGCGCGGCTGCCTCTCCCGGCCGCGGCGCGTACTCTGCGTGACGAAGCGCAGCCCTTCGCGGATTCGGGCCTCGAGACGATCTTCTCCACGAGACTGCGCTGGCTCGGGGTGCGGATCCTGGCGCAGATCTGGATCCTGGGCCGCCCGGTGGATCACCTCATCGGCGAGCGTCTGGTGGTCCAGCTCGACGGCGCTCACCACGTCGGGCCGCGGCGCGAATCGGACATCGCCCACGACGCCCTCCTCCGGCTGCAGGGATACACGGTCTTCCGCTTCGGGTATCACCAGCTGCTCTCGGACTGGCCCTTCGTACAGTCCACGATCATGCAGGCGATCGCGCAGGGCTTGCACAGGGCGTGATGACGCCGGGCACATCACGTGCCGGCGCCACGAGGTCGGAGATCTCCCTGAGATCGGAGCGCAAGGCCGTCCGAGCCCCGATCCTGCGGCGATCTCCGACTTCGTGGTTGGTCGTCACCGCGGGGTCGTCACCACGCGGGGTCGTCACCGCGCGGGGATGTCACCGCGGGGCACATCACGTGCTGGCGTCACGAGGTCGGAGATCACCCTGAGGTCGGAGCGCAAAGCCGTCCGCGCTCCGATCGTGGGGCTATCTCCGACTTCGGGGCGAGTCGTCACCGCGCGGGGGACGGAAGAGGCCGCCCGGCGAACCGGACGGCCTCTTCTCGCGATGTCAGCGCGCGGCGACGGGCTCCTCGGCCTCGGTCGCGGCGGCCGGCTGGGCCTGGGCGCCGCTGGGGGCGGCTTCCGGCGCCTCCTCGGCGGTCTCGGTCTCGGAGGTCCCGTCGATGGGCTCCACGACCTCGACAGGGGGCTGCGGGCGGAGCGTGGAGAGCGCGGCGATGCCGAGAGCGAGCAGCACGCCGATCACGCCGGCGCCGATGAGGATGGAGCCGAGCTGCGCGATCGTCTGGCCGACATAGACGTCGACGCCGGTCGCGGAGCCGTCGGTCAGCGTCGTGGTCATGGAGCCGATCTTGTCGGTGGTGATGTACCAGCCGCCGGCGATCGTCGCGACAGAGACCACGAGAAGGCCCCAGAAGGGGATGCTGCGGGTAAGACGGGGACGGGTGGACATGTGTCGATCACTCCTCGGGGTGCGCGACCCGGGCGGCCGCGGCAATACACCCTCGCAAAGGAGTCCGTGCGATGCCAATCCGGTTGCTATGGATCAGCTGTGCGCGGCGGCCCGGACCGGTGCCTTCAGATGCATGACGACCGCGGTCATCGCGGCGACGAGCGCCACAGCGAGCACCATGTGGATGTTCACGAGGACGATCGGAAGACCAGTCCGCGCCTGCCACAGTCCCACGGCGATCTGCACCACCTCGACCGCCAGCAGCAGCAGCGTCCACAGTGGCAGGCGGAGCGCCGGGGGAGTGCGCCACGACCCCGCCACGAGGACGAGCGTCAGCCCGAACGTGATGTAGGCCGGCCACGCGTGGATGTGCTGCATGAGCTCGGGATTCAGGCCATTGCGCGCCGCCCCGCCGTCCCCGGCATGCGGCCCCGACCCCGTGACGAGGATGCCGACGACCACGGTGAGCAGCACGAACGCGCTGGTGAGGTGCGTCACGACCGCGTACCAGCGCGCCACCGCCCGTGCCCGCGGCCCGGGCACCGCGTACACGCGCACGACGAGCGCCGAGGCCAGGGCGACGAGCAGCACCGACGCGAAGTAGTGGAGTCCGACGATGTAGGGATTGAGGCCGGTCAGCACCGTGATGCCGCCGATGACGGCCTGCACCGGCACGTAGAGGCCGATGAGGAGCGACAGCCAGAACAGGTCGCGACGCTCACGACGCATCCGCACCACGAACAGGAACGTGATGATCGCGACGGCGACGAGCACGAAGGTCAGCAGGCGGTTGCCGAACTCGATGAAGCCATGCACGCCCGATACCTCGGGGACGGGCACGAACGAGTCCTCGCTGCACCGCGGCCACGTGTCGCAGCCCAGTCCCGAGCCGGTGAGGCGCACGAGTCCGCCCGTTCCGACGATGCCGATCTGCACGACGAGCGTGGCCCAGGCGGCCGCCACGACCCGGCGGTCCACGGTATCGGGGAGCCACAGCCACAGACGCCTCCAGATTCCCGTCGGGGCGGTGGTCGTCTGCTGCGCGGACATGCGGGTCGTCGCTTCCTGAGAGAGGCCCCGGCCGCCGCGCGTGCGCGCGCGGCGCTGTCCTGGCGGAAAGTCACGGCGCGGCCGGGAGGGGCCGGAACCTGTAGAATCGAGGGGTCGGGCGCGTATGCACTGAGCGAGAGTCGTTTCAGAGTTCCGCGCACCAATGACAGTCTAGGCGCGATGATCGGCGCCGCTTGAGAGGGCCCGAGAAGCGGCATCCCCCCTCCGGTATCTCCACCGGAGAACTCGGATGCCGGGACGGATCACACCGCCAGGGCCCGGAGGAGAACGTGACGATGTCTGATGTGCTGATCGATCGCCCGGAGCTGGAAGGCCTGGGTGTCTACGAGTTCGGGTGGCATGATGCCGACGCCGCGGGAGCCGTTGCCAAGCGGGGCATCGACGAGTCCGTGGTGCGTGGCATCTCGACGCTCAAGAACGAGCCCGAATGGATGCTCAAGACGCGGCTCAAGGGCTATCAGCTCTTCGGCCGCAAGCCGATGCCGACGTGGGGCGCGGACCTCAGCGAGATCGACTTCGACAACATCAAGTACTTCGTGCGGTCCACGGAGAAGCAGGCGGGCTCCTGGGAGGAGCTGCCGGAAGACATCCGCAACACTTACGAGAAGCTCGGCATCCCCGAGGCCGAGCGCCAGCGCCTGGTCGCCGGCGTCGCCGCGCAGTACGAGTCCGAGGTCGTCTACCACCAGATCCGCGAGGACCTGGAGCAGCAGGGCGTCATCTTCATGGACACCGACACGGCTCTGCGCGAGCACCCGGAGTTCTTCGAGGAGTACTTCGGAACGGTGATCCCCGCCGGCGACAACAAGTTCGCGGCTCTCAACACCGCGGTGTGGTCGGGCGGCTCGTTCGTGTATGTGCCGAAGGGCGTCCACGTCGAGATCCCGCTGCAGGCCTACTTCCGCATCAACACCGAGAACATGGGCCAGTTCGAGCGGACGCTCATCATCGCGGACGAGGACTCGTACGTCCACTACATCGAGGGCTGCACCGCGCCGATCTACAAGAGCGACTCGCTGCACTCAGCCGTCGTCGAGATCATCGTCAAGAAGAACGCCCGCGTGCGGTACACGACGATCCAGAACTGGTCGAACAACGTCTACAACCTCGTCACCAAGCGCGCCGTCGCGCACGAGGGCGCCACCATGGAGTGGATCGACGGCAACATCGGCTCCAAGGTGACGATGAAGTACCCGTCGATCTTCCTGATGGGCGAGCACGCCAAGGGTGAGACGCTCTCGGTCGCCTTCGCAGGCCCCGGTCAGCACCAGGACGCCGGCGCCAAGATGATCCACATGGCGCCGTACACGCAGTCGTCGATCGTGTCGAAGTCGATCGCCCGCGGCGGCGGCCGCGCCGGCTACCGGGGCGAGGTGCGCGTCGACGCCAACGCCCACCACTCGGCGAACACCGTGCGGTGCGACGCGCTGCTGGTCGACACCATCTCGCGCTCCGACACGTACCCGGCGATCGACATCCGCGTCGACGACGTGCAGCTCGGCCACGAGGCCACCGTCTCGAAGGTCAGCGAGGAGCAGCTCTTCTACCTCATGAGCCGCGGCCTGCCGGAAGACGAGGCCATGGCCATGATCGTGCGCGGCTTCATCGAGCCCATCGCCCGCGAGCTCCCCATGGAGTACGCGCTCGAACTCAACAAGCTCATCGAGATGGGCATGGAAGGATCCGTCGGCTAGATGAGCCCCGTCAACTCAATAGACGCTGTCACCTCGGCCCCCACCGTTCCCGGCGCGAAGGGCCACACGGATGGCGCCGGTGCCTTCGTGCCCGTCCAGACCCGCTCGGAGCGACCCTGGTCGCTGGATCCCACCGCCTTCGAGGCGCCCACGGGACGCGAGGTCAACTGGAAGCACACGCCCATCGCGCAGCTGAAGCCGCTGTTCACCGACGAGGCCGGTCCCCACGGCGTCATCGAGGTCGGCGTCACGGGCCCCGAGGGGCTCGTCCAGAAGCGCCTCCCCGTCGGCGTCGCGCCGCGCGGCGAGGTCTTCCGTCCCGAGGACCTGCCGAGTGCCATCGCGTGGAAGCAGGAGACCGAGGCGCCGCTGCTGCGCATCCCGGCGGGCGCCGAGTACTCCGAGCCCGTCGTCGTGTCGCTCAAGGGCACCGGCGGACTGGCTCACGCGCACGTCGTGGTCGAGGCTGAGGCGAACTCGCACGCGACCGTGGTCTTCCACCACACCGGCACGGCGCACCACGCGCAGAACGTCGAGATCATCGTCCGCGACGGCGCCCACCTCGAGGTCGTCACGGTGCAGCGGTGGGACGACGACGCCGTGCACGCGTCATCCCACCAGGCCCGGGTGGGCCGGGACGCGACGCTCCGTCACATCGTCGTCAGCTTCGGCGGCGGCGTGGTGCGCGTGAACCCGAGCGTCGAGCTCGCGGGCACCGGCTCGCGCGCCGAGCTCTACGGCCTCAGCTACTCCGACGCCGGACAGCACCTCGAGAGCCAGGTGTACCTGCACCACAAGGGCGCGGAGACTTCCGGCGACGTGCTGTACAAGAGCGCCCTGCAGGGCGCTGCGGCGCGCACCGTGTGGATCGGCGACGTGCTGATCGGAGCGGATGCCGTGGCCACGGACTCGTACGAGGCCAACCGCAACCTCGTCCTCACCGAGGGAGCGCGAGCCGAGTCGATCCCGAACCTCGAGATCGAGACGGGCGACATCCGCGGAGCCGGTCACGCGAGCGCGACGGGTCGCTTCGACGACGAGCAGCTGTTCTACCTGCAGGCGCGCGGCATTCCCGAGGACGAGGCGCGACGACTGGTCGTGCTCGGCTTCCTCGCCGAGATCGTCCAGAAGATCGGTGTCGAAGACCTCGAGGCGGAGCTTTTCGCCGCCATCGAGGAAGAACTCGCCAAGGAGGCAGGCCGATGACCGCTCAGCGCGTGTGCGCCCTCACCGACCTCGTGCAGGACGAGGCCCGCCGGGTGGAGGTGGACGGCGTCGCGATCGCCGTCGTCCTCGACTCGAACGGCGAAGTCCACGCCATCGGCGACGTGTGCACCCACGGCGACATCTCGCTCTCGGAGGGCTTCGTCGACGGCGAGACGCTCGAGTGCTGGGCCCACGGCTCGGCGTTCTCGCTGCGCACCGGCAAGCCCCTCAACCTCCCCGCGTACGAGCCGGTCCCGGTGTTCGCGGTCACCGTCGACGGCGATGACGTGCTCATCGACGCGGCAGTCAAGCTCGAAGTGAACTGAAGAAGGTACTGAAGAATGTCTGTTCTCGAGATCCGCGACCTCCATGTGACGGTCGAGACGGATGCCGGCACCACGCCGATCCTCAACGGCCTCACGCTCACGATCCGCACCGGCGAGACCCACGCGATCATGGGCCCCAACGGCTCGGGCAAGTCCACGCTCGCGTACACGATCGCCGGTCACCCCAAGTACACGGTGTCGAGCGGCTCGATCACGCTCGACGGCGAGGACGTCCTCGCGATGTCGGTCGACGAGCGTGCTCGCGCGGGCCTGTTCCTGGCCATGCAGTATCCGGTCGAGATCCCCGGCGTCACCGTGACGAACTTCCTGCGCACCGCGAAGACGGCGATCGACGGCGAGGCGCCGTCGATCCGCACGTGGACGAAGGACGTCAAGTCGTCGATGAAGGCTCTGCGCATGGACCCGAAGTTCGCGCAGCGCAATGTCAACGAGGGCTTCTCGGGCGGCGAGAAGAAGCGCCACGAGATCCTTCAGCTGGAGCTGCTGAAGCCGCAGATCGCGGTCCTGGACGAGACGGACTCCGGTCTCGACGTCGACGCCCTCAAGATCGTCTCGGAGGGCGTGAACCGCGCGAAGGCCGAGTCGGATCTCGGTGTGCTGCTGATCACGCACTACACGCGCATCCTCCGTTACATCCGCCCCGACTTCGTACACGTCATGGTGCAGGGCCGCATCGTCGAGGAGGGCGGCCCCGAGCTGGCCGACCGGCTCGAGGAGGAGGGCTACGACCGCTTCCTGCCCCCGGGCGCGGAAGAGCCGGCCGAAGCCCCCGTCGGCAGCGAAGCGTAGGATCGACATATGACGGCTACGCTCACCCCCGAGAAGTACGACGAGGTGACCGAGGCGCTCAAGGACGTCATGGACCCCGAGCTGGGGATCAACGTCGTCGACCTCGGCCTCATCTACGACCTCGCCTGGGATGACGAGAACGACGCGCTGGTCATCCACATGACCCTCACGTCGGCCGGCTGCCCGCTCACCGACGTGCTCGAGGAGCAGACCGCCCAGGCGCTCGACGACGTCGTGGAGCGGTTCCGCATCAACTGGGTGTGGATGCCGCCGTGGGGCCCCGAGCGCATCACCGACGACGGGCGCGACATGATGCGCGCGCTCGGCTTCGCGATCTGATCGGGTCTCGGGCCGCATCCGGACCTCGCGCCGCGCGCCCGACCCTGTCACACTCGCCACATGGGGGCGATCACGGCGCGCGTGTCGCGCGGCACCGGAATCCTGCTGTTCATCGGGCTGTTCGCGACAGGCTGCACGTTCGTGCCGGCCGCCACGCCACCGACCCCATCGGCGTCACCGCCGACGGTGAACGACGACCCGAGCATGGACGCGCTCGCGGTGGTGACGCAGGAACAGGTCGACGCCGCGGTGGAGGACATCCCGGACGCCGTCCGTGACGCCATGGAGCTGAGCGGCACCCCGGGTGTGGCAGTGGGCGTCGTGCACGACGGCGAGGTGGTCTTCGCCGACGGCTTCGGAGTGCGCGACGTCGACTCCGGCAAGCCGGTCGATGCCGACACGGTGTTCGCCATGGCGTCGGTCTCGAAGTCGCTGGGGGCGACCGTCGTGGCTCGCGCGATCGACGAGGGCATCGTGAAGTGGACCACTCCCGTCTCCTCCCATCTGGAGGGCTTCACGCTCGCCGACCCCTACGCCGGCGAGAACGTGACCATCGCGGACATGTACGCCCACCGGTCGGGGCTGTACGAGCATGCCGGCGACGAGCTGGAGGAGATCGGGTACGACCGCGCGGCGATCCTCGAAAGGCTGCGCTTCATCCCCCTCGAGCCGTTCCGTGCGGTCTATCACTACGGCAACTTCGACATCACCGCGGCGGGCGAGTCGGTGGCCTGGGCGACCGGCGAGGACTGGGCGGACCTGTCCGAGCGCCTGCTCTACGAACCTCTCGGCATGTCGTCCACGTCGTCGCGCTTCGCCGACCTCGAGTCCCGGGACAACCGCGCTCTCGGCCACGTGCAGCGGGACGGCGAGTGGGTGGTCAATCCCGAGCAGCGGCAGCCCGACGAGCAGTCGCCGGCGGGCGGGGCGAGTTCCAACGTCACCGACATGCTCACGTGGACCACGATGCTGCTGGCCGCCGGCGAGCACGACGGCGAGGTCTTCATCGAGCAGTCGTCGCTCCTTCCCGCGATGTCGCCTCAGATCCCGATGGGCGCACCCAGGCAGTTCGGCGCGCGAGCCGGCTCGTACGGTTACGGCTTCAACGTGTCGACGTCGACGGGTGGACTGGTCGACGTCAACCATTCGGGCGCGTTCGCCATGGGGACGGGCACGGTCGTGAAGATGCTCCCGGCCGCGGGACTCGGCATCGTCGTGCTCTCGAACGCCGCCGCCAACGGCGTTGCGGAGGGTGTGGCGTCGAGGTTCATGGACATCGCGCAGTTCGGTGAGGAGCGGCGCGACTGGGTGAGCTTCTGGAACACGGTGTTCGCGGGATTCAGCACCCCGTTCGGGTCCCTCGTCGGGGAGGAGCCGCCGGGTGACCCGGAGCCCGCCCGCCCGCTCGCCGAGTACGCCGGGTCGTACGCGAACGAGTACTTCGGCGCCGCCGAGGTGGTGGTCCAGGGCGACGAGCTCGTGCTGAGACTGGGACCGACGGGGGAGTGGACGCTCGAGCACTGGTCGGGGGACGAGTTCGTCTTCCGTCCCCTCAGCGAGAACGCGAACCCGGGGAGCATCTCGAAGGCGACCTTCGATGCCGACACGCTCGTGCTGGAGTATTTCGACCAGCACGAGCTCGGCACCTTCATACGATGACTTACTCGCGGGGGGTCCGCGGCTGGATCGGTACGGTTGTCGGGTGAGCGTCACCGTCACCCCCCTTCAAGCCGTGCCCCTCGACCAGCTGAGGCAGCGGTCGAGCACGAAGTGGCGGAAGTACGCCGACGACGTGCTCCCGATGTTCGTCGCGGAGACCGATTTCGCGCTGGCTCCGGCGATCACGCGGGCGCTCGCGCGCGCCGTCGAGCTCGGCGATACCGGGTACACGCCGCCCGAGCCCGGCATCCGCGAGGCGTTCGTCGGGTTCGCCCAGCGCCGCCTGGACTGGACGGTCGACCCGAAGCACGTCTTCTGGACGGGCGACGTGATGATGGGCGTCGTCGAGATCCTCCGGGCGGTGACGCGACCCGGCGATCGGGTGATCGTGATGCCGCCCGTCTACCCGCCGTTCTATGACACGGTGGAGGAGGCCGGGGCGGCCGTCGACCGCGTACCGCTGCAAGCGGACGCCACGGGCTGGCGGATCGACCTGGACGGCGTGGAGGCCGCACTCGCCGCCGGCGCCCGGGCCGTTCTGCTCTGCAATCCTCACAACCCGACCGGCACCGTGCACTCGGCCGAGAGCCTCGCTGCGCTGGCAGATCTCGCGGAGCGCTACGGTGCCACGGTGATCAGCGACGAGATCCACGCTCCGCTCACCTACGCCCACGGCTCGTTCACGCCGTTCCTCAGGGTGTCGCCGGCCGCGGCGCGCATCGGCTATGCCGTCACGAGCGCCAGCAAGACCTACAACCTGGCCGGGCTCAAGTGCGCGGTCATGGTGGCCGGTGCGGATTCGCAGGCGAAGGTGCTGCGCGGACTGCCGTGGGAGGTCGAGTGGCGGACGGGGCTGTTCGGCGCCCTGGCGAACAACGCCGCATACTCCTCCGAGAGCGACGGGTGGCTCGAGAGCCTCCTCGCCGCGCTCGACGCCAACCGGCGACTCCTGGCCGACCTGCTGAATGAGCTCGTGCCGGAGGCGCGGTATCTCGTGCCGGATGCCGGCTTCCTGGCGTGGGTGGACCTCTCGGCCTACGGCTGGGGCGACAACCCGGCGGTGAAGATCCTCCGCGAGGCGAAGGTCGCGCTGCACCACGGGCCGCTCTTCGGGACCGAGGGGAAGGGGCACGTCCGCATCAACTTCGGCTGCGACCCCGCCCTCCTCCGCGAGGCGGTCGAGCGGATCGGCGTGCTGGCCCGCAGTTGACCGTGGGCGCGGGGCGCGGAAGGCGCTCCGTTCGCCCCGTACGTCCGCCCGACGGGTTAGCCTGGCCGGATGACCTCCCCGGCTGCCGTCGACGCCGGAGCTCCCGGAATCTGGAGCCGCCGGTACGTCTGGGTCACCATCGGGGCGGTCGCGCTGATCTTCCTGGCCGCCATGCAGTCGCTCGCGATCACGACCGTCATGCCCGTGGTGAGCGCCGACCTCGACGGTGATGCCCTCTACGCGGTCGCTTTCGCGGGCACGCTGGCGACGAGCGTCATCGGCATGGTCGCCGTCGGCGCCTGGTGCGATCGGGGCGGTGTGCTGGTTCCGCTGACGGCGGCGGTCGCGCTCTTCGTCGTCGGGCTTGCGCTCGCTGGTCTGGCGCTCACGATGCCGGTGCTGGTCGCCGGCCGACTCGTGCAGGGTCTCGGGACCGGCGGGCAGACGGTCGCCCTCTACGTCGTGGTGGCCCGCGTGTACCCGGCGGCCGTGCACGGCCGTGTCTTCGCCGCCTTCTCGGCCGCGTGGGTGGTGCCGTCGCTGGTCGGACCGTTCCTGGCCGGGGCGGTGACGGAGTTCCTGCACTGGCGGTGGGTGTTCCTCGGCGTCGCGGTGCTCACCGTCATCGCTTTCGCGATGGTGGTGTTCAAGCTGCACGGTCTTCCGCTCGGCACGGAAGAGCCGGCGACGGGGCGCATCGCGCCGCGCCTGGCATGTGCCGTCGCTGTGGCCGCCGGCGCGCTGGGTCTCAGTCTCGCGGGTGAACTCGGTGCGTGGGCGTGGCCGGTGGTCGCGGCATCCGTCGTCGTCATCGGTCTCGCGGCGACTCCGCTCCTGCCTCGCGGCACCCTCCGGGCCCGGCGAGGATTGCCCAGCGTGGTTCTCATGCGCGGACTCATCGCTGGTTCGCTGTTCGGCGCGGAGATCTACGTGCCGTACCTCCTCATCGCGGATTACGGCTTCTCGCCGACCTGGGCGGGCCTCGGGCTGACCGCCGCCGCCCTCGCGTGGGCGGGCGCGGCGCACGTGCAGGGGCGGATCGGCGATAGCCTCGGCAACGCCCGCATCACGGTTCTGGGTGTCGCGCTGTTGACCGCCGCCCTCGTCGCGGCCGTGCTCACGGCCGGGCTCCACCTCCACCCCGCGGCCCTGATCGCCGGCTGGGCGCTCGCGGGCGGCGGGATGGGCCTCATGTACCCGCGCCTCACGGTGCTGACGCTCGCGTACTCGACCCCGCAGAATCAGGGTTTCAACTCGGCCGCGCTGTCGATCTCGGACTCTCTCGGGGGCGCGACGGTGATCGCGGCGATGGGCCTGGTGTTCACGGCGCTGT
Source organism: Microbacterium sp. E-13 (assembly GCF_049912955.1). Classification (GTDB taxonomy): domain Bacteria; phylum Actinomycetota; class Actinomycetes; order Actinomycetales; family Microbacteriaceae; genus Microbacterium. Next base: position 1,721,398 of record NZ_CP183973.1, read on the forward strand.
CGGCGACGGATGCCGGCTTCCCCGCCGTCTTCGCAATGGCCGGCGCCCTCGCTCTCGCGGCGCTGATCCCGGGCCTTCGGCTCGGCCACGCGCACGAGGCTCCCGTGCGCGGGTAGCCGCTGGCGGTCGCGTGGGTTTCGATACGCGTGCTCGTTCCTCGCGCGCTCCCCATCCTTGAGTCGCGCCGCGTCGACGCTCGTTCCTCGCATCTACCCGGTTGGGCAGAGGTTTCGATACGCGTGCTCGTTCCTCGCGCGCTCCTCAACCTTGACCCGCCTCGCGTCAACGCTCGTGCCTCGCATTGACCCCAGGCGCGTCAACTCTCCGCGCGGCCGAGACGCCAGTAGCCCATGAAGGCGACCGCACGGCGGTCGATCCCGCGTTCGGACACCAGGTGGCGGCGGAGTGCCTTGATGGCTCCCGCCTCGCCGGCCAGCCAGGCGTACAGGTGAGCGCTCTTGAGCGCGGCCCCGCCCTTGGCGGTGCGCGGCACCTCCCACAGGATGTCCGAGTCGATGTCGACCTCTTCGACGTCGGACCCTTCACCCGCCGGCACGAGCGCGGCCGCGGCATCCGTCACCGACTTCACGAGGTGGGCGTGACGCTCGCCGTCGCCACGCGCACCGATCCGGTACACGAAGCCCGGGTGCCGCGGCAGGTACGCCGCGTCGCCGGGGTGGGGCACCTCGAGGGCCACGACGCCGCGAGCGTCGCGGGGAAGCTGCTCGAGGATCGCCGCGATGGCGGGCGCCGCCGTCTCATCGCCGGCGAGGAGGATGGCCTCCGTCCGCGCGGGCGGCACGAAGTCGACGCCGAAGCTCACGCCGCTGTGGGCGAGCGTCGGAGCGAAGATGAGCACCTCATCGCCGAGCCGGGCGCGGGCGATCCAGTCCGATGCCGGACCCATCACCTCGTGCGAGACCATGTCGACGTCGACCTCGCTGACGTGGTTGCGCACGTACCGGGTCGTGTAGGTGCGGAACGGCAGCTGCCGATCAGCGGGAAGATCGCGCCACTGGGCGTACCAGTCGTCGCCCGTGGGCATCGCGTCGAGCCCCAGCGTGCGGGTGGGGAAGACGATCTTGATGCGCTGGTCGAATCCGGGGTCGCCGTACTCGGCCAGATCGCCGCCACCGAACGTGAACCGGCGGAAGCTCGGGGTCACGTCGTTGATCGCCGTCACTCGGGCGTGGAAGAAGCGGGAGGGCGCGTCAGACACGGGAGGCTCCTGTGGGCTGGGTGGAGGAGGCGGCCAGGGATGCTGCGCCGGCGGCTGGGTCCGCGGGCGACACGTGGTGTCGTCCGCGGGGGAGGACGATGGGCGACCCCGAGACCGGATCGGACACGACGAGCGCATCGAGGTCGAACACGTCGCGGATGAGCTCGGTCGTGACGACATCCCTCGGCGCGCCGCTGGCCACGATGCTGCCGGAGTCGAGTGCGAAGAGGTGGTCGGAGTACCGTGCGGCGAGGTTGATGTCGTGGAGCACCATCACGATCGTCGTGCCGCGCTCCACGTTGAGGTCGGTGAGGAGGTCGAGCACCTCCACCTGATGTGCGACGTCGAGGAAGGTCGTCGGCTCGTCGAGGAGGAGGATGTCGGTCTCCTGAGCGAGCGCCATCGCGATCCACGCGCGCTGACGCTGGCCGCCGGACAACTCGTCCACCGACCGGTCGGCGAGGTCTTGGATGCCCGTGGACGAGAGGGCGCGCGCGACCACCTCGTAGTCGTGCGCGCTCCAGCGAGCCAGCAGCTTCTGGTGAGGGTGACGCCCGCGGCCGACGAGGTCGGCGACCGCTATGCCCTCGGGGGCGATTGGGCTCTGCGGCAGGAGGCCGAGCGTGCGCGCGATCTCTTTGGTGGGGCGGCCATGGAGCGCCTTGCCATCGAGAACCACCTGTCCCTCGCGGGGCGAGATGAGTCGGGCGAGGGCGCGGAGCAGCGTGGACTTGCCGCAGCCGTTCGCGCCGACGATCGCCGTGATGCGGCCGGGAGGGATGATCAGGTCGAGACCCTCGACGATCGTGCGATCGCCGTACGCCAGCGTCAGGCTCTCGGTGGAGAGACTGTGTGATTCGGTCATAGCGAGCCTCCGGAACGGTTGGTCCTGATGAGGAGGTAAATGAGGAACGGTGCGCCCAGGACGCCCGTGACGACACCCACCGGGTAGCGGCTGTCGAAAGCGAACTGGCCGAGAAGATCCGCCAGCTGCACGAGGAGCGCTCCGACGAGACCGGAGGGAAGCAGCAGGGAGCCGCCCGCCCCGACGATCCGCCCGGCGATCGGGCCGGCCATGAAGGCGACGAAGGCGATGGGACCGGTGGCCGCCGTCGCGAAAGCGAGCAGGGCGACGGCCGTCACGATCACGATGACTCTCGTGCCCTGCAGCCCCACGCCCAGGCTCGCCGCGGCATCGTCGCCGAGACGCATCATGTCGAGGTCGCGCGCCCGCGACAACAGGGCGGGCACCAAGACGAGGCTCGCGACAGCGAGCGGGAGCACCGCCGACCACGTCGCCCCATTGAGGCTGCCGGTAAGCCAGCGCATGGCCGCCTGGAGGTCGTAGACGGCGGCCTTCGACAGCACGTAGGTGATGGCGGCGTCGAGCATGGCGGCGACACCGATGCCGATGAGGATCAGCCGCGTGCCGGCGAAGCCGCCCTTGTTCGACAGGAGATAGATCGCCAGAGCCGTCAGGAGGCCGCCGGCCACGGCCAGTATCGCCACAGCCGTGTCGCTCAGCGACAGGATGACGATCCCGAACACTGCCGCAGCGCTCGCGCCCGCTGTGATGCCGATGATGTCGGGAGAGGCGAGCGGATTGCGCAGCATGCTCTGAAATGTCACGCCGGCGATCCCGAACGCGAAGCCGGCGAGGATGGCCAGCACTGCGCGGGGGAGGCGCAGCTCCCCGACGGTGAACGACGCGCCAGGAACGGTCTCGCCGAGGATCACGCGCGCGACCTCGTCGAGGGCGTAGGAGGTCTGCCCGACCATCAGCGATGCGACGAACACCACGGCGACGGCGACGGCGAGAGCGATCGCAACGGCCGTGCGCCGTCGGGCTCGGCGCCGGCGGCCGGCGGCGACCGTCCGCACGGTCTGCACAGCTTCGGGGGAGAGGGTCGCGGCGGTCACAGTTCGCGCACCTTCTGACGCCGGACGATCCAGATGAAGAACGGGGCGCCGACAAGCGCGGTCAGGATGCCGACCTCGATTTCGTCGGGACGCGCGATGACGCGGCCGACGACGTCGGTCGTGACCAGCAGCGCCGCACCGGCCACCGCCGAGAAGGGAAGCAGCCACCGATAGTCGGTGCCCACGAGCAGCCTGCACAGATGGGGGATGATCAGGCCCACGAACGCGATCGGACCGGCGATAGCGGTGGCGGCGCCGCACAGGATGACGGCGCCGGCCGACGAGACCAGCCGCGTGCGCAGCACGTGCTCGCCGAGCCCGGTCGCCACGTCGTCACCGAGGGCAAGCGAGTTCATGCCCCGCGCGCAGACGAGCGTCACCACGGCGCCGAGGGCGAGCACCGGCAGGATTGTGGCGATGCGATCCCAGGTCGCCCCACCGACCCCGCCGATCTGCCAGAAGCGGAAGGTCTCAAGGAGGTCGACCCGGGGAAGCAGCACGGCGCTCACGAGCGACATGAAGGCGGCCGACGACGCGGCACCGGCGAGCGCGAGCTTGAGCGGCGTCGCGCCGCCGCGACCGAGCGAGCCGACGGTGTAGACGAACACCGCGGCGCCGGCCGCGCCGGTGATGGAGGCGGCCATGAACGCGTACGGGCCTGACATCCCGAAGAAGGCGATGCCGATGACAACCGCCAGGGCGGCGCCCCCGGACACTCCCAGGATCCCGGGGTCGGCGAGCGGATTGCGCGTGACGGCCTGCATCGCCGCTCCCGACATCGCCAGGGCCGCGCCCACCAGGAGGGCGAGCACCGTGCGGGGCAGGCGTGCGACGACGGCGGCCGGCGCGATGCCGCTGGTGTCACCGGTGAGACCGGCGAACATGTCGTCGAGGGCGACGTCGCGCGCGCCGAAGGCCACCGAAGCGATGCACAATACTGCGAGCACCGCCACGGATGCGCACAGCCATGCCAGCCGCACCGCCGCCGGATGCCGCAGAGCTGTGGCATCCGGCTGCGGCGAGCGCTCCTGGGTCTGAGTCATGCGATCACGCCCCGAGGGATCATGCGGGGACTGGTCACCCCAGGGCGCCGGCGAGGAGGGCGAAGTAGTCGTCGACGCCCCAGCCGATCGAAAGCGGCGACGGGTTCGCCGAAGCGGCCAGCGGGGTCGACTCCTCGAGGATCGCGATGCGGCCCTCGGCGATCGCCGGGATCTGCGACAGCAGCGGATCGGCCTGCAGCTGCGCGATGATCGATCCGCCGGCGTCGCCGTACGTGACGAACACGTCCACGTCCGCGAAACGGTCTGCCTCCTCGGCGCTCACCGTCGTGTAGAACTGGTCGGTGCCCTCCGACTCCTCATCGACGACAGCCGGCAGTGGCAGGCCCAGGTCGGCGAGGAAGCCGGGACGGGTGTCGAGCGTCGTGTAGAACCCGACCTGGCTGAGGTCCGACGGGTCGATGTAAGAGAAGAGCACGCTCGCGTCCTCAAGCTCGGGGTGGTTCGCCAGCGCGGCGTCGACCTCGCCGTGCAACTCCTCGATGAGGGCATCGCCCTCCTCCGACAGGCCGAGCGCCTGCGAGTTGAGGCGGATCGTATCCTCATACGAGGTGCCCCAGGCGACCTCGGGGTAGGCGACCACCGGAGCGATCTTCGAGAGTGTGTCGTACTCCTCCTGGGTGAGGCCGGAGTAGGCGGCGAGGATCACGTCCGGCTGAGTGTCGGCAACGGCCTCGAAGTCGATGCCGTCCGCCTCGTCGAACAGGACGGGCGTCTCGGCGCCGAGCTCCTCGAGCTTGTCCTCGACCCACGGCAGCACGCCGTCGTTGTCGTCGTCGCCCCACGTGACCTCAGCCATGCCCACCGGCACGACGCCGAGCGCGAGCGGCACCTCCTGGTTGGACCAGGCCACGGTGGCGACGCGCTGGGGCTTGGACTCGATGACGGTCTCCCCATAGGCGTGCTCGATGGTGACCGGGAAGCCGTCGCTGGACGAGGCGCCGGCGTCGTCGGTGCTGTCGGCCGCGGCGCTCGCGCATCCGACGAGAGCGACGGCGGCGAGGGCGATGAGTGCGCTGGCGGCGGCGGGGCGAGTCGGTCGCACGGATTTCCTCCGGAAAGTTAGGTAAGGATGCCCTTATACCGGGCTGGGTAAGGGCAACCTTACCCAGCGGTTTCCCAGATCGCGAAATCGGGTACGCGCGGGAACGAGGAGGAACGCGGCCGATCTCCGGGTGGCAGCCGTCCGCCGTGCGTCGCGCCGTCGTCGCCCTATACTGGATGGCTGGCCAGTCGGCCACTACCCACTCCACCGACGGAACGGACATCCGCTGTGCTCGCCGTGCACGACCTCGAGATCCGCGTGGGCGCCCGCGTGCTCATGTCGGACGTCTCCTTCCGCGTGTCGGACGGCGACAAGATCGGACTGGTCGGCCGCAACGGCGCCGGCAAGACCACGCTGACCAAGGTGCTCGCGGGAGACCTGATCCCCGCAGACGGAAAGGTGGAGCGGTCGGGGGAGCTGGGCTACCTTCCGCAGGACCCGCGTTCGGGCGACCCGGAGATGCTCGCGCGCACCCGCATCCTGGATGCGCGTGGGCTCGGCACGCTGGCGATCGGCATGCACCAGGCATCCCTGGCCATGGCGGACGACGACGAGGCCGTCGCCGCGCGAGCCATGCGCAAGTACGCGAACCTCACCGAGCGCTTCGAGGCGCTCGGCGGCTACGCGGCCGAGGCGGAGGCGGCCTCGATCGCCCACAACCTGTCACTGCCCGACCGGATCCTCGACCAGCCGCTCAAGACTCTCTCGGGCGGTCAGCGCCGTCGCATCGAGCTCGCGCGCATCCTCTTCAGCGACGCGCAGACGATGATCCTCGACGAGCCCACCAACCACCTCGACGCCGACAGCGTCGTGTGGCTGCGCGAGTTCCTCAAGGGCTACAAGGGCGGGCTCATCGTGATCTCCCACGACGTCGAACTCGTCGGCGAGACCGTCAACCGCGTGTTCTATCTGGACGCGAACCGCCAGGTCATCGACGTCTACAACATGAATTGGAAGAACTACCTGCGTCAGCGGGTCGCCGACGAGGAGCGTCGCAAGAAGGAGCGCGCCAACGTCGAGAAGAAGGCGACCGTGCTGCAGCAGCAGGCCGCGCGCTTCGGCGCGAAGGCGTCGAAGGCCGCCGCCGCGCACCAGATGGTCGCCCGCGCCGAGAAGATGCTCGCCGGCCTCGACGAGGTGCGGCAGGAGGAGCGGGTCGCGAAGCTGCGCTTCCCGAAGCCCGCTCCGTGCGGCAAGACGCCGCTGATGGCGTCAGGGCTGTCGAAGTCGTATGGCTCGCTGGAGATCTTCACGGATGTCGATCTTGCGATCGACCGCGGCTCGAAGGTCGTGATCCTCGGCCTCAACGGCGCCGGCAAGACCACGCTGCTGCGCATCCTCGCCGGAGTCGACCAGCCCGACACGGGGCAGCTCGAGCCCGGGCATGGCCTCAAGATCGGGTACTACGCGCAGGAGCACGAGAACCTGGACGTGTCGCGATCGGTGCTCGAGAACATGATGTCGGCCGCGCCGGACATCACCGCCACGGAGGCGCGCAAGGTGCTGGGCTCCTTCCTGTTCACGGGTGACGACGTGCTCAAGCCCGCCGGCGTACTGTCAGGTGGAGAGAAGACGCGCCTGTCGCTCGCGACACTGGTGGTGTCGTCGGCGAACATGCTGCTGCTCGACGAGCCGACGAACAACCTCGACCCGGCATCGCGCGAGGAGATCCTCGGCGCGCTCGCTCACTACGAGGGCGCCGTCGTGCTCGTCTCGCACGACGAAGGCGCAGTGCAGGCGCTGAACCCCGAGCGAGTGCTCATCCTGCCCGACGGCGTCGAAGACATCTGGGGTCGCGACTACGCCGACCTCGTCGCGCTCGCCTGACCAGAGCGACTGCCGGGGCGGGTCAGCGGCCGGCCGCGTCGAGGAGGGCGTCCTCGTCCTCGGCATCCCGGTCGCGGCGACGGCGCGACGGCGAGGGCGCCGCGAAGACGTCGGCGGACTCTTCGGCATCGGATGCCGCGTCCTCGGTGTCCTCGCGGCGGTGCCGGCGCTCGGTGCGGATGACGTAGCCGATGAAGACGAAGCCCATGATCGCGAAGAGGATCCACTGGATCGCGTACGACAGGTGTGGTCCGGGATCGTCGGACGGGGCCTCGAGGGCGCTCGGCGCGGTCGCCGGCTCCGGACGCTCGGACACCATCACGCCGTAGGCGCTCTGCTCGAGCACAGCGCCGGCGTCGGTCGAGATCTCGTCGGCGACGAGGCCCAGGTCGATCGTCGGTACCTGGCCATCGGGGGCGGAACGCCCGGACGACGGCAGCGCCTCACCCGGACGGAGCCGGACGATCACGGTCGTCTCACCCTCGGGCGGAGCGGGGACGGCATCGGGCACCGGCTGGTCGTTGCCGGGCGGAACCCATCCGCGGTCGACGAGCAGCACGCGGCCGTCGTCGAGCTGGAAAGGCACGAGCACCTCGAACGCCGACGTGCCGCCGTGCGGACGGTTGCGAACGAGCAGCTCATCGCCCGGAAGATACGAGCCGGTGAGGACGACGGGACGCCATTCGTCCTCCGGATCCAGTGCGCCGCCCGCCGAGATGACGTCGGCGAGGGGGACCGCCTCAGCATCATAGTTCTGCGCAACGAGGGCGAGCTGCTCGGAGCGCTGCTGGTTGCGCGTGAACTGCCAGTTCGACAGGAACGCGCAGGCGATGGCGAAAACGACGGCGAGCGCGATGTAGATCGCCCACCGCCCTGCGCGCGGCAGGGTCTGCATGCTGACCGAGCGACGGCTCATCGTGCGGCCTCGGCCGGGTCCAGCGGATCGACCGACACCGGGAAGTCCCGAGCGGCGAGGAACTCGCGGAGGTATCCGACATGCTCGTCGCAGGCGACCCAGGTCTTGCGCCGGTCGGCGGCGTGGATGCGCGGGTTGCGCCAGTCGATGCGCCACCGCGCAGCGCTGCGGCATCCCGCACGCGAGCAGACCGCGTCGATCCGGTCTCCGTCGCCGGTGCTCATGCCTTCGGGTCCGGAGCGTCGGGTGTGGTCGGCCGCGACTCCTCGATCTGGATCACGCGCACCGCGGGTCCCGGAGAGGAAGTCGGCTCGGACGGCGTGGCGGGGAGCGCCGCCTCGGGGTCCTCACGGCGGTTTCTCCGACCCTCCTGGCCGACGTTCGCCGAGACGACCGCGATGTAGGGCAGGAAGATCGCGGCGGCGCCGAAGACCCATGTGTACCAGCCGTAGGGCGTGATCACGACCATGAGGATGAAGCACGCGACGCGGATGCCCATCGTCACGAGGTAGCGGACCGACCGCGCGTCGACGTCGTCGCGCGGGGCGCGCGGCAGGGATGTCGCCGACGGGGCGTGGCTCGAACTCTTCACGGTACTTCCAGGGTACGCCGGTTGCACCGCCGGATCGCCCCGGGAACAGGTCCCGGGGCGACCGACTCAGAAGGTTCCCCCCGACTGCTGGTACATCGTGACGAAGTACGAGAAGAACGCGATCGCGGCGAAGATGCCGACGATCGTGAGTGCCAGGCCGACCCAGCCGACGATGGTGCCGGCGAGAGCCATGCCGCGGCCCTGCTCGCCGCTCGTCTTGAGCTGGTTGAGCGACATGTGGCCGGTGATGATGCCGACGATCGAACCGATGAAAGGGAGGATGACGAAGCTCGAGATCGACGCGATCAGTGACACGATCGCCAGCGTGTTGGTCTTCGGCTGCGCGCCGTAGCCGTATCCGGGCGCCGCGCCGTAGGTCGGGGCGGAACCGTAGGCGGGTGCCGAGCCGTACGAGGGGGCCGCCGGCTGCGTCCCGTAGGCGGGCGGAGGATAGGCCCCCTGAGCGGGTGGCGGGGGATACGCACCGGGTGCCGGCTGGCCGGTCGGCGGAGCGGGCGGGACGGGAGGGTACGCGCCGGGCTCCGGTGCGGGGTTGTCGGGGGTGTTGTCGCTCACGCGAGGGCCTTTCGTCGATGTCTGGGACCAGAGTCCCAGCGCCGCTGCGGGGTGTCAAACACGACCGGGGTACGTGCCCGGGCGCCGGTAGGCTGGTGCGGATCCGCCCATCGACCCCGGGAGTGAACCATGTCCACCGATCGCGTCGTCCTCGTCACCGGCGGAAACCGTGGCATCGGCCGCGCCATCGCCGAGCGCTTCGTCGCGGAGGGCTACAAGGTCGCCGTCACCGCCCGTTCGGGCGAGGGCCCGGACGGCACGCTGACCGTGCGGGCGGACGTGACGGATGCCGCCGCCGTCGACGCCGCGTTCACCGAGGTGGAGCAGGCGCTCGGCCCTGTCGAGATCCTCGTCGCCAACGCCGGGATCACGAAGGACACCCTTCTGCTGCGCATGAGCGAGGACGACTTCGACAGCGTCGTGGCGACGAATCTCGGCGGCGCGTTCCGCGTCGTCAAGCGCGCATCGAAGGGAATGCTGCGCGCCCGGTGGGGCCGCGTCATCCTCATCTCGAGCGTCGTCGGGCTGTACGGCTCGGCCGGTCAGATCAACTACGCCGCCTCCAAGAGCGCGCTCGTGGGCTTCGCCCGCTCGCTGACCCGCGAGCTCGGGGGCCGCGGCATCACGGCGAACGTCGTGGCACCGGGCTTCATCGAGACCGACATGACCGCCGAGCTCTCGGACGACACGCAGGCCGAGTACAAGCGGAGCATTCCGGCCGGGCGATTCGCTTCTGCCGACGAGGTGGCCGGCGTCGTGACGTGGATGGCATCGGATGACGCGGCCTACATCTCGGGCGCCGTCATCCCGGTCGATGGCGGCCTCGGGATGGGACACTGACCCGAGCCCCGCTGCGACAGCCTCAGCGGAGCGCGCGGAGGATCGCCTCGGCCACGGCTCCGGGACGGGAGAACTGCGGCCAGTGCCCCGTCGGGTCTCCTGCCGCCCCGAGCTCGATGATGTCGAGATGCTCGAGCGCGGCGAGTTCCTCCGCCCACGGCGGGGCCTGCTCGATGATCTCGCGGATCTGCGACGCGGGCACCGTGCCGGTGATGATGGTCGCCGGCACGGAGCGGCGCCGCTCGTCGGTGAGCCGGATGGGGTCGGTCGGCACTCGTTCGGGCACCGACTGGGTCCGGGCCGCGGCATCCGCCCGCGTCTGCGGGTCGAGGTCGGCGACCTCGGGCTCATCGAAGAAGTCCCAGCCGGGGAACGGCACGACGCCGTCGCTGACAGGGAACTCCGAGACCGAGCCGCCGTCGCCCGGCGGGAAGGTGTCGAGGAACACCACGTGCTCGACGCGGTCGGGCCGCGCGTCGACCGCACCGTAGACGACGTTGCCGCCACCGGAATGTCCGACGAGCGCGACGGCTCCGTCGAGCCGGTCGAGTTCGGCCACCGCGGCGGCGACCCATTCCGCCATGCCGATGCCGGCGGAGGCCGTGCCCGATGCCCCGACGCCGGGCATCGTCAGAGCATGCGTGCGGTGACCCGCTGCTTCGAGTGCGGGGGAGACCTCACCCCAGGACGACGCGTCGAGCCAGAGCCCGGGAACGAGGATGATGTGCATGGTCCGACGGTACGCCGCACCCCCGACACGGCTCGAGCCCTCAGGGGAGCAGGGGGATGACCTCGGCGAGATCCACGGGTCCGACGACCACGTCTGCGCGCTCCCGGACCGCGGGCTTCGCGTTGAAGGCGACGCCGAGGCCGGCGGTCGCCATCATCTCGAGGTCGTTCGCGCCGTCGCCGATGGCGATCGTGAGCGACAGCGGAACACCGCGTTCGGCGGCCCACTCGCGCAGCGCAGCGGCCTTGCCCGCGGCATCCACGATCCCGCCGTCCACGGCGCCGCTCAGAGTGCCGTCCGTCGTCGCGAGCCGGTTCGCCCGCCAGATGTCGACGCCGAGATCCGGAGCGACGGTGTCGAGGATCTCGTGGAAGCCGCCCGACACGACGCCGACCGTGCCGCCGCGCTCGTGCACCGCCGCGATCAGCTCGCGCACCCCCGGCGTCGGCTCGATGCGCGCCAGAACGCGGGCGAACGCGGCGACCGGCACACCGCGCAGCTGCTCGACGCGGGAGCGGAGGCTGGTTGCGAAGTCGACCTCGCCGCGCATGGCCGCCTCGGTCGCGGCAGCGACCTCCGGGCCGCGCCCGGCCTCGTCGGCGATCAGCTCGATGACCTCGTTGCGGATGAGCGTCGAGTCGGCGTCGAGCACGACGAGGAACCGGGCTGGTGCGGCAGGCATCCCTCCACGGTAGCGGGAGGCGGGCACCGCTCCCGACCGTGCGTCAGCGCTCGACGCGGACGCCCTTCCCCACGACGGTGATGCCGCTGTCGGTGACCGTGAAACCCCGAGCGAGGTCCCTGTCGCGGTCGACGCCCACGGTCGCCCCGTCCTCGAGCACGACGTTCTTGTCGAGGATCGCCCGATGCACGCGCGCGCCGGCGCCGACGTTGACGTGGTCGAACAGCACGGAGTCGGTGATCGTCGAGCCGCCTCCCGCGAGAGTCCAGGGCCCGACGACGCTGCGCTCGAGGTGCGTGCCGGAGAGCACCGAACCCAACGACACGATGGAGTCGATCGCGTTACCGATGCGGCCCACCGAGTCGCGCACGAACTTCGCCGGCGGAGAGTTGACCGCCTGCGAGTGGATGGGCCAGTCCATGTTGTAGAGGTTGAAGATCGGCAGCGTCGAGATCAGGTCGCGGTGGGCGTCGAAGAAGGAGTCGATGGTTCCGACGTCTCGCCAGTAGTACCGGTCACGGTCGGTGGATCCCGGCACGTCGTTGCGGTTCATGTCGTAGACGCCGGCTTCGCTCCGGCCCACGAAGTAGGGCACGATGTCGCCGCCCATGTCGTGGTTCGAGGTGGGCAGTTCTCCGTCGGCCTCGACGGCCTCGATGAGCGCATCGGTGTCGAAGATGTAGTTGCCCATCGACGCGAGCACCTGGTGCGGGGCGTCGGACAGCCCCACGGCGTTCTGCGGCTTCTCGAGGAACTCGCGGATGCGCACCGGGTCGTCCGGGTCGACGTCGATGACCCCGAACTGATTCGCCAGCGAGATCGGCTGACGGATGCCGGCGACCGTGGCCCGCGCGCCGGACTCGATGTGGGCGGCGAGCATCTGTCGGAAGTCCATGCGGTAGACGTGGTCGGCGCCGATCACGACCACGATGTCGGGCTGCTCGTCGTTGATGAGGTTGAGGCTCTGCAGGATGGCGTCGGCCGACCCCGAGAACCAGCGCTTGCCCAGACGCTGCTGGGCAGGCACGGAGGTCACGTAGGAGTCCAGCAGCGCCGACATCCGCCAGGTCTGCGACACATGGCGGTCGAGGCTATGCGACTTGTACTGCGTCAGAACGACGACCTGCCGCAAACCGGAGTTGATCAGATTCGAGATCGCGAAGTCGATGAGCCGGTACTGGCCGCCGAACGGCACAGCCGGTTTGGCTCGATCCGCGGTCAACGGCATCAGCCGCTTCCCTTCGCCGCCGGCGAGGATGATTCCGAAGACCTTGGGGGCTGCTGGCATGGCAACCACCCTAGGCCCGGCGAAGGTTTCGGGGTACCCGCTACACGCCGGGCCCCGCGTGTAATAGGTTTCCTGCCATGCGCGTCGACATCGTGACCAAGGAATACCCGCCCGAGATCTACGGTGGGGCCGGTGTGCACGTGACGGAACTGGTCAAGGCGCTGCGCTCGGCCATCGACGTGCGCGTTCGCGCGTTCGGGGCGGAACGCGACGAGGAGGGCACGACGTCGTACGGGGCGCCATCCGAGCTCTCGGCGGCGAATGCCGCCGTCCAGACCCTGGGAACGGACCTCGAGATCGTCTCCGACGTCGCGGGCGCCGACGTCGTCCACAGTCACACCTGGTATGCGAACTTCGCGGGGCATCTCGCGTCGCTCCTCCACGGCATCCCGCACGTCGTCACCGCCCACAGCCTCGAGCCTCTTCGTCCCTGGAAGGCCGAGCAGCTCGGCGGCGGGTACGCCGTCTCGAGCTGGATCGAGAAGTCCGCCTACGAGGGCGCGGCCGCGATCGTCGCGGTGAGCAACGGGATGCGCGACGACATCCTCCGCAGCTACCCGGCGCTGGATCCCGAGCGCGTGCGCGTGATCTACAACGGCATCGACGTCGAGGCGTGGCATCCGGTCGAAGATCCCGCTCTGCTGGACGAGCTCGGCATCGACCCGCAGAAGCCCTCGGTCGTCTTCGTCGGTCGCATCACCCGGCAGAAGGGCCTGCCGTACTTCCTTCGGGCGGCGGAGCGTCTGCCCGCCGACGTGCAGGTGATCCTCGCCGCAGGCGCGCCCGACACTCCCCAGATCATGGCCGAGGTCGAGGAGCTCGTCCGCCGGCTCCAGGAGTCCCGCGAAGGCGTGGTGTGGCTGGATCGGATGCTGTCCCGCCACGAGCTGTGCACGATCCTCAGCGCGGCCACGACCTTCGTCTGCCCCTCGGTGTACGAGCCCCTCGGCATCGTCAACCTCGAGGCGATGGCCTGCGGCGCCGCCGTGGTGGGCACGGCGACCGGTGGCATCCCGGAGGTCGTCGTGGACGGCGTGACCGGGCGCCTCGTGCCGATCGAGCAGGTGCAGGACGGCACCGGCACCCCGACCGATCCGGAGCGCTACGTCGCAGATCTCGCCCGCGTGCTCACCGAGGTCGTGAGCGATCCCGAGCGGGCGCGCGCGTACGGGGAGGCCGGCCGCAAGCGGGCGACCGAGGAGTTCAGCTGGCAGCGCATCGCCGACCAGACGGCCGCGCTGTACGCGGAGGTGACGACGGCCGGCCGATAGGCTGTCAGCATGCCCCAGGTGCTTCAGTTCTCCGACGTCGTCGTCCGCCGGAACGCCCGGAACATCGTCGACCACCTGGACTGGACGGTCAGCGACGACGAGCGCTGGGTGGTCCTCGGGCCCAACGGCGCGGGCAAGACGACCGTGCTGCAGATGGCCGACACGCTGCTGCACCCGACATCGGGAACCGTCGCCATCCTCGGCGAGCGGCTGGGTCGCACGGACGTGTTCGACCTGCGCCCCCGCATCGGCTTCGCCTCGTCGGCGATGGCGCGCCGCGTACCGCCGGAGGAGACGGTCGTGAACGTCGTGCTCACCGCCGCCTACTCCGTGCTCGGCCGATGGCGCGAGGACTACGAGGACATCGACGAGCGCCGCGCCCTGCGCGTGCTGGCCGAGTGGAAGCTCGACCACCTCGCCGACCGCACGTTCGGCACCCTGAGCGACGGCGAGCAGAAGCGCGTGCAGATCGCCCGGGCCGTGATGACCGATCCCGAGCTGCTCCTCCTCGACGAGCCGACGGCGAGTCTCGACCTCGGCGCCCGCGAGGAGCTGCTGATCCTGCTGGGCGGGTACGCGCAGGCTCCCACGACGCCCGCGATGATCATGGTCACGCACCACGTCGAGGAGATCCCCGTGGGCTTCACCCACGTGCTCCTGCTGCGCGACGGTCGCGCCGTCGCCTCCGGTCCGATCCGCGAGACGCTGACCGCCGATGCCCTCACCGAGACCTTCGGCGTTCCCATCCGGCTCAGCGAGGACGGCGGTCGCTACGCTGCTCGCGCGGCGCACTGACTCCCCGCGGGCGTCGACCGACGGTTCTGCGTGCGGCCTCGGGACTGGTAGACTCCTTCTTTGGCGCATTCGCACCGCAGACTTTGACCGCCCTGGCAAAATCCAGGGCACCATCCTCAAAGGACCATCATGAAGACTGACATCCACCCGGACTACCAGGCCGTCGTGTTCCGTGACCTCGGCTCGGGCGAGACCTTCCTCACCCGCTCGACCGTCTCGAGCGACAAGACGATCGAGCTCGATGGCGTCGAGTACCCCGTCATCGACGTCGAGATCTCCTCGGCCTCGCACCCGTTCTACACGGGCAAGCAGCGCATCATGGACTCGGCCGGTCGTGTCGAGAAGTTCAACCAGCGCTTCAAGAACTTCGGCGGCTCCAAGTAAGCAGCCACCCCGGAAGGCCCCGCTTCGGCGGGGCCTTCTGCGTGCCGGCGGGGCCCTCGCGCCTCGACCGGTTCAGCGGATGGGCCAGCGGCCGTCCAGCCTGTCGTCGGCGTCGAGGCGCCCGATGCGGATGAAGTACTCCGTGAGGCTCTCGGCTTGGGCGCGCGCCCAGCCGATCTGACGGGTGTGCAGCTCGTGGACGGTCGGGGGCAGCCACGGCGCGAAACGTTCCGCGAGCGCCTGCGCGACGCGACCAGCCGCGACGGCGTCGGCCGCTGCCTCGTGGGCCGCCTCGAGGCGCACGGCGTAGTGCGCCGCAACCACCTCCAGCGTGCGCTTGCCCTTGCGCCAGCGGTCGTATGCCTTGTCGACGACCAGCGGGTCGATCACGGGCGACGGGTTCTCGATGGGCGCGACGCTGTGCCGGAGCGACTCGTGCTTCAGCAGGGAGAAGTCGAACGGCGCGTTGTACGCGACGACCGGGATGCCGGCATCCAGAAGTCCGCTCACGGCCGCGACCACCCCCGCCACGACCTCGGCCGCGGGGCGGCCCTCGCGGCGGGCGTGCTCGGTCGAGATGCCGTGGATGGCGCTCGCGCCCTCGGGGATCTCGACGCCGGGGTCGGCCAGCCAGTCACGCGCGCGGATGACGTGCCCCGACGCATCCAGCAACCCGACGTGGGCTGTGACGATGCGGTCGGAGGTGACGTCGATGCCCGTCGTCTCGAGATCGAAGACCCCCACCGTGCGCACCCAGTCCGGCACCTCCCACAGCGGCAGCTGCGGGGGATGCGAGGGGCTCATGCCGATCACGGTATGCGTCGCCTCCGACATCCCCGTGAAGGCGCTCCGCGCACCGCCGCCGCCGCGCGCGCCTCGTAGACTCGACGCGTGACCGCGCCCAACCCGTACGCCCCGCTCCTCGACGTGATCCCCGTCGAGCAGCGCGCGGCCGGCGTGCTCGGCGGTGAGACGGCGTACTGGGTGTACGGCCCATCGGATGCGGCCACCACCATCGTCGCCGTCCACGGGTTCCGCGGGGAGCACCACGGCCTGGAGCCCGTCGTCGCCCATCTCCCGGGTGTGCGGGTGATCTCGCCCGACCTTCCCGGTTTCGGAGAGACGCCACCGGTGCCGGGGCGCACGCACGACCTCGACCTCTACGCGGAGTGGCTGCGGGAGTTCGCCGCGGCCGTCGCGCCTGGAGCGGTGATCCTCGGCCACTCGTTCGGCTCCATCGTCGTCGCCGCCGCTGTCGCGGGGGGACTCGAGACGCCGCGCGTCATCCTCGTGAACCCGATCGGCGCCCCCGCGCTGGAGGGCCCGCGCGGCGTGCTCACGCGCCTGGCCGTCTTCTACTACTGGGCGGGGGCGAAGCTGCCGCAGCGGCTCGGCGAAGCCCTTCTGCGCAACGGTCTCATCGTTCGCGTGATGAGCGTGTCGATGGCGAAGACCAAGGACTCCGGCATCCGACGATTCATCCACGATCAGCACGACACGTACTTCTCGCGCTTCGCCGACCGGGATGTGCTCCACGACGCCTTCTTCGCGTCGGTGTCGAACGACGTGCGGGCCTTCGCGCCGCACATCGGGCAGGAGACCCTCCTCGTGGCCGCGCAGCGCGACGACATCACGCCGATCGAAGCCGAGCGCGCCCTGGCGAGGATGTTCCCCGCTGCCGAGCTCGTCGAGATCCCCGGCGTCGGGCACCTGATCCACTACGAGACGCCGGCGGCCGCCGCCGACGCGATCACACGGTTTCTCGCGCCTTCCGACGCCGGTACGCGTTGACGTTCATGCGGTTGCCGCAGTTGCCGGTGTCGCAGTAGCGCTTCGAGCCGTTCTTCGAGTAGTCGATGTAGACGGCGTCGCAGTCGTCGGCAGAGCAGATGCGCACGCGGTCGTACTCGTCGGCGCGGATGACGTCGACGAACGCCATCGCGGCTTCGACCATCATGCGGGTGGCGAGGGGCGACTCGTCAGAGGTCGCGTGGATATGCCAGTCGTAGTCGTCATGGATGACGAGGCGGGGGAGGGCCTCGCCATCGGCGAGCATCTGGTTCACGAGCGGCACGGCGCCGCTCCGGTCGACCTCCCACAGCCGGCGCAACCGGCCCCTCAGCTCTCTCACACGATCGAGCGACTCCGCGTCGCGCTGGATGGTGCCGCTGTACGGCTGGCGGACCAGGAACTCGTCGAGGTCGTCGAGCGTCTGCAGGGTGTCCTCGTCGTCGAAGCCGGGAAGCGTGTTGACGAGGTCGACGACCATCATCAGGGTGCGTCTCGTGTCATGAATGAAAACCACGTTGACTCCTGACATCCGATTCCGCTACTGTCACCAGTGTAAGCAGTCTTCACCCCTGACAGTCGGATGCCGCCCATGACCGCCTCGACCGCGTCCTTTCCCGTGATCGCCCCGGCGGCGCCGGCGAGCACCGCGCGGATGCGCACGACGGGGCTGGTGATGGGGGTCGCCTCGGCGCTGGCGTTCTCGTCCAGCGGTCCGTTCGTCAAGCCGCTCCTCGAGGCGGGCTGGTCGCTCGGGGCCGCGCTGCTGGTGCGCATGGGCGTGGCGGGCCTCGTGCTCTCGCCGGCGCTCTTCGTCGCGATCCGGCGCCATCGCGGCTTCCTGCGCCGCCACTGGCGGCTCATCGCCGCCTTCGGCCTCATGCCGGTCCTCGGCTGCCAGCTGTTTTTCTTCTCGGCCATGCAGCGCATGCCGGTGGCGATCGCGCTGCTCATCCAGTACCTGGCCCCCGTGATGCTGGTGGCAGCGGTGTGGGTGCGCACGCGCAAGGCGCCTTCGGCGCTGGTGCTGTGGGGATCGGCGGTCGCCATCTCCGGGCTCGTTCTCGTGGTCGACATCTCCGGCGCCTCGTTCGATCTGATCGGAACGCTGCTCGCGCTCGGGGCGGCGGTGTGCGTGTGCGCGTACTTCGTCATCTCGGAGCGCGCGAGCGATGACCTGCCCCCGCTCGCCCTCGCCGCGGGCGGACTGCTGGCCGGGGCGACCGTGATGGGCGTCCTCTGCCTCACGGGCATCATGCCCTTCGAGGCGCCGGCGGTGGATGTGGTCCTCGCCGGGGTCGAAGTGCCGTGGTGGATGCCCCTCCTCTGGGTTGCCGCGATCGCGACGACGCTCGGCTACGCGCTGGGCGTCATGGCCGTGCCGCGCATCGGTTCGCGCGTCGCATCGTTCGTCGGGCTGTCGGAGGTGCTGTTCGCCCTGATGTTCGCGTGGATCTTCCTCGCAGAGGTGCCCGCGCCGATCCAGTTCGCCGGAGGCGCGCTCATCCTGGTGGGCGTGGTGCTCGTGAGGGCCGACGCGCTCAGGGCTCCCGTCGCGCCAGCTCCATGAGCGGCGTGACGCGGTGGGCGATGACCTCACCCATCACGAGCGAGGTCTCGGTGCGCTCGACGCCCTCGATCGCCAGGATCCGGGCGTCGGTGTCGAACAGGTGCTGCGTGTCGCGGCACGCCACGCGCACCAGCAGATCCACCTGACCTGAGAGGCCGTGCGCCTGTACGACCTCGGGCACGCGCGCCAGTTCGACGCTGATGCGCGGCAGTTCGGCCTGCCGCACGATGACGCTGATGAACGCCTCGATCGGGAAGCCCAGCGAGGCGGAGGAGATCGCCCGCTCGTACGACAGGAACACCCCCGCCTTCTCCAGCCGCGCCATGCGCGCCTGGACGGTGTTGCGGGAGAGACCGAGTCGTTCGGCGAGCGCGACGACGGTGGCGCGAGGGTCGGCGGAGAGTGCGGCGAGCAGCTCCAGGTCGACGTGATCGAGGGCTCCCATAGTGCGCAACGTTAGCACGGGTTTGTCGCCTATTGGTTGTCAACATGCTCAAACGGACGCGGAATGCTTGAGCGAGGTGCGATGCGGACGTAACGTTGAAGGAGTCGGCGACGATGCCGGCACACGCCAAGCGGCTCCTCACGAGGGGGCCGGCAACGAGGAGTGATGACGATGACGCACACCCTGACACCCACAGCGGATCTCGCCAGCGACATCGATGATGTCGCGCGACTGCTGACCCCCGACGGCGAGCGCATCGCCGATCCCGAGCTCGATCGCTGGGTGGCCGACGTCGACGCCGCCGTGCTGCGCGGGCTCTACCGCGACATGGTGCTGCTGCGACGCATCGACACCGAAGGCGTCGCTCTCCAGCGGCAGGGGCAGCTCGGCCTCTGGCCGCCGTGCCAGGGGCAGGAGGCGACGCAGATCGGCACCGCGCGGGCTCTCCGCGCCGACGACTTCGCGTTCCCCAGCTACCGCGAGACCGGCGTGGTCTACGCCCGCGGCGGCAAGCCCGCCGACTTCGTGCTGGCGTGGCGCGGCGAGGAGCACTCGACCTACAACCCCTACGACATCAACACCGCCACGCAGCAGATCATCATCGGCGCGCAGGCGCTCCACGCGGTGGGCTACGCGATGGGCGTGCAGCGCGACGGCACCGACCAGGTCTCGGTCGCATATTTCGGCGACGGTGCGTCCAGCCAAGGCGACGTGAACGAGGCGATGGTGTTCGCCTCGTCGTTCCGCGCCCCCGTCGTCTTCGTATGCACCAACAACCAGTGGGCGATCTCGGAGCCCGTCACGGTGCAGGCGAAGTTCCCCATCGCCGGACGCGCGCCCGGATTCGGCATCCCCAGCATGCGCGTGGACGGCAACGACGTGCTCGCGTGCTTCGCGGCGATGCGGTGGGCGCTCGACAACGCCCGGCGCGGAAACGGCCCCGCCTTCATCGAGGCCGTGACCTACCGCATGGGTCCGCACACCACGTCGGACGACCCGACGCGGTACCGCGACAAGGAAGAGGTCGAGAAGTGGCGGCGCCGCGACCCGATCGCCCGCCTCGAGGCGCTGTTGCGGTCGCGCGGCGAGTTCGACGACGCCTTCGTGGCGAGCGTCGAAGCCGACGCCGACGCCCTCGCGGCCGGCGTGCGCGACGCGGCGATGAGCGCGACCACGCGCGCCCCCCTGACGGTGCTCGACAACGTCTACGCCGAGCCGCACTCGGGCATCGACGAGCAGCGCGAGTGGTTCGGCGCGTACCTCGACGGGTTCGCGCCGGCGGCCGAGGGGGCCTGACGATGACGCAGCTCACGATGGCGAAGGCCATCAACGAAGGACTCCGCCGCGCGATGGCGGACGACGACAGGGTTCTCGTCATGGGCGAGGACATCGGCAAGCTCGGCGGCGTGTTCCGCATCACCGACGGTCTCCTCGACCAGTTCGGTGCTCAGCGCGTGATCGACACCCCGCTGGCGGAGGCCGGCATCATGGGCACCGCCGTCGGGCTCGCGTTCCGGGGTTACCGGCCCGTGGTCGAGATCCAGTTCGACGGGTTCGTCTACCCGGCGTTCGATCAGATCGTGTGCCAGGTCGCGAAGCTGCACTACCGCACCCGCGGCAACGTGAAGATGCCGATCACGATCCGCATCCCGTGGGCCGGCGGAGTCGGCGCAGCCGAGCACCACTCGGAGTCTCCGGAGGCCTACTTCGTCCACACGTCGGGACTGCGCGTGATCGCGGTGTCGAACCCGCAGGACGCGTACGTCATGCTGCGTCAGGCGATCGCGTCGGACGACCCGGTGGTGTACTTCGAGCCGAAACGGCTGTACCACACCAAGGGCGAGGTCGATCTCGATATGCACCTGGCCGACGCGCCGCCGATGGGGCTCGCCCGCGTCGCCCGCGAGGGCAGCGATGTGACGCTGCTCACGTACGGCGCGCAGGTGGGGACGGCGCTCGATGCCGCCACCGCCGCCGAGGACGACGGCGTCTCGATCGAGGTGATCGATCTGCGCTCGATCTCACCCGTCGACTACCGCACGGTGACGGCTTCGGTCCGCAAGACCGGACGCGTGGTGGTCACCCACGAGGCTGCCCGGGAGGCCGGCGTCGGCGCCGAGCTCATCGCGAGCGTCACCGAGCGGTGCTTCAACTACCTCGAGGCCGCGCCGCAGCGCGTCACGGGGCACGACATCCCATACCCGCCGGCGAAGCTCGAGAAGCACCATCTGCCGGATCTCGACCGCATCCTGGACGCCGTCGACCGCGTCATGGATCGGCCCAACAGCCTGACCGGGGTGATGGACTGATGGCTCAGGACTTCCGGCTCCCCGACCTCGGCGAGGGCCTGCCCGAGGCCGAGCTCGTGCAGTGGCTCGTCGCCGTCGGCGACACCGTGACGCTGAACCAGACGATCGCCGAAGTCGAGACCGCGAAGGCCGTCGTCGAGCTCCCGTCGCCGCATGCCGGCACCGTGACGGCCCTCCACGCCGCCCCCGGCGACATCGTCGCCGTCGGCTCCGTACTGATCTCCTTCGACACGGGAGTGGATGCTGCGCCCCCGGCGCCCGTCGCCGAGGCCGAGACATCCGTGCCCGTCGCAGCAGCCCGGGCGGCGGAAACGGGGGAGCCCGCGAAGTCCGAGCCGAATCTCGTCGGCTACGGTGCGGCCCCCCGGGCCAGCGCTCGGCCGCAGCGGCGCGCACGCGTCGCCGGCCCGGTAGCGGCATCCACCGACACGGCGGTGCTCGAGGCGGCGCCGCACGATGCGATCCAGCTCGGCGACGTCGGCGAGCGTCCGATCGAGCGACCGCGGTCCACCCCGCCGGTGCGAAAGTTCGCCAAGCAGCTCGGCATCGATCTGGCCCTCGTGGAGGCGACCGGCGCATCCGGCGTCATCACGCGGTCCGACGTGGAGGCCTATGCGGCCCGCACCGGCGCCGTCGCACCCGAGCCGGCTGCGCCGGCCGAGCCGGTGGAGACGTTCGAACCGCCGCGCCCGGGCGCGGCGGGGGAGCGCACGACCCGCACGCCCATCCGCGGGGTGCGGCGGATGACGGCGGACGCGATGGTGCGCAGCGCCTTCACGGCGCCGCACGTCACGACATTCCTCACGGTCGACGTCACCGCGACCAGCGAGCTCATCGCCTCGCTCAAGGACGATCGCGAACTGTCGGAGCACCGCATCGGCATCATGGCGGTGGCCGCGAAGGCCGTGTGCCTGGCGCTTGCGCGGCACCCGGGGCTCAACTCGAAGTGGGACGATGACGCCGGCGAGATCATCGAGCACCACTTCGTCAACCTGGGCATCGCCGCGGCGACCGGGCGAGGCCTGGTCGTGCCCAACATCCGTGACGCTCAGGAGCTGACGCTCGTCGAGCTCGCCGACGCCATCCGCTCCCTCGCCGAGACGGCGCGCGCGGGCAAGACGACGCCGGCCGACATGATGGGCGGCACGTTCTCGATCACCAACGTCGGCGTCTTCGGCGTCGACGCGGGAACGCCGATCATCAACCCGGGGGAGGCCGGCATCCTCGCCCTCGGAGCGGTGCGCCGCCAGCCGTGGGAGCATCGGGGCGAGATCGCCCTGCGGGACGTGATGACGCTCGCGCTGTCGTTCGACCACCGGCTGGTGGACGGCGAGCAGGGGTCGCGCTTCCTCGTCGAGGTCGCCGACATCCTTCGCGAGCCGGGCAGGGCGATGCTGCTGCGCTGATGCCGGGCGACCGGCCGGGCCCGCTGGGGAGCCCGGCCGGTCAATCCGCTTTGGGGTAGAAGAGGCCGAGCCCGTGCTTCTGGAGCACGTCGTACGCCTCGGCGTACGTCTCGGGCTCGGAAGCGCCGGGCGGCCCGTACCGCGCCAGGAGCAGGCCGAGCAGACCCCGTCCCGGCGGGCTCAGCGGCTTGTTCCTGTGCGGTCCGTCCTTGAGGTCCGACACCTCGTCCTCCGCCGGATTGGGCGGGACATACATCGGGTGCACCACCGGCCAGCTCGCGGGATCGCGGGGCGTGTCGAGATTCACGACCGAGAAGAGATCGCGGGCTTCGGCGTCGCGGCGCGTCAGCGGCCGCAGGCCGTGCAGGCGGGACAGTGTCGCGATGACCGCCGCGTGGTGCAGCTCGTCGTGCACGATCGTCCCCGCGCGCGTATAGGCCGAGACGGCGATCGCCGGCACGCGGACCCCGAGGCGGTCGAACCCGAACCCCATCTCGCCCGGCTCGTCATCGGCGACGGGCGGCGTTGCGGCGGGCGGCGGCACGTGGTCGTACGTTCCGCCGTGCTCGTCGAACGTGATCAGCAGGAGGGTGTTCATCGCGTTCGAGCCGTCGGGTGTCGCACTGGTCTTCACCGCGTTGTACACGTCGGCCACCAGCTTTTCGCCTGCCCGGACGTCCGACACGGCCGAATCCACGATCTCCGACCCGTCGACGTCGCTCTCGCGCAGGGCCCCGAACGGCGGGTGGAAGTCGTTGTGGTTGTAGACGAGGCGAGGCTCGATGAAGGAGTAGGCCGCGAGGCGCCCGGCCTCGGCATCGGCGGAGAACTCCGACATGTGACCGAAGCGTCCCGTGCGCCAGTAATCCTCGAGGACCGGTGCATGGAGGATTCCGGTGAGGGAGACCAGCTGCAACTCGTCGAAGTACACCTTCCACGACACGCCGGCCTCTTCGAGGCGATTGAAGATCGTCGGCACGGCGGGTGCATCCAGCCACTTGTCGTAGCCGCCCCCGTGCTTGTTCGTGACGAAGCCGTGCGACGTCGAGGCGTGGAAGAACGACCGGTTGCAGTACGTCTGCGACGGCACGGCGGCGAACCACGCGTCGAAGACGGCGAAGCCCTTCGCGAGCGTCGAGAGCACGGGCAGCTGTTCGGGGGAGAAGCCGCCCATGATGTGCGACGCCTCGTCGATCGTCGGGGTCTTGCCATGGCGGAGCCGGGTGAGGTTGTTCCAGTAGTCGTGGAGGAACCCGCCCATCGTCGGGGCGGTGCCAGACGGTGGCGCGTTGAAGGGGGTGACCATGTCGCCCACCTGGCTCGCGGCGTTGTCCACGGGATCGACCGTGCCGAACAGCTGGGTGTTGACGTGGGGGAACTCCTCGCCCGGATCGGGGTCGGGCCGTGCCATGACGTCGTCGGTGGGGCCGGAGTACGCGTGCACGGCGACGCGTTCGCCCGTCGGGGCGGTGTTCGCGTAGTCGCCGAAGGCGAGCCCGTCGAACGTGGCTCCGGCCGGCAGCGTATCGGGCGTGTACAGCCAGCCGAGGAGATTGTCGAACGACCGGTTCTCTCCCATCAGCACGACGACGTGGTCGAACCCCGGCTCCGATCGCGCCGGCACGGCGCCGATGTCGACGGAGCCCTCGCGATAGCCGATGGTGTGACCGATCGTGGCGCCGGCCGCCGCTCCGGCGGCACCCCCCACGACGAGACCGGCGGCAGTGAGCCCGCCGAGCTTCAGGAAGTCGCGCCGTGAGCTGGCATCCGCGGGCGCATCGGCAGTGGCGGACGTGTCGGTGCCGTCGACGCGACCCGCCCCGTCAGCGCCGTCTTCGTGGCCATGCCCCGCCATGGTGGGACCAGACTAGTGCTTCGGTCGGACGCGGACGGTACGCCCGATCACGCGGTCAGTGAGGCAAGGGCCATCGAGTGCAGGATGCCGCGGATGTCGCGCTCGCCGGGTCGCGAGCGCGATGCGCGCACCGTGTGCGGCGTGGAGTTGATGAGTCCGAAACAGGCGTGCGCGCGCACGCGGAGGTCGTCGTCGTCGCGATCCGGATGCACCGACGACAGGATGCCGATCCACATCTCCACATACTCGCGCTGCAGACGGCGGACGGTGTGGCGGTCGGCGTCGCTGAGGCTCGCGAGGTCGCGGTCCTGGACGCGGATCACATCCGAGTCCTGCAGGGCGAACTCCACATGGAACGCGATGATCGCGTCGAGCCGCTCGTGGGCGCCGTCGTGGGTGGACAGCACCGCGAGGCCGCCCGCGAGGAGGCGCTCGCTCACCTCGAGGAGGATGGCCCCGAGGAGCGCCTGCTTGTTCGCGAAATGCCGATACAGCGCCGGCCCGCTCACGCCGACCGCGCCGCCGATATCTTCCAGGCTGACGCCGCTGAAGCCGCGCTCGGCGAACAGCACCGCCGCCTCGTGGAGGATCGCCGCGTGGCGGTCCGCCTTCGCGCGATCGCGTTCGGTGACACCGTTCGTCATCTGCACTCCGCTTGTGAATTCAGTTAAGGATCGCTAACCTGAAGCTCAGTTAGTGAACACTAACCAATGCGATCGCATCCGGACAACGGATGTGACCCGATCGTGACGTCGAAGAGGATGCACGGGAGGCCTGAATGAGCGTGCTGAGCACCGCGGCAGTGCACGACGACGCCTTCGCCCGCGCGAGCGACGGCCAGCGAGAACTCGCCCGACGCCTTCGCGAGCGGCTGGCCGCGGCATCCCTCGGCGGTCCCGCCGCGTCACGGGAACGCCACCTCGCGCGTGGAAAGCTGCTGCCGCGCGACCGCGTGACCCGGCTCCTGGACGAGGGCAGTCCCTTCCTCGAGGTCGCGCCGCTCGCGGCCGAGGGCCTGTACGACGGCGACGCGCCTGCCGCCGGCGTGAT
Organism: Microbacterium sp. E-13; assembly: GCF_049912955.1. Lineage (GTDB taxonomy): Bacteria > Actinomycetota > Actinomycetes > Actinomycetales > Microbacteriaceae > Microbacterium. The sequence continues at coordinate 1,746,967 of NZ_CP183973.1, forward strand.
CGCGGGGATCGGGCTCGTCCACGGTCGCCACGTCATGGTCGTGTGCAACGACGCGACGGTCAAGGGCGGCACCTACTATCCGATGACGGTGAAGAAGCACCTGCGGGCCCAGGAGATCGCCTTCGAGAACCGGCTGCCGTGCGTGTACCTCGTCGACTCGGGCGGGGCGTTCCTGCCGATGCAGGACGAGGTCTTCCCCGATCGCGATCACTTCGGCCGCATCTTCTACAACCAGGCGCGCCTCTCCGCAGCGGGCATCCCGCAGATCGCCGCCGTGCTGGGCTCATGCACCGCCGGTGGCGCCTACGTGCCCGCGATGAGCGACGAGACGGTCATCGTCCGCGACCAGGGCACGATCTTCCTCGGCGGCCCACCGCTGGTGAAAGCCGCGATCGGCGAGGTCGTCACCGCGGAGGAGCTCGGCGGGGGAGAGCTGCACGCCCGGCGCTCGGGAGTCGTGGACCACCTGGCCGAGGACGACGAGCACGCGCTCGAGATCGTGCGTGACATCGTGGCCACTCTGCCCCCGCCCGCTCAGCCCGCCTGGGAGGTCGTGCCGTCGCTCGAGCCGGCGGTCGCGGCATCCGACCTGTACGGCGTGGTGCCCGTCGACGTGAACCAGCCCTACGACGTGCGGGAGGTCATCGCGCGCCTCGTGGACGCCAGCGAGTTCCACGAGTTCAAGCGGGCGTACGGAGAGACCCTGGTGACCGGGTTCGCGCGCATCCACGGGCACCCGGTCGGCATCGTCGCGAACAACGGCGTGCTCTTCAGCGAATCCGCCCTGAAGGGCGCCCACTTCATCGAGCTGTGCGATCAGCGCGGGATCCCGCTGCTGTTCCTGCAGAACATCTCGGGCTTCATGGTGGGCCGCGACGCTGAAGCGGGCGGCATCGCGAAGGACGGCGCGAAGATGGTCACGGCCGTGGCGACGACCCGCGTGCCGAAGCTCACCGTCGTGATCGGCGGGTCGTTCGGCGCCGGCAACTACTCCATGTGCGGCCGCGCCTACTCGCCGCGGTTCCTCTGGACGTGGCCCGCCAGCCGCATCTCGGTGATGGGCGGCAACCAGGCCGCCTCGGTCCTCGCGACAGTCAAGCGGGATCAGCTCGAAGCGCGCGGCGAGGAGTGGCCGGCGCACGAGCAGGCGGCGTTCGAGGCTCCCATCCGGGCGCAGTACGAGAAGCAGGGCGACCCCTTCTACGCGACGGCCCGGTTGTGGGACGACGGCATCGTCGACCCGCTGGACACCCGCGACCTCCTCGGCCTGGCGCTCGACGTCGTCTCGCGCACCCCCCTTCCCGAACCGCGCTTCGGCGTCTTCCGGATGTGAAACCCATGAGCCGCATCGAAACCGCCGAGATGTTCGGCACCGTCCTCGTGGCCAACCGCGGCGAGATCGCGCGCCGCGTGATCCGCACGCTCCGACGGCTCGGCATCCGCTCCGTCGCCGTCTACAGCGACGCCGACGCCGGCGCGCCGCACATGCGCGAAGCCGACGAAGCCGTGCGCATCGGTCCCGCGGCCGCTGTCCAGTCCTACCTCGACATCGAGGCGGTCGTCGCGGCTGCCGTCCGGACGGGTGCCGAGGCGATCCACCCGGGCTACGGCTTCCTCTCCGAGAACGTCGCGTTCGCCCGGGCGTGCGCGGCGGCCGGCATCGTCTTCATCGGGCCAGGAGAGCGCGCGCTGGAGGTGATGGGAGACAAGATCCGCGCGAAGGAGCACGTCGCCGCGCACGACGTGCCCACGGTTCCTGGCTTCAGCGCTTCCCGCGAAGACGGCACGGCGATGACGGATGCCGAGATCTCGGCGTCCGCCGAGCGCGCGGGGTACCCGCTCCTGGTGAAGCCCTCGGCCGGGGGCGGCGGCAAGGGCATGCAGGTCGTGCGATCGGCCGCGGAGCTGCCGGACGCACTCGCGACGGCCCGCCGGATCGCGTCGGCGGCGTTCGGCGACGACACGCTCCTCCTCGAGCGCCTCATCGAGCGACCGCGGCACATCGAGGTGCAGATCCTCGCCGACGCCCACGGCACGGTGGTGCACCTCGGTGAGCGCGAGTGCACCCTGCAGCGGCGGCATCAGAAGGTCATCGAGGAGTCGCCGTCGCCGGCGGTCGACGCCGAGACCCGCGCGCGCCTGGGGGCGGCGGCGTGCGCGGCCGCGGCATCCGTCGACTACCGCGGTGCCGGCACGGTGGAGTTCCTCGTCGCAGCCGACAGCCCGGACGAGTTCTTCTTCATCGAGATGAACACCCGCCTGCAGGTCGAGCACCCCGTCACCGAACTCGTGACCGGCGTCGATCTCGTCGAGCAGCAGCTCCGGATCGCGGCCGGCGAGCCGCTCGCCTTCGCCCAGGATGCGGTGCATCTCGAGGGTCACGCGATCGAGGCGCGGGTGTACGCCGAGTCGCCGGAGCGCGGCTTCCTGCCCGCGACCGGTGAGGTGCTCGCCTGGCGGCCGGCGGCCGACGTGCGGATCGACGCGGCGATCGAGTCCGGCAGCGTGATCACGTCGGACTACGATCCGATGATCGCGAAGGTGATCGCCTACGGCGCTGACCGCGCGGAGGCACTCGCCGGCCTCGACGCCGCGCTCGCCGAGACGGTGGTGCTCGGGGTCGACACCAACATCGGGTTCCTCCGGGCGCTGCTCGCACAGGAGGGGGTGCGGACGGGCGACATGGACACCGGCCTCATCGACCGGATGCCCTCGTACGCGGCCGGTGCACCGAGCGGGGCGGCGCTGCGCGCCGCCGTCGAGTGCGTACGATCTCGGCGAGAGCCCACGTTCGCGGCGCACGGTTCGGGTGATCTCGGCGAGAGCGCACGATCCGCCCGCGCCGGGGCGCCCTGGCGATCGCTCCGCGGGTGGCGCGCGGGCGGGCCCCCGGTGCCGATCCCCGTGATGCTGCTCGACGACTCCGGCGTCGTCCACGAGGTGACGAGCGATGGCCGAGGTGGCGCCTCGGGCCGCTTCGAGGCACCGGTGGCGACCACGACGGCCAGGTCCGCCTCCGCCGTTCCGGGTGAAGGTGGCGCTTCGGGCCGCCCCGATTCGCACGACGCGACGACGACTGCCACTTCGGCGCCGCCGGGACCGGCTCCCGTCACCGCCGCGGACGACGAAGGGGCGGTCTGGGTGCACGCCGAGGGAGCCGCGCACCGCCTGCGCCCGCTGACCCGCCGCGCCGCGATGGAACGGCGCCTCGCCGCCCGAGAGCGCGAGGCCGCGGCATCCGATCCCGAACTGCGTGCCCCGATGCCCGGCGCCGTCGTCGCGGTGCACGTCGCAGACGGCGCGATGGTCGCAGCCGGCGACCGGGTCGTCACCATCGAGGCCATGAAGATGGAGCACCCCGTCGTCGCGCCGCACGACGGCGTCGTCCGCATAGATGTCGCCGTGGGCGACCAGGTGCGCCGCGACCAGACGCTCGCGCACGTGAGCCTCGCCGAACCCCCGCAGACCACCGCGGCCGCAGCCCACGAGGCTCCCGCGACCGACTCCTGACACCGGAGGAGCAGCACCATGGACACCTACGACACCTACGGCGTCAGCGACGACGAGCGCGAGCTCGCCGCGATGGCGCGTCGATTCGCCGACGAGGTCGTCGCCCCGCGCTCGTACGAGGCCGATCGCACCCACACGCTGCCGCTGGACGTGGTGGCCCAGATGGGCGAGCTGGGCCTGTTCGGCCTGCCCTTCCCCGAGGACTACGGCGGCCAGGGCGGCGACTACTTCGCGCTGTGCCTCGCCATCGAGGCGCTCGGCCGCGTCGACCAGTCGCTCGCGATCACGCTCGAGGCGGGCGTGAGCCTCGGCGCGATGCCGGTGTTCCGCTTCGGCACGGAAGAGCAGAAGCAGGAGCTGCTGCCCGACCTTCTGGCCGGCACCGCGCTCGCCGGCTTCGGACTCACCGAGCCGGAGGCCGGGTCGGACGCCGGCGCCACGCGCACGACCGCTCGCCTCGAAGACGGGGAGTGGGTGATCAACGGCTCGAAGCAGTTCATCACGAACTCGGGCACCGACATCACGCGCTTCGTCACCGTCACGGCGGTGACGGGGGAGAACGGCGGGCGCAAGGAGATCTCGACCATCGTCGTTCCCCACGGCACACCCGGCTTCACCGTCGAGCCCGCGTACGACAAGGTCGGCTGGCGGGCCTCCGACACGCACCCCCTCACCTTCCAGGACGTCCGCGTCCCCGAGGCGAATCTGCTGGGGGAGCGCGGCCGCGGCTTCGCGAACTTCCTCCACATCCTCGACGAGGGCCGCATCGCGATCGCCGCGCTCGCCACCGGTGCGGCGGAGGGATGCCTCGACGCGGCCGTCGAGTACGCCCAGAAGCGCACCGTGTTCGGCGACGCGCTGTCGACGCGGCAGGGCATCCAGTTCATGATCGCCCGCATGCAGCAGCGCGTGCACGTGGCGCGCCTCGCGTGGCATCACGCGGCACGGCTGCGGGATGCCGGCAAGCCCTTCAAGGCCCAGGCCGCGATCGCGAAGCTCACCGCCAGCGATGCCGCGATGGACAACGCCCGCGACGCGACCCAGATCTTCGGCGGCAACGGGTTCATGAACGAGTACCCGGTGGCGCGTCACTACCGCGACTCGAAGATCCTCGAGATCGGCGAGGGCACCAACGAGGTCCAGCTGCTCGTCATCGCGCGGGCGCTCGGCGTGGCGTGACGGTAGCGTGACTGGCGTGACCCCTGCGCACGAGGACGGGAGCGACGCCCGCGAGAGCGGCGCCGGCGGGCCCGACGTCGAAGCGAACCCCCGCGAGGTCGTGCAGCGCGGCCTCTACTACGACGAGCTCGAGGTCGGCGCGCGGTACCTGCATCGACCGGGTCGCACCGCGACGGAGGCCGACAACGTGCTGTTCTCGTCGCTCACGATGAACACCCAGGCGCTGCACCTGGATGCCGCGTACTCGGAGTCGCAGCCCTTCGGCCGGCGGCTGATGAACTCCATGTGGACGCTCGCGACGATGGTCGGGGCATCCGTCTCGCAGATCACGCAGGGGACGCTCGTCGCCCAGCTCGGTCTCACCGACATCTCTTTCCCGGCGCCGGTGTTCCACGGCGACACGCTGTACACGGAGACCGAGGTCCTCGACAAGAGGCCGTCGGCCTCGCGTCCGGGGCAGGGCATCGTCACCCTGCGTCACACCGGCCGCAACCAGCGCGGCGAGGTGGTGGCGGTCGCGACGCGAACCGCTCTGATGTGGATGTCGCCGCAATCTGTCTCCGAATCCCCCGAAGGAGAGAGCCCGTGAGCTTCGACCTGGGTCCTGCCCTGCTGTTCTGCCCGGCTGACCGCCCCGAGCGGTACGCGAAGGCGTTCGAGCGCGCGGATGCGGTCATCCTCGATCTCGAGGACGCGGTGGCCCCGGCCGACAAGACGGCCGCCCGCGGTCACCTGATCGAGTCCGAGCTCGACCCCGCCCGCGTGATCGTGCGCGTCAACCCGCCCGAGACCGACGAGTTCGCCGCGGATCTCGCGACGCTCTCGCAGACGGACTACCGGCGCATCATGGTCGCCAAGTCCGAGTCGCCGAAGCGGCTCTCGCGGATCGATGCCCGCTTCGAGGTCGTCGCCTTGTGCGAGACGGCGAAGGGGGTCGCCCAGGCGGACCGCATCGCCGCGCTCGCGAACGTGGTCGCGCTGATGTGGGGCGCCGAGGACCTCGTCGCCAGCCTCGGCGGGACCTCGAGCCGCAAGCCCAACGGCCGCTACCGCGACGTCGCCCGCCTCGCGCGATCGCGTGTGCTGCTGGCCGCGGGCTCCCGCGGCAAGTCGGCGATCGACGCCGTGCACCTCGACATCGAGGACGCGAAGCGCCTGGCCATCGAGGCGGCGGATGCTGCGGCATCCGGATTCGCCGCCACCGCGTGCATCCATCCCAGCCAGGTGCCGGTGATCCGCGCCGCGTACCGGCCGGACGAGAAGACCGTCGCCTGGGCACGAGGAGTGCTGGGCGCCGCCGAGAGCGAGCGGGGCGTGTTCTCGTACCAGGGACGCATGGTCGACGAGCCGGTGCTGCGCCACGCGCGGGGAGTTCTCGCCCGCGCGGACGGCTGACCGTTCGCGGGTCGGGCGCCTGGGTTCCGGGCGGGCCTCAGGCGGCGGCGTCGACGGAGCCGGCGTACCCGATGAGGCGCAGGTGGTCGCGCTCGTACACGAAGTCGTGCGCCGACCCGTTGGCGAGCCGGTGACCGGCGGGCGGGAGCTCGCCGGCGGTGGCGTGGCGGATCATCTCGCGGATGAGCGCGCCGTGCGTGACCACGATGAGGCCTGCGGCGGCGGGAGCCGTGTCTCGCCGGTGATCGCGGACGGCCTCGCCGAGGGCGGTGACGCCGCGTGCGCGCAGGTGGGGCCACGGCTCGGCGTTGGGGACCTCCGCCGAATGCCAGTCGCCCCAGCGGTTGCGGAACTCGTCTATGCCGACGCCTTCCGCGTCGCCGTACGACCGCTCGCGCAGACCCGCGTAGGTGCGGGGCGGCGCCAGGTCCAGCTCGGCGGCGATGATCTCCGCCGTCTCCCGGGCTCGGGCGAGGTCGCTCGACACGATGCTCACGGGGCCGTCGACCCGCTCGCGGAGAAGGGCGGCGGCTTCGCGCGCCTGCCGGCGGCCGGTGTCGTTGAGAGGGATGTCGGTCGCGCCCTGGATCAGGCGATCGCGGTTCCAGTCGGTCTCACCGTGACGGATCAGGGTCAGCGCGGTCATGCTCCGACCCTACCGGCGGGTTCTGGGAGCCCGCCGCGTCAGGACAGCGCGGGCAGACCGTCGGCGAGCGCGCGCAGGACCTCGCTCGTTCCCGCGTCGATCTTGACGGTCGCGCGACCGTCGCCGCGGGTGGCGCCGCGGTTGACGATCACGACGGGGAGGCGGCGGCGGCGTGCCCGCTCGAGAAGCCGGATGCCCGAGTTCACGACGAGCGACGACCCGGCGACGATGAGCGCCTCGCTGGTGTGCACGAGCTGTTCGGCTTCGCGGAACTTCTCGGCGGGGATGAACTCGCCGAAGAAGACGACGTCGGGCTTCAGCATCCCGCCGCACACGCTGCACTGCGGAATGCGGAAGCCGTCGGTGCTCTCGGGCAGCACGTCGCCGTCCGGACCGAGCGGCACATTCTCGGGGATGCGGAGCCACGGGTTGTCGTCTTCGACCCGAGCCGCCAGATCGCGGCGGTCGAACACCTGGCCGCAGTGGGTGCAGAACACCCGGCGCATCGTGCCGTGCAGCTCGACGACGCGGCGGCTGCCCGCGCGCACGTGGAGGCCGTCGACGTTCTGCGTGACGACGCCGGTCGAGAGGCCCCGTGCCTCGAGGTCGGCGATCGCGCGGTGCCCCGCGTTGGGCTCGGCGGCGGCGAACGCCTTCCAGCCGAGGTGACTGCCGACCCAGTAGCGGCGGCGGGAGGCGTCGCTCGAGAGGAACTGCTCGACGGTCATGGGCGTGCGCACGGGCGCGCCCGCGCCCCGATAGTCGGGGATGCCGGAGTCGGTCGAGACTCCCGCGCCGGTGAGCACGGCGATGCGGCGACCGGCGAGCGCGGCGATGGCCTCGGCCACGGCATCCGTCGTCCGGGCATCTGATCCGGTCGCGATCGTGATCACGGCGCACCCCCTTTCGCGTCGAGTGTAGGCCTCGCGGTTTTCCGGGATGTTACGGCGCTGGTCCGCATGCGAGGATGAGCGCGTGGGCAGCTTCGGGGGTGTCAGCGCCGACGCGTATGCGCGCTTCATGGGCCGCTTCTCGGCGCCGCTGGCTGTTCCCTTCGCGGCCCTGGGGCTCGAGGGCGTCGATCCGGCGGCACGGGTGCTCGACGTCGGCTGCGGACCGGGGATGCTGACGCTGGAGCTGGTGCGGCGCCGCGGGTCGGCGGGGGTCGGCGCCGTGGACCCCGAGCCGGCGTTCGTCGCCGCGACCGTCGCGTCGTGCCCGCGGGTGGACGCACGCGTCGCCGCCGCGGAGGACCTGCCGTTCGCAGCCGGCGAGTTCGGTGCGGCACTCGCCCAGCTCGTGGTGCACTTCATGGCCGACCCGGTGCGAGGCGTGACGGAGATGGCCCGCGTGACGGCGGGAGGCGGCCTCGTGTCGGCCTGCGTGTGGGACCACGCCGGCGGGGGCGGTCCGCTGTCCGACTTCTGGCGCGTCGTGCACCGCCTCGCCCCCGATGCGACAGGGGAGGCCGGACTCGCCGGTTCCGCCGAGGGGCAGCTCGCCGACATCTTCCAGCGCGCCGGTCTGATCCAGGTGACGCAGGCGGTGGTCGAGAGCACCGTGGCGTTCCCCCGCTTCGCGGACTGGTGGGAGCCGTTCCTCCTCGGAGTCGGACCGGCCGGCCGATATGTCGCGACGCTCGACGCGAGCGGCGTCTCCCGGCTCGAGCACGCACTCCGTGACGAGCTCGGAGACGGTCCGTTCACCGTCACCGCGCGGGCGTGGGCGGCGGTCGGCACGAGCCGATGAGCCCGCCACCGCGTGCGACGATGGACGCGATGCGCGCGATCACCCTCACCGACGCCGGGGACGACCGGCTGGCGGACTACCGCGATCTCACCGACGTCGCGCTGCGCCGCGTGATCGAGCCCGAGGGCGGCCTGTACATCGCCGAGTCGGCGAAGGTCATCGCCCGGGCGATCGCGGCGGGGCACCCGCCCAGGTCGGTGCTCGTGCAGGAGAAGTGGCTCCCCGACGCCCTCGAGCTCGTCACGGATGCCGCGGTGCCGATCTACGTCGTCGCCCCCGAGATCGCGGAGGCCCTCACCGGGTACGCCGTCCACCGCGGCGCGCTGGCGTCGATGCACCGCCCCGCGCTGCCGTCGGTGGCGGACGTCGTGCGCGGCGCGCGCCTCGTCGTGGTGCTCGAGGACATCGTCGACCACACGAACGTCGGCGCGATCTTCCGCGCTGCGGCCGGGCTGGGTGCCGACGCCGTGCTCGTCACCCCGCGGTGCGCCGACCCGCTGTACCGGCGCAGCGTCCGGGTGAGCATGGGCACGGTGTTCCAGGTGCCGTGGACGCGCCTGCCGGAGTGGGGCGAGGCCAGTGGCGTGCTGCACGAGGCGGGGTTCGAGCTGGCCGCGCTGGCGCTCACCGACGCTGCCGTGTCACTCGACGCGTTCAGCGCGCACCGGCCCGAGCGGGTCGCCCTGATGCTCGGCGCGGAGGGCGACGGTTTGTCGCGCCGCGCGCTCGAGGTCGCCGACACCGTCGTCACGATCCCGATGGCCGGCGGCGTGGACTCGCTGAACGTCGCTGCGGCGAGCGCGGTCGCACTCTGGGAGCTGCGCGCCCGCTGACCCGTCGCGCGACGGGTAGCGGGTTCAAGCTCCGGGGCGGACCGTCAGCTCCGTGAGGTCGGCGTCACGAGGCAGGTCGAGCGCCGCGAGGATCGTCGCGGCGACCGAGGCGGGGTCGATCCAGCGCGCCGCCTCGTACTGGGCGCCCTCCTGCTGGTGCACCTTCTCCTGCATCGGGGTCGCGGTGCGGCCCGGGTACACCGTGGTCACGCGCACGCCGTTCGCCCGCTCCTCCTCGCGCAGCGCGTCGGCGATCGCGCGCACCGCGAACTTGCTGGCCGCGTACGACCCCCACTCGGGACTGACCCGCAGACCTGCGCCCGAGTTCACGAAGACCACGCGACCCCGGGCGGTGCGCAACGCGGGGAGCATGAGCCGCGTCAGCTCGGCGGGCGCGACCGCGTTGACGTTGAGCTGATGCTGCCACGTCGCCACGGGCGTCTCGCCGACCGGTCCCAACTCGACGACGCCGGCGACGTGGATGAGCGAGTCCAGCTGCGGCGGCACGCTCTGATGACTGAACGCCCACGACAGCCGAGCCGGGTCGGAGAGGTCGCCGACCAGGGTCCGCGCCCCCGGGAACCGTTCGCGCACCTGCGTGGCGCGGCCGGCGTCGCGCACGAGGAGCCACAGGTCGTCGCCGCGTTCGGCGAGCCGCTGCACGAGAGCCTCGCCGATGCCGGACCCCGCGCCCGTGATCAAATGCGTCGCCACGTCAGGCCTTCTCGCCACGCGGGGCTGCGGCATCCGCGTGCGGCGCCAGCGTGATGACGGGCAGCGGATCCGGGCGCTTGGCCGTGACGCTGTCGCCCGAGGACTGATGGCGCAGGCGCCGCAGCACCCACGGCACCAGGTATTCGCGCGCCCACACCATGTCGACCGCACGCGCCTGCCGCCAGGTGCGCACGGGGAGCGGGTCGGGCTGCATCGGCTGCAGGTCGTTCGGCACGTTGAGGGAGCGCAGCACCATGCGCGCGATCTCGTGGTGGCCGAGCGCGTTGTAGTGCAGGCGGTCGTCGTGGAAGAACCGCATGTCCTGCACCTCTTTCAACGCCCACTGGTCGGCCACGATGCAGTCGTAGCGCTCGGCGATGGCGCGGATGTTCTCGTTGTAGATCGCGACCTTGCCGCGAATACCCCGGAACACCGGGGTGAACGCGGTGTCGATGCCGGTGAACACCACGACGGTCGCGCCGTCCCGCGAGAGTCGCACGACGGCGTCTTCGAAGAGCTGGGCGATCGCGTCGGGGTCGCCGTTCAGGCGGATCACGTCGTTGCCGCCCGCTGAGAAGGTCACCAGATCGGGCTTGAGGGCGATGGCCGGCTCGACCTGCTCGGCGACGATCTGGCCGATGAGCCGCCCGCGGATCGCCAGGTTGGCGTACGCGAAGTCGTCGACCTGCTCGGAGAGCACCTCGGCGACCCGGTCGGCCCACCCGCGGTAGCCGTTCGGCGCCGAGGGCTCGGGGTCGCCGACGCCCTCGGTGAAGGAGTCGCCGAGGGCGACGTACCGGCGCCACGGGTGCGGTCCGGCGTTCGCGACGTAGGGGGTGCGGCGATCGTGTGTCGTGGACATCGTGGTTCCGTTCCTCGGCTCGTGACCGACACACAGGCTACCGCGCTACGTGGACAGGGGACGGATGCCGCGACCGCCGCCTCGACGACCCCCGATGTCGGCCCGGTCGTCTATCGTGGTGACTCGTTGTCTACGGGGGAGGTGTGATCGGTGACGGACGAAACGACCACTGGATCGCCGCCCGAACTCACCGAACCGCCCACGCTCGCACCCCACACCGGCCTGGGCGGCGAGCCGCACATCGGCAGCTTCGCGGCCGAGCACCTGAGCCCGACCTACCCGCAGCGCGCGCCCTGGGGCACCGCCCAGCGGCTGCGCGCGTGGCAGGCGGAGGCGCTCGACCTTTACTTCGGGCTGGACGGACCCGACGGCCCGGGCGGGGGACCCCGCGACTTCCTCGCGGCGGCGACCCCCGGCGCAGGCAAGACGACGTTCGCCCTCCGCCTCGCAAGTGAGCTGCTGCGGCGTCGCGTCGTCAACCGCATCGTGGTCGTCGCGCCGACGGAGCACCTCAAGACGCAGTGGGCCGATGCGGCGGCACGGGTGGGCATCCGGCTCGACCCGGCCTTCAGCAACCGCCACTTCGCACCTGCGCGCCAGTACCACGGCGTCGCCGTGACGTACGCGCAGGTCGCGATCAAGGCCTCCGTCCATCAGCGGCTCACCATGGACGCGAAGACGCTGGTGATCCTCGACGAGGTGCATCACGGCGGCGACGCGCTGAGCTGGGGAGACGCCCTGCGCGAGGCGTACGGGCGGGCGACCCGTCGGCTGCTGCTCAGCGGAACGCCGTTCCGCAGCGACACCGCGCCCATCCCGTTCGTCGAGTACCACCCCGATGCGAAGGGCATCCGCGTCTCGCGCACCGACTACGCCTACGGCTACCGCCGAGCGCTCGAGGACGGCGTCGTCCGCCCCGTGCTCTTCATGGTCTACGCCGGGCAGATGCGCTGGCGCACCAAGACCGGTGAGGAGATGGAGGCCCAGCTCGGGCAGGACAACACGAAGGACATCACCTCGCAGGCTTGGCGCACGGCGCTCGATCCCCAGGGCGACTGGATCCCCGCCGTGCTGCGTTCGGCCGACCGGCGCCTCACCGAGGTGCGCGAGCATGTTCCGGACGCCGGAGGCCTCGTGATCGCGACGGATCAGACCGCTGCGCGTGCCTACGCCGCGATCCTTCGGGAGATCAGCGGCGAGGCCCCGGCGGTGGTGCTGTCGGACGAGGCAGAGGCGTCGGCCCGTATCGAGGAGTTCTCGAAGGCCACCACGCGGTGGATGGTCGCCGTGCGGATGGTGTCGGAGGGGGTCGACGTGCCTCGCCTCGCGGTCGGGGTGTACGCGACCAGCGCGTCGACACCGCTCTTCTTCGCCCAGGCCATCGGGCGCTTCGTGCGTGCCAGGCGACGCGGCGAGACGGCGAGCGTGTTCCTGCCGAACGTGCCGCAGCTCCTCGCCCTCGCGAACGAGATGGAACGGCAGCGCGACCACGCCCTCGACCGTGACTCCGACGGCGACGACGAGTGGAACGCCGAGGAAGACCTGATGGACGCCGCGGAGCGCGAGGACAAGGCGTCCGATGCGCTCGAGGAGGAGTTCACCTACCAGGCACTGGGCTCGCTCGCGCATTTCGACCGGGTGCTCTTCGACGGCAAGGAGTTCGGCCAGCTCGCCGTACCGGGCACCCCCGAGGAGGAGGAGTTCCTGGGCATCCCCGGCCTCCTGGAGCCCGACCAGGTGCATGAGGTGCTCATGTCCCGGGTCTCGCGGCAGTCGCGCCACCGCTCCGCACGAGAGGCGCGTGCCCTTCGACAGGCGGAGGACCCGGGTGCGGAAGGCCCCGAGGAGCCCGCCCTGCCACAGGCCCTCCACCGCACGCTGAAGGAGCAGCGCCAGCTGCTCAACAGCCTCGTCGGGTTGTACGCCCGCCAGTCCGGCGAGGCCCACGGGCTCGTCCACGCAGAGCTGCGCCGCATCTGCGGAGGCCCCGCCGTGTCGCACGCGACGGTCGCGCAGCTGCAGGCGCGCATCGACGTGCTCCGCAAGCGCGTGCACTCCTGACGCCGCGCCGCCGTGCCGTCCTAGACTCCGGGCATGCCCGCGAGGTATTCGTTCGTGTCGCGCTGGCGTGTGCCGGCACCTGCCGCGCGCACGTGGGAGGAGGTCGAACGGATGGTCTTGGCACGTCCACCCCGCGGGGACCCGGTCCGGCAACCCGGTGCGGGTCCGCTGTGGTGGCCCGCCGTCACGCTCCCCATGCCGCCGCGGCGTCTGGCCGTGGGGGAGCGGATGGTGCTCGCCGTGCGGAGCCCGCTGGGATACGCCCTGCGCATGCGCCTGGAACTGAGCGAGGTGGAGCCCGGCCGCACGATCGCCGCGACGAGCGACGGCGACCTGCGGGGAAGAGGCAGCGTGACCGTCGAGGCCGAAGGGGCGGAGGCATCCGTCGTCACATTCCACTGGGACGTCGAGACCCGTCGCCGGTGGATGAACCTCACCGCGGGACTGCTGCGACCGGCGTTCGAAGCCGCCCACGCGCACGTCATGGCGCGAGGAGAACACGGGCTGCGCGCCGCACTCGCCGAGGGCCGTTCGGAAGCCCGAAATGCTGGCAATCCTCGGTTTTCGGGCGGTGGGCCCTCGGACGCTGACTAGCGTTGACCGCGCCCCGATCCCTGACTGAAGGACCCTGAGTGAGCGCGCCCGCCGCACCGACCGACCGCGATCGACGCCGCTGGGCGAGATATCTCGTGAACGAACGCGCCGAGGCGCACGTCTATCGCGAACTCGCCGGGCGGCGCTCCGGCGAGGAGCGCGAGATCCTCCTCGCGCTCGCCGAGGCCGAGGGGCGCCACGAGGCGCATTGGCTGGAGCTGCTCGGCACCGAGCCGGCGCGACTGCCACGGCCGGACACGCGAACGCGCCTGCTCGGGGGGATGGCCAAGAGCTTCGGCTCGATCTTCGTGCTCGCCCTCGCTCAGAACGCCGAGGCCCGCTCTCCCTACGACGACGAGCCGTTCGCCACCTCGCGGATGGCCGCCGACGAGAAGATCCACCACGAGGTGGTGCGCGGGCTCGCCGCCCGGGGCCGCCGTCGGCTGTCCGGCACCTTCCGCGCCGCGGTGTTCGGTGCGAACGACGGACTGGTCTCGAACCTCGCGCTCGTCATGGGCATCGGCGCCACCGGCGTCTCGAGCCAGTTCGTGCTCTTCAGCGGGGTGGCCGGGCTCCTGGCCGGCGCGCTGTCCATGGGTGCGGGGGAGTTCGTCTCGGTCCGCTCGCAGCGCGAGCTGCTGGCCGCGACCGAGCCCAGCGACTACGCCGACGGCGCCATCCCGCACCTCGACATCGACGCCAATGAGCTGGCTCTGGTGTACCGGACGCGCGGCATGCCGGAGGACGAGGCGTCCGCTCGCGCGCGGCGCGCGGTCGAAGCGGCGCGGGCTCTCGGGCAGGGGCGCGCCGACACCGGTCCGATCGCCACCGCCGACCACGGCGAGGTCGTCGGAAGCGCGTGGGCCGCTGCGCTGTCGAGCTTCCTGTTCTTCGCCTCCGGTGCGATCATCCCGGTGCTGCCCTGGATCTTCGGCCTGTCGGGACTGACCGCGGTGGTCGTGGCCCTCGTTCTGGTGGGTGTCGCGCTCATGTCGACAGGCGCCGCCGTGGGGCTCCTGTCGGGTGCGCCGCCGCTGCGTCGGGCCTTGCGTCAGCTGGCGATCGGCTTCGGCGCGGCAGCGGTGACCTATGCCCTCGGGCTGTTGTTCGGGGTGTCCATGGGCTGACGCGCCCGGGCCTGCGCCGATTCGTTGAACGGTCGGTGACGTGGTAATGTCATTCCTCGGTTGCGAAACCGGAAACCACCTGCGCGGGTGGCGGAATAGGTAGACGCGCTAGCTTGAGGTGCTAGTGCCCGTATAGGGCGTGGGGGTTCAAGTCCCCCCTCGCGCACAGAATGTCGAAGGCCCCCGAAAGGGGGCCTTCGTCGTCGCTGGCCCCTCGGCGCGCCGGTCGTACGGCGTCATCGCGAAACGGGTGTGAAACGAGTGACAGCTAGGTTGGATCGCATGCCCTCCTCCGATTCCGGACTCCCCGAAGTCGCCTCCGTCGCGCGTGACCTGATCCGCCTCGACACGACGAACCACGGCGGCGGGCGCGCCGCCGGCGAGCGCGAGGCGGCGGAGTACGTCGGCGCCTACCTCGAGGCCCTGGGCCTGACCCCGGAGTACTACGAACCCCTCCCGCGCCGCACCAACGTCATGGCGCGTGTCGCGGGGCGCAACAGCGGCAAGCCGGCGCTCGTGCTCCACGGGCACCTCGACGTCGTCCCCGCGATCGCGGAGGACTGGAGCGTCGACCCGTTCGCCGGCATCGTGAAGGACGGGATGCTGTGGGGCCGCGGCGCCGTCGACATGAAGGACATGGACGCCATGATCCTCACGTCGGTGGCCGACATCCTCCGCTCCGGCGAGCAGCCCGAGCGCGACCTGGTGCTGGCGTTCTTCGCCGATGAGGAGAACGGCGGTGTCGAAGGCTCCGCCCTCGTGGTGCGCGACCGACCCGAATGGTTCGCCGGGGCCACCGAGGCGATCAGCGAGGTCGGCGGTTACTCGATCCCGATCGGCGACCGCCACGCGTACCTGCTCCAGGTGGGGGAGAAGGCGCTGGTCTGGGTCCGGCTCGTGGCCCGCGGCCGTGCCGCGCACGGCTCCAGCCTCCACTCCGAGAACGCGGTGACGCGGCTCGCCGAGGCCGTCGCGGCGCTCGGCCGAACGGCCTGGCCCGTGACGCTCACCGATACCACCCGAGCGATGTCGGAGCGTCTCGCCGAGCTCACCGGCCTGCCCGCAGACGACCCCGACGCCGTCGCAGCGGGTGTGGGCGCCGCATCCGGGTTCCTCCGCTCGACACTGCGAACGACCACGAACCCGACGGGTCTCGTCGCGGGCTACAAGCACAACGTGATCCCGGATCGCGCCGAGGCCCTCGTCGACGTGCGGGTGCTGCCGGGCACAGAGGAGGCGGCCCTCGCCGACATCCGCCGCATCGCGGGCGACGGCGTGGAGGTCGAGATCGTCCACCAGGACATCGGGCTGGAGGTGCCGTTCTCGGGCGACCTCGTCGACGCGATGGTCGGCGCACTCGGACGTCATGATCCGGGCGCGCCCGTCGTGCCGTACCTCATGGGCGGCGGCACCGACAACAAGGCGCTCGCGGCCCTCGGCATCTCGGGCTACGGCTTCGCGCCGCTGCGGCTGCCCGCCGACCTCGACTTCACCGGCATGTTCCACGGCGTCGACGAGCGGGTCCCGATCGACTCGCTGGTCTTCGGACAGGCCGTGCTCACCGATCTGCTCCGCACCTACTGACACCGGACGGATGCCGCCACCCGCGGAATCCGTCCCGCAAGGCTGAAAGGCGCCCATGCTTCTCGAAGCGATCATCCTCGGGTTCGTCCAGGGACTGACCGAGTTCCTGCCCATCTCGTCCAGCGCTCACCTGCGCATCCTGGGCGAGTTCCTGCCGTCGGCCGAAGACCCTGGTGCCGCGTTCACCGCGATCACTCAGATCGGCACCGAGGCGGCCGTCGTCGTGTTCTTCTGGCGCGACATCGTCAGGATCATCGGCCACTGGTTCCGTGCGCTCTTCGGCCGGATCCCGCGCAACGACCCCGACGCGAAGCTCGGCTGGCTCATCATCGTCGGCAGCATCCCGATCGTCGTGTTCGGGCTGCTGTTCCAGGACCAGATCGAGACCGTGCTGCGCTCCCTGTGGATCACCGCCGGCATGCTCATCTTCTTCGGCGTGCTGCTCGGTATCGCCGACCACGTGGGTGCCAAGAAGCGCAAGCTGCAGGACATCACGATCGGCCACGGCGTGATCTACGGCTTCGCCCAGTCCCTCGCGCTCATCCCCGGCGTGTCACGCTCGGGCGGCACCATCACCGCGGGACTCTTCATGGGCTACGAGCGGGCCGCCGCGGCGCGCTACGCCTTCCTCCTGGCGATCCCCGCCGTCTTCGGCAGTGGCTTCTTCCAGCTGTTCAAGAGCCTCGACGAGCCCGGCGTGTTCACGCTCGGCGAGACCGCGGTGGCCACGGTCGTCGCGTTCGTCGTGGCGCTCGGCGTGATCGCGTTCTTCATGAACTGGATCTCCAAGCACAGCTTCCTGCCGTTCGTGGTCTACCGCGTCGCGGTCGGCTCACTGCTGCTCGTACTCCTCAGCACGGGCGTCATCAACCCCTGATCCGTCTTCGTCGAAAGCGCGCGGAATACCGATGAACCGCGGCGGACACGCCATCTCGCGCGCTTTCGACGAGCGTCGGCGGTCTCAGCGACGCGGGTCGTCGCGACCGGGCTTGTTCGGGCCGTCGCCGGGCTTCCCGTCGGAGCGGCGGAGGTACCGCTCGAACTCCTGCGCGATCGCGTCGCCCGACGCCTCGGGGGAGTCCCACGTGTCGCGCGTGCGCTCGAGCTGGTGGATGTACTCGGTCATCTCCTCGTCGTCCGCCGCAGCCGCGTCGATGGACGCCTCCCACGCGGCCGCCTCGGTCGCGAGATCGCCGCGGGGCACGGGCATGCCGGTGAGGTCTTCGAGTCTGTCGAGGAGTGCGAGCGTCGCCTTGGGGGACGGTGTGTGGCCGGCGACGTAGTGCGGCACGCTCGCCCACAGGCTCGCCGTCGGGATCCCGGCCCGCTCCGCGGCATCGCCGAGGACGCTCAGGATGCCGACCGGGCCCTCGTAGGAGCTGCGCTCGAGCTCGAGCGCCCCGCGGAGGTTCTCGTTGTCGCTGCCCGCGAACACCGAGATCGGCCGCGTGTGCGGCACATCCGACATCATCGAGCCGATCGCCACGAAACCGGTGATGTCCTCGCGCAGCGCGACGTCGATGAACTCCGACGAGAACGCCTGCCAGGCCCGTGCCGGCTCGACGCCGGTGAGCAGCCACAGCTGCGTGCCGCGGGTCGCGCGCGCCGGGCGCAGCAGCGTCGCCTCGGGCCAGCGAAGCGTGCGGCGTCCGTCGCCGTCGGCGGCGATGTGGGGCCGCGTGTACTGGTAGTCGAAGTAGAGCTCCGGATCGACGGAGAACACCGTCTCGTAGGAGCCGCCCTCGCGCAGCTGGGTGATGGCGGACGACGCGGCTTCGCCCGCGTCGTTCCAGCCGTCGAACGCGGCGACGAGAACACGACGACCCAGTCCGTCCACGGGACCCCCTCCGCCCGCGTCGGCAGCGGGCTCCTTCCAGGATAGGCCCCCCTCTCGGCGGAGGGCCGGAGCCCGATCGGTAGGATTGCACGGTGAACGCCCCCCGACTCGCCGCCGTCCTGTGGGACATGGACGGCACCCTCGTAGACACCGAGCCGTACTGGATGGCGGCGGAGACGCCGCTCATCGAGAGCTTCGGCGGCACGTGGTCCCATGAGCAGGCGCTGGGTCTGGTCGGGCTGGGTCTCGAGGATTCCGCTCGCATCCTTCAGGGCACCGGTGTGCGCATGAGCACCGACGCCATCATCGATCACCTGACCGACGACGTGATGCGGCAACTCGCCGCCACCGGCGTGCCGTTCCGCCCGGGAGCCCGCGAGCTCCTCGCCGAGCTCCGCGCGGCCGGCATCAAGACCGGTCTTGTCACCATGTCGATGCGGCGCATGGCACAGACGGTCATCGACCTCATCGACTTCGACGCGTTCGACGTCGTGATCGCCGGAGACGACGCGACGCGGCCGAAACCCTTCCCCGACCCGTACCTGCAGGCGTGCGACGCGCTCGGCGTCGCCCCGGAAGAGACGGTGGCGATCGAGGACTCGCCGAACGGCCTGCGGTCCGCCGTGGCATCGGGGGCCTCCGTCATCGGCGTGCCACTGATGGTCTCGCTCACCGGCGTCGGCGCGCACGCATTGTGGGAGACGCTCGAAGGGCGCACGGCCGACGATGTCGCCGCCTTCCACGCGGGACACCGCGCCCGCGTTCGCAGCCCGCGCGCGACCGAGGAGGTCACCCGATGACGTCACCCACCCCGCCCGTCCTGGTGCGCCCGAGCGGTCCGTTCCGCGTCGGCGATCGCGTGCAGCTCACCGGTCCCAAGGGCCGCCTGCACACCATCACCCTGCGCGAGGGCGGCGAGCTGCACACGCACCACGGCGTGCTCTTCCATTCGCAGCTGGTCGGTCAGCCTGACGGCTCGGTGGTCGCCAACAGCGGCGGCCACGAGTACCTCGCCCTGCGTCCGCTGCTGCGCGACTTCGTGATGTCGATGCCGCGGGGAGCCGCCATCGTGTATCCGAAAGACGCGGCGCAGATCCTCGCCGAGGCCGACATCTTCCCGGGTGCCACGGTGGTCGAGGCCGGGGTGGGCTCCGGCGCGCTGTCGCTGTGGCTGCTCCGCGCGATCGGCGCCGAGGGCCGCCTCGTGTCGTTCGAGCGCCGCGACGACTTCGCCGCCGTCGCCCGCGCGAATGTCGAGACCTTCCTGGGCGACGTGCCCCCGAACTGGGATGTCGTCGTGGGCGACCTCGCCGACGGGCTCTCGGACGCGGTGGACGCGGCATCCGTCGATCGTGTCGTGCTCGACATGCTCGCGCCCTGGGAGTGCATCGACGCGGTCGCCGACGCGCTCACCCCCGGTGGCGTGGTCGTCTGCTACGTCGCAACGGCCACCCAGCTCAGCCGGGTCGCGGAGTACATCCGCGGGACCGGCCTGTTCACCGAGCCGGACGCGAACGAGACCATGGTGCGCGGCTGGCACGTCGAAGGACTCGCCGTCCGGCCCGACCACCGCATGGTCGCCCACACCGGGTTCCTGGTGTGGGCCCGACGCCTCGCACCGGGTGCGGTCCCACCCGAGGTGAAGCGGCGCGCGTCGAAGTCCAGCTACGGCGACGAAGACGTCGAACTGTGGACGCCCGGCGCCGTGGGCGACCGGCAGATCACCGACAAGAACCTCCGCAAGCGCGTGCGCGAGGCGGAGCGGGCCGCCGAGGGTGCACGTCGCGCCGCCGGCCGCGCCGAGCACTCCGGCCACGCCGAACACTCCGACCACGCCTGACGCGCCCGCGCACGGCATCGTGCCGGCACGCATCTAGACTGTTCCGGTGCGCAAGATCCCCGCTGCCCTCGTCGTCCTGGGACTGGTGACCGCCGGCCTCACCGGCTGCTCGCTGCCCGGTGCGGGCGCAGGCTCGTCCGACTGCTCGCGTCCTGCCGTGTCGAACCGCGATGTGATGGACCTCATCAAGGTCACCGGCGACACCGAAAAGGAGCCCGAGGTCGACGTGTACACGCCGCTGCACACGTCGCAGCTCTCCTACGCGGACGTCGTCACCGGCGATGGCACCGCGATCACGGGCGACAACCAGCTCATGGTGCTCGATGTCGCGCTCTTCAGCGCCACCACGGGCGAGCCGATCGTCGCGACGGCCTACGACGGCGACCTCTCGCGCGTCTCGTCGCCCTCGCAGTGGACGACCAACTTCCCCGGATTCGAAGACGCCCTGCACTGCGCGACCGAGGGCTCGCGGATCGCCGTCGCGATGTCGCCCGAAGACCTCGGGGACGGCGTCGCGGACGGTTTCCGCATCGCGGCCGATGACAGCCTGGTCGCGGTGGTGGACGTCCGCAAGGTGTATCTCGCGGCGGCGAACGGCCAGAACCAGTTCAACAGCGGCTTCGGGCTCCCCACGGTCGTGCGCGCACCAGACGGCCACCCGGGCCTCATCATCCCCGACGGCCAGCCCCCGGCGGATCTGGTCGTCCAGACTCTCAAGAAGGGCGACGGCGAGAAGGTGACCGGCGATCAGCCGGTGCGTGTCCACTACACCGGTGTCGTGTGGGGCGAGGACCAGCCCTTCGACACCACGTGGGACGGCGAGGCCGCGTCGCTCACGCTCGACAAGGTCGTTCCGGGTTTCGCGCAGGCGCTCGAGGGTCAGACCGTCGGCTCGCAGGTGCTCGCGGTGATCCCACCAGACCAGGGATACGGCGACCAGGAGCAGAGCTCCATTCCGGCAGGCTCGACGCTCGTCTTCGTCATCGACATCCTGGGATTGGACGCCGTCGCGCCCGAGTGAGCGAGGTTCGGCGAACCGAGGCGCGGGCGGCCCTAGGATAGCTGGGTGCCCGCCACCGCCGCGAAGATCCCGCCCGAGGAGCGCTTGGTCAACCTCGTGGTGGCCCTCATCGCGACCGATCAAGGGCTGACGAAGGACACGATCCTGACATCGGTCGCCGGCTATCGCGAGCAGAGCCAGGCGGGGGCGTCGAAGGACGCGCTCGAGAAGATGTTCGAGCGCGACAAGGAATCGCTGCGCGGCCTGGGCGTGCCGATCGAGACCATCGGCGACTGGGCCGATCCCGACGACCTGCGCGAGGCGCGTTACCGCGTGCCGACCGCGGAGTACGAGCTCCCCGAAGACATCGGGTTCACGCCTGCGGAGCTGGCTCTCCTCACCCTCGCCGGCGGAGTCTGGAGCGAGAGCTCGATGTCGGACGACGCCCGCAGCGGCCTGCGCAAGATCCGTGCCCTCGGCGACCTCGTCGACGAGCCCATCATCGGGTTCTCCCCTCGGCTCAGTCTGCGCGACCCGGCATTCCCGGCGTTGCAGCAGGCCATCGAGCTGAGCCGCGTGGTCACGTTCCCCTACCTCAAGCCGGGGGAGGAGGCGCCCCGCACGCGGCGCGTGCAGCCGCTCGCCCTCGTCGAGTACGAGAGCCGCTGGCACGTGTTCGGCATCGACCTCGACGTCCGCGCCGACCGCACGTTCCTGCTGCAGCGGATCGTCGGTGCGGTCACCCCCACGCGCACCTCGTTCGATCCCGCCCTCCGAGAAGGGGCGGGTGACCGGGCCCTCGCCGGGCTGGACGAGGTCGCAGCCCGCAACAGCGCGCTGCTGGAGGTCAATCCCGGCACCGAGGCGGCGCTGCGCCTGGCACGCCGGGCTCAGCCCGCCGAGCAGGGCATCCGCGTGGCCTACGTCGACCCGCACATCTTCGCCGATGAGCTCGCCTCGTACGGGCCGGAGGTGCGCGTGGTCGAGCCCGACGACCTGCGCGACCGGGTGATCGAGCGCCTGGCGGCGACACGCGACCTGCACGGGGGAGCAGCATGACCGCCCGCCGTTCCCTGGTCGCGACCGATCGCGCGGCGCTCATGCTGCAGCTCGTGCCCTATCTCATCGGTAAGGGCGAGGTGTCGCTCGCCGAAGCCGCCGACGAGTTCGACGTCGAGCCCGAGCAGATGCGCTCCATGGTCGAGAAGCTGACCGTCATCGGACTGCCCGGCGACCGGGGCTACTGGCAGATGGCCAACGACCTCTTCGACATCGACTGGGATCTCCTCGACGAGCGCGACCTCATCGTCATCACCAACTCCGTCGGCCTCGAACGGGCACCGAAGCTCACCGCGCGTGAGGCGGCGGCCCTGCTGGCAGGCCTCCAGCTGGCCCGGTCCATCCCGGGCGTCGGCGACACCGATCTCTACGCGGGCCTGCTGGCCAAGCTGGCCCGCGGGGCATCCGGCACGCCCGCCGAGGTGATCCTCGCCACCGAGCCGGTCGACGCGGTGCGCGACCTCGTGTCGGATGCGCTTCGCCGCGGCGTCGCCGTGTCGTTCACCTACAAGGCGCCCGATGCCGCGCCCACCACCCGCACGGTCGACCCGGTGAAGGTGCACATCGCGAGCGGGCAGTGGTACCTGCAGGGATGGTGTCACCTGCGGGAGGCTATGCGCACGTTCCACCTCGACCGGGTGAGCGATCTCGAGCTCACCGGCATCCCGAGCACCCACGCGGGCGATCAGGCGCCCGACTGGTTCGACACCGATGCCGGTGACGTGGTCGCTCGCATCCGCTTCCCGGAGGAGGTTGCGCCGCTGCTCGGGGACTATCTCGACCGCGCCACGCTCGACACGGCCGACGGGGTGACGGTTGCGACGATGCGCGTCGCAGACGAGCTCAGCCTGCGCCGCCTCGCGGCGCGGCGCGGCGGGCTGGTCGAGGTCATCGAGCCGGCTGGGGCACGACGAGCGGTGGCGGAATGGGCCGAAGCGGGTCTCGCGCAGTACCGATGACGACGGCAGACGCCCGCACGGGGGGTATTAGACTTAGCGGCATCCCCGCTGACGCGAACGACGGAGCACCTCATGTTGGGCAATCTGAACGGCTGGCATCTGATCATCCTGCTCGTCGTCATCCTGTTGCTGTTCGGCGCGGCCAAGCTGCCGGCGCTCGCCAAGAGCATGGGGCAGTCCGCCCGCGTGTTCAAGGGTGAGATGAAGGCGATGAAGGAAGACGACGCCAAGAACCCGGGGGTCGTCCAGTCGACCGATGCCGCGGACGCGAGCTCGGCAGACGCCACCGCACCCGCCGCCCCGAGCACCTCCGACGGCACGGCCGACAAAAAGCCGTAGCGGATGGTGGCCGCAATCGGCTCCGCGCCCATCGACGGGCCGGAGGCGCCCAAGCGCGATAAGCGGATGTCGCTCGGCCAGCACCTGCTGGAGTTGCGCAACCGCTTCTTCATCGCGGCCATCGCGCTTGTCGTGGGCATGGTGATCGCGTTCGTCATCACCGACCCGATCATCCACTGGATCACCGAGCCCATCCGGCAGATCGCGGAGGAGCGCGGCGACGCCGCCCTGAACTTCGCTGCCGTCACCTCCGCCTTCGACATGCGGATGCGGATCGCATTCACCATCGGCATCTTCCTGTCGGCCCCGATATGGCTGTGGCAGATCTGGGCTTTCATCATGCCGGGGCTCACGCGCAAAGAGATCCGGTACACGATCGGCTTCGTCGCCGCCGCCGTGCCCCTCTTCTTCGCCGGCTGCTACGTGGGCCTCCTCGTCGTCCCGCACGTCATCGAGTTGATGTGGGGCTTCACGCCCGAGGGCGGCGTGAACTTCTATGCGGCGAACGAGTACTACGACTTCGTGTTCAAGCTGATGATCGTGATCGGCGTCTCGTTCGTGCTGCCCGTCTTCCTCGTGGCGCTCAACATGGCGGGGATCATCTCGGGCCGCGGCATCCTGAAGGGCTGGCGCGTGGCGGTTCTCGTCGCGGCCACCTTCGCGGCGCTGGCGACGCCCGCCGCGGATGTGGTGAGCATGCTGATGCTCGCCGGCATCCTGGTCGTCCTCTTCTTCGCCGCCGCCGGCCTGTCGATGCTCTTCGACCGCCGCAAGGCGAAGCGCACCGCGCCGCTGCTTCCGCCGGAGCCCGCTTCGTGACCGACCCCGGTCCTGCCGAGCGTTACGCACGCGCGAGCGCATCGGCGCGTCTGGACCGGACGCATCCGATCACCGCCGCGTTCGCCGCATCCCAGCGCTTCACACTCGATCCCTTCCAGATCGAAGGGTGCCGCGCCCTCGAGGACGGCCGCAGCGTGCTGGTCGCCGCGCCCACGGGGGCGGGCAAGACCATCGTCGGCGAGTTCGCCGTGCACCTGGCGATGCGGGAACCCGGCGACAAGGCGTTCTACACCACGCCCATGAAGGCGCTGTCGAACCAGAAGTTCCGCGAACTGCAGGACGTCTACGGGCCCGACGAGGTCGGTCTTCTCACGGGTGACACCAACATCAACGGCAGCGCGCGCATCGTGGTCATGACGACCGAGGTGCTGCGCAACATGCTCTACGCCGACTCGCCCGCGCTGCGCGGCCTCCGGTACGTCGTCATGGACGAGGTGCATTACCTCGCCGATCGGTTCCGCGGCGCGGTGTGGGAGGAGGTCATCATCCATCTCGCGCCGAGCGTGCGGCTGATCTCGCTGTCGGCGACGGTGTCCAACGCCGAGGAGTTCGGCGACTGGCTCGACACCGTCCGCGGAGACACGGAGGTGATCGTCTCCGAGACCCGCCCGGTGCCGCTCGAGCAGCATGTGCTGGTACGCGGCGACCTGCTGCCCCTCTTCGACGACCGAGCCGGCGTCGCCACCGCGCAGGTGAATCAGGAGCTCATGCGCATCCGGTCGCCCAAGGGCTCCACCTTCGAGAACAACCGCCGCGCGCAGGCGATGAGCAGTGCGCGCAACGCCGGATATGAAGCATCCCGCCGGCGTCCGAACCGGGGCGGAAAGCGGCCGGTGCGGTCCGCGAACGTGCAGCGCATCGAGCGTCTCGACCGCCCGGATGTCGTCGAGCTGCTCGGCCGCTCCAATCTGCTGCCGGCGATCTTCTTCATCTTCAGCCGCGCCGGCTGCGACGCCGCCGTCCAGCAGGTCCGACGCGCGGGCGTGCGGCTGACCTCGCACGAGGAGCGGCAGGAGATCCGCGCCATCGTCGAGGAGCGCACGCGCACGCTGCTCGAGGAAGACCTGGCGGTGCTCGGCTTCTGGCAGTGGCGCGAGAACCTCGAGCGCGGCGTGGCCTCTCACCACGCGGGCCTCCTGCCGGCCTTCAAGGAGGTCGTCGAGGAGCTGTTCCAGCGCAAGCTCGTGAAGGTCGTCTTCGCGACCGAGACCCTCGCCCTCGGAATCAACATGCCCGCGCGTACCGTCGTGCTCGAGAAGCTCGAGAAGTTCAACGGCGAGGCGCGCGTGGCGATCACGTCGGGGGAGTACACCCAGCTCACGGGTCGCGCGGGCCGCCGGGGGATCGATGTCGAGGGCCACGCCGTCATCCAGTGGACCGAGGGGCTCGACCCGCAGGCGGTCGCCGCGCTGGCGTCGCGCAGAACGTATCCGCTGAACTCGAGCTTCCGCCCCACCTACAACATGGCGGTCAACCTCATCGACCAGTTCGGCCGGGCGAAGGCGCGCGAGATCCTCGAGTCGTCGTTCGCGCAGTTCCAGGCCGACCGCGCCGTCGTGGGACTCGCGCGCCAGGTGCGCGACCAGGAGGAGTCGCTCGCCGGTTACCAGAAGGCGATGACGTGCGATCGTGGCGACTTCGCCGAGTACTCCGGCATCCGTCGTGAGCTGAGCGACCTGGAGAAGACGAACCGCAAAGACGCCGGTGCGTCGCGGCGCACGCGCGACGAGCGGCAGCGGCAGATCGCGAGCCTGCGCCGCCGGATGCAGCGGCACCCCTGTCATCAGTGTCCCGACCGTGAGCAACACGCACGCTGGGCGGAGCGCTACTGGAAGCTCAAGCGTGAGATCGACAAGCTGCGCCGTCAGATCGAGACGCGCACCGGCACGGTCGCCCGCATCTTCGACCGCGTCGTGGATGTGCTCGGCGCCCTGGAGTACGTGACGGTCGAAGGTGACGGCACCACCACGCTGACGCCCTCGGGGCGCACGATGCGGCGCATCTACGGCGAGCGCGACCTGCTCGTCGCCGAGTCGCTGCGGCGTGGCATCTGGAAGGACCTGGATGCCGCTTCCCTTGCTGCGCTCGCGTGCTCCCTGGTGTACGAGCCCCGACGCGACGACGCGGGGCCGGGGGAGCGGGGCCTTCCCCGGGGCCCGTTCCGGCCGGCGTTCGAGGCCACCCTCACGCTGTGGCAGGAGCTCGACGACCTCGAGCAGGAGCACCGGCTCCCCGGCACCGAGCCTGTGGCGGCCGGGCTCGCGCAGGCGATGCACACGTGGGCGCGCGGCGGCATGCTCGATCGCGTGCTGCTCGAGGCCGACATGGCCGCCGGCGATTTCGTGCGGTGGACGAAGCAGACGATCGATTTGCTCGACCAGCTCTCGCTCGTCGCGGATCAGCCGATCGCCGGCACCGCTCGCAAGGCGCTGGATGCCGTGCGCCGCGGCATCGTCGCGTACTCGGGCGTGTAGCAGACGGCGCGGAGGCTCCCGCCGTCGCGCTCGCCTAGGCTGAATCCCGTGCCCCCCGCCGTCGCGCCGAGCCCGCTTCTGCCGCTGTGGGCAGCGATCCCGGCGTCGGCGCTGGCAGGGGTGCTGCTCGACGTGGCCTTCCCCTCGGTCGCGTGGTGGCCGATGGCCTTCCTGTCGGTGGCCCTCGCCCTGGTGACACTCATCGGGCGGCGGATCGGCGGTGCGCTGCTCACGGGTCTTGCGTTCGGCCTTGCGTTCTATCTGCTGAACGTCGACTTCACGGCCGAATGGGTGGGGCCGCTGCCCTGGCTGGCTCTGTCGGTGCTCGAGGCCCTCTTCGTCGCGGGGGGCGCGGTGCTCATCTCGCTGGCGTACCGGTGGGTGCCGATGCTCGTGCGGGGCCGAGGCCGGATCGTGCTCACGTCGGCACTCGTCGCCGGGCTGTGGACGGCGCGTGAGGCCGTCGCCGGCGGCTTCCCGTACGGCGGATTCCCGTGGGGACGCGTCGGCACCTCGCAGGTGAGCGGGCCCTTCGCGGAGGTCGTCTCGTGGACCGGCACCGCGGGGCTGACGTTCCTCGTCGTGTGGGTCGTGGCGGCCGCGGTGGAGATCGTCCGGGCGCCGCGTCGGGTGCGGGGGAGCGGCATCCGCCGTCTCGCTCCGGTCGGCGTGCTCGCGGTCGCGGCGACAGCCCTCCTCCTCGTTCCCGCGTGGCCGACGACACCGGCGGGCACGATGCGCGTGGCCAGCGTTCAGGGCAACGGCCCCGCCGGCTACTTCGACGAGCGCGAGGCGGGCGACATCCTGGCATCCCAGTACGACGCCACCACGCCGCTCTTCGGCGCCGACGACGTCGACGTGGTGCTGTGGCCCGAGGGCAGCGTCGACATCGACCCCGACGGGTCAGCGGCCGTGGGGGCCGCTCTCGACCGGGTCGTCCGACAGGTGGGTGCGCCACTGGTGGCGAACCGCATCGATCAGCGCGGTGACGAGTACTTCAACATGTCGTTCCTCTGGCGGGACGGCGCGGGTATCGAGCAGACGTACGACAAGCGCAACCCGGTGCCGTTCGGCGAGTACGTGCCCGACCGCGGGTTCTACGCGTCGATCGCTCCGGATCTCATCGGCATGATCGGCCGGGACTACACGCCCGGGACGAACCCTCCGGTCTTCGACATCGACGGCACGCCGGCCGGACTCGCCATCTGCTTCGACGTCATCTACGACGCGCTGGTCTGGGAGGGGGCGGCCGACGGAGCGCGGCTGTACCTCTTCCAGACGAACAATGCGGACTTCCGGGGCACGGACGAGAACCTGCAGCAGCTCGCGGTGGCCCGCCTGCGAGCGATCGAGACGGGGCGCGCCGTCGTCAATCTCTCGACGGTCGGCACCAGTCAGGTCATCGCACCGGACGGGTCGACCCTGGACGGGCTCCCGGCGGACGAGCCCGGACACATGCTCACCGACGTGCCCCTCCGCACCGGCCTCACGCCCGCGGTGATCGTCGGCGGGCCGCTGAACGCCGCTGTCTCGTGGGGGAGCGTTGCAGTGCTCGCCGGGCTCGGTTTCGTCGTTCGTCGTCGGTCGCGGCGGAACGCGAAGACGCCGGCCCCGTGGGGCCGGCGTCGCTTGTGGCGGGGTCAGGCGCTGAGCTTGTCCACCGAGGCCTTCTCACCTGCGCCGCGCCGGGCGCGGACGAAGGCGAGACGCTCCTCCAGGAGCTCTTCGAGCTCGGGGATGGTGCGGCGCTCCAGAAGCATGTCCCAGTGGCTGCGGGGGGTCTTGTCACCGGAGTGGTCGACCGTCGCGGTGCCTTCGCCGACGCGCAGCAGCGCCTCGGCGCCGCACGTGCGGCACTCCCATGCCGGGGGAACCTCGGCGTCCGCCGCGAAGGTCAAAGTCGTGTCACGTCCGCATGACGTGCACGAGTAGATGTGCTGTGCGCGCTCATGGAACACGACGCCCTCTTCGCTCTGTAGGCTCTGGGCGCCGAGTCGGATGCCGCGCAGGCTGCGGTCTGCCATTGTGTGGTCCTCTCGTCGCTGTACAGGTATAACGAAGTGACCTGAGCGGATCATCCGAAGGGACCCCGTTCATCGACCTTTCACAGTGGATGCACAGGGGAACGTGCGTCCGGTCATGCCGGGCTGCTACGAGAGGGTGTCGAGGGCGATGTCGGCGCGGTCGGTGACGATGCCGTCGGCGCCCATCTCCACCAGACGGATCATCTCGGCGGGCTCGTTGACGGTCCAGACGTGCACCTCCACTCCGTGCCGGTGAGCGGCTGCGATGAGGCGGGGCGTCACGATGCGCAGGCGCCCCTGCCGCTCGGGAACCTGGAGGGCGTCCACGCCGGCGAGTGCCCGCGCGACCAGTCGGTCCGACCTTGCTGAGACAGCGGTCATCACGCGGCCGATGGTGCCCCGGCCTCCGGATGTGGCGGGACGGATGCCGCGGCCCTCGTCCGCCACAGCCGTCAGCGCCGCCCGCCGGCGGTCATCCGAGAAGCTCGTCACGAGCACACGGTCGGCGTGCGGGGCGACAGCTGCTCCGACCGCGGGGGCGGCATCCTTCGCCTTGACGTCGAGGTTGAATCTCAGCGTCGGGAAGGCCTCCAGGGCCTGGGCCAGCGTGATGAGCCCGCCGCGGCCGTTCATGAGCGTCTCGAGCTCCCGCGCCGACACGTCGGCGACGCGGCGCGGGTCGCCCGTCACGCGCGACAGGTCGTGATCGTGGAAGAGCACCGCGACCCCGTCGGCCGTGACGTGACAGTCCGACTCGACGTAGTGCGCTCCGGCCGAGTGCGCCGCGGCCACGGCGGCGAAGGAGTTCTCGACGATGCCGCCGCGCGCGGCATCGGGAACCACCAGACCGCGATGCGCGAGGACGCGCGGTTTCCCGACGCCCTCGAACCAGGGATGGGTCACGGAGTGGGCGGCGTGATCGCCGTCGGCGGGCCCGCCGCGGCGCCGCCCGGGGCGGATCCGCTCGCTGCCTGCGTGCGGCCCCTGGCCGCGGCATCCGTCATCACTCCCGCGAAGGAGCCCGTCAGGCCCTTGAGGGCATCGGTGAACTCGCTGGGGATGATCCACAGCTTGCTCGATGCGCTGTCGGCGATCTTCGGCAGCGTCTGCAGGTACTGGTAGGCGAGCAGCTTGTCGTCGGGGTTGCCGGAGTGGATCGCGTCGAAGACGGTCTGGATCGCCTCCGCCTCGCCCTGCGCACGCAGCACCGCGGCCTGCTTGTCACCCTCGGCGCGGAGGATCTCTGCCTGCCGGCGGCCCTCGGCCTCCAGAATCTGCGACTGCTTCGAGCCCTCCGCGGTCAGGATCGCCGCACGACGGTCGCGCTCGGCGCGCATCTGCTTCTCCATGGAGTCCTGGATGGAGATGGGCGGGTCGATCGCCTTGAGCTCGACGCGGGAGACGCGGATGCCCCACTTGCCGGTGGCCTCGTCGAGCACGACGCGGAGCTGGCCGTTGATCTCGTCACGGCTGGTGAGAGCCTCTTCGAGGTTCAGGCCGCCGACCACATTGCGCAGGGTGGTGGTGGTCAGCTGCTCCACGGCCCCGAGGTAGTTGGCGATCTCGTAGGTCGCGGCGCGGGCGTCGGTGACCTGGAAGTAGACGACCGTGTCGATCGAGACGACCAGGTTGTCTTCCGTGATCACCGGCTGCGGCGGGAACGAGACGACCTGCTCACGCATGTCGAGCAGGGGTCGGAGCCGGTCGATGAACGGCACGAGCAGGTTCAGACCGGGACTGAGGGTCTTGTGGTACCGGCCCAGGCGCTCGACGATGCCGGCGCTGGCCTGCGGGATGATGCGGATCGACCGGAAGATCACCACCAGCACGAAGATGAAGACCGCTATCGCCAGGATCCAGCCGATGGCGGCGGGGATGGCCGAGGTGAAGTCGTTCATGCCAGGGGGTCCTCCGGTGCACGGGTGAGGGGGTCGGGGGAGTCGGAGCGGACGACCGCCGTCGCCCCGTCGATGCGGGTGACCCGCACGCGCATGCCGGGCTCGAGGCTCCCCGACCCGGCCACGTCGCCCGATTCCGCGCGAGCGGTCCACACGTCGCCGTTGGCGAGCTTGACCTGCCCGCCGTGGGCGCCCACTGACGAGACGACGGTGCCGCCCAGCCCGATGAGCGCGTCCACGTTGGACGGCGTGGGGTCCTCACCGCGTCGCAGGCGTCGCAGCAGCGGCGGTCGCAGCAGCAGCACCAGCACGGCGGCGACGCCGGCGGCGACGATCACCTGCAGCCAGATCGGGGCCCCGAGCAGGTCGGCGACGAGGCCGGCCAGGCCGCCGATGCTCAGCATCAGGAACGTGAAATCGAGCGTCAGCATCTCGATCACGAGGAAGACCAGGATCAGCACGAGCCAGCCGATCCAGGCCCACTGTTCGACGGTCTCGATGAGCTCCACGGCGCGCCTCCTGTGCTCGAACCTAGCAGGTAGGGTCGACACGTGACTGAGACACTCTCCCCGCTTCCCGAGAGCTCCCTGAGCGGCAAGACCGCACTCGTGACGGGCTCGTCGCGCGGCATCGGCGCCGACACCGCGCGCTACCTCGCCCAGGCCGGCGCGAACGTCGTCATCAACTACCGCAACAAGGCTCCCCGTGCCGAGAAGCTCGGCACGGAACTGCGCGAGCTGGGCGTGCAGGTGCTCGTGGTCGGCGCGGACCTCACCGATCAGGCCTCCGTGCAGGCGATGTTCGACGAGGTCCAGCGGACTTTCGGGGGGCTCGACATCCTCGTGCTCAACGCCTCGGGCGGCATGGAGTCCGGCATGGCAGAGGACTACGCCCTTCAGCTCAACCGCGACGCGCAGGTGCGCGTGCTCGAGACGGCGCTGCCGCTCCTCGGCGAGGGGTCGCGGGTGGTCTTCGTCACGAGCCACCAGGCGCACTTCATCCGCACCACCCCGACCATGCCCGAGTACGAGCCGGTGGCGCTGTCGAAGCGCGCCGGTGAAGACGCGCTCCGCGAGCGCATCCCGGCGCTGACCGAGCGCGGCGTGGAGTTCGTCGTCGTCTCGGGCGACATGATCGAAGGCACCATCACCGCAACGCTTCTCGAGCGCGCCAACCCCGGTGCCATCTCGGCGCGCCGGGAGGACGCCGGCCGGCTCTACAACGTGGCGGAGTTCGCCGCCGAGGTCGCCCTCGCTGCGCACGAGCCCGTGCCCGCCGATCACACCCGCCTCATCGGCGACACCTCGTCGTTCGCGGCTGAGTGATCCATGCGGGCCCACGACATCGAGAGCCTCATCTCGGTCGGGCGCCCGACGGTCGCCGCTGACGGATCCTTCGCCGTCTTCGCGACCTCGCGCCCCGACATCGAGGCCAACCGCGCGGTCGGCCAGCTGTGGCGGGTCGACCTCCCCGACGGAACGCCCCGGCGTCTCACGCGCGGCACGGCCGACAGCGCACCCCGGCTCTCGCCGGACGGATCCCGGCTCGCGTTCGTGCGCGCTGACGCCAAGGGCAAGCCACAGGTGCATGTCGTAGCCCCCGCAGGCGGTGAGCCGGTGCAGGCCACCGATGCCGTGCTCGGCGTCGAGGACTTCGCCTGGTCGCCCGACGGCGCCACCCTCGCGTTCCTCGCCCGCGTGCCCGAGAAGGGGCGCTACGGCAGCGTGGAGGGGCTGGATGCCGCGGCCGAGGCGCCCCGTCACATCACCGGCGTCCGCTGGCACGCGAACGGCGTCGGCTACATTGCAGACCGGCCCGCCCACGTCTTCGTGATCGCCGCGCCCGAGCCGGACTCCGAGCCGTTCTACGAGCCTGCGGCCGCGGTCCGCCCCGACGAGGTCACCCCGCCGAAGAGGACGCTGGTCGGCGCCGAGGCCCGCGCGCTCACCGAGGGGACGACATCGCACAGCGGACTGGTGTTCAGCGCTGACGGGCATGAGGTGCTGACGGTGCCCGACGAGATCGAGCCCGAGCGACGCGACCTGCGGAACCGCCTCATCGCCCTGGCGATCGACGGCTCGGGCGAGCGCGAGGTGCTGTCGGCAGATGCGGGACTGGCGCTCTCCGACCTCACGGTGGCCGAGGACGGCACGATCGCGGTGCTGGGCCACGAGGTGGGCGACGGCATCGACTTCATCGCGCCGGGCGTCGGACTCTGGCTGCTCGAGGCGGGCGGTCCCCGCCGGGTCACCGACGCCGACGAGGTCCACCTCGGCGACGGGCACGTGACTCCGGCCGGACGGGACTTCCTCGTACAGGACTCCATTCGGGGCCGGATCCGCCTGCTCCGTGTGGCGCGCGACGGGACGCTGAGTGAGATCCTGGGCGGTGACGTCGAGGTCGGCGGTCACGGGGCCGGCGGCCACCACGTCGTCGCAGCCGTGGCACGGCCGGAATCCTTCGGTGAGCTCGTCTCCGTCGATCGGGGCGGCCACGTCCGCACACTGACGGGTTTCGGCGCTCGGGCCGCCGCATCCGGGATCGTCCTCCCGCGGGAGCTCACGATCACCGGTCGCGACGGCTACCCGGTGCACGGGTGGGTGGCGACGCCCGAAGGCGACGGGCCGTTCCCCGTCATCCTGCAGATCCACGGGGGCCCTTTCGCATCGTACGGAGTGCACCTCTTCGACGAGACACAGGTTCTCGTAGATGCGGGCTATGCCGTCGTCTACTCCAACCCGCGCGGCTCGGCGGGCTACGGGCGGACGCACGGGCGCAGCATCCGTCAGCAGATGGGCACGGTGGACTTCGCCGACGTCATCGACTTCCTCGAGGGCGCCATCGCCGGCGACCCGCGCCTCGACGGCGACCGCGTCGGCGTGCAGGGCGGCTCATACGGCGGCTACCTCACGGCATGGGTCATCGCGCACGACCACCGCTTCGCGGGCGCCATCGTGGAGCGAGGCTTCCTCGAGCCGCTGTCTTTCCAGGGCACGAGCGACATCGGCTCGTTCTTCGGCGACGAGTACGTCGGTGTGTCGGCGGACGACATCGCGCGCCAGAGCCCGATGGCGGTGGTCGGCCAGGTGACGACCCCGACCCTCGTGATGCACTCCGAGCTCGACTTCCGGTGCCCGCTCGAGCAGGCGACGCGCTACTACTCCGCGCTCAAGCGACAGGGGACCGAGGCCGAGCTGCTGGTCTTCCCCGGCGAGAACCACGAACTCACGCGCTCGGGCCAGCCCCGCCACCGGGTGCAGCGGTTCGAGGCCGTGCTCGACTGGTGGGCGAAACACCTTCCCGTCGGCTGAGCCGATCGGTGCACGAAGACAGCGGCCCCGCGAGCGAAAGCTCACGGGGCCGCTGTCGTACCCCTTGGGTCAGATGTCGCCCTTGAAGGTGAAGGCGCGCACGATGTTGATGATGCCGAGCACGATGAGCGAGATGCCGAGCAGCCACCACAGCACCGCAACGCCCCAGATGGGCGCGAACAGCACGATGACACCGGCGATGATGCTCAGGATCGCGAAGAAGATCGACCAGCCCTTCGACGCGGCGTCGCCGAGAGTCGAAAGCGCCACGATGCCCTCGACGATCCACAGGATGCCGACGAGGATGCCGATGAACAGGGCGAGCCAGGCGGTCGCCTGTCCGAGATTGAACAGGGCCACGACGCCGGCGATGATGAACAGGATGCCGAGCACGATGTGGCCGATGCGGGCCCAGCCGCCCTTGGTCTTCGAGAAGATCCCGAGTCCCGCGTAGACGAGGCCGGCGGCGATGGCGTAGATCGCGATGATGGCGGTGACGACGGCGGCGGTCTTCCCCGGCCAGACCAGGATGAGGATGCCGACGATGAGGGCGAGGACACCGCCGACGCCGAGCGCCGTGCGGATTCCGTTGACGGCCGACTTCTCGGCCTCGGATGCAGTGGACATGGAGGGCCTTTCTGAGAGTTCCCTGTACGTGATGCGGCTAAAGCTTAGACCCCTGGTCGAACTCTCGAGTAACCATGACCGTGTGTTGCCTCGATGCCCATCGCCGTGAGTGGCCGCCGCGCGCTAGCGTGAGCGTGCGCGAGCGTACTCGCCGCCGCTCGCAGGAGGGGGTTCCGATGGCCGTCATCTCGAGGGGTTTTGGAGCGCGGCGCCGTGAGAGCGATCCGAATCTGCCTCCCGGCCAGTATCTGACCGACGACTTCCCCGTGCTGTCGGCCGGTCCGACACCCCGGATCGAGCCGGGGGAGTGGCGGTTCGGGATCCGCACCGAGGCCGGGAACGTCGTGTCGTGGACGTGGGAGGAGTTCCTCTCGCTCCCGGTCGAGGAGGTGCGCACCGACATCCACTGCGTGACCCGGTGGTCGAAACTGGGTACGTCCTGGCGGGGCGTCTCGCTCGACACGCTGCTCGACGCCGTCGAGACCGACGCCTCCTACGCGATGGCGCACTCCTACGGCGGCTACACGACGAACGTTCCGCTCGACGAGCTGCGCGACGGCCGGGCGTGGGTCGCGTTCGAGTTCGAAGGGGAGCCGCTCGATCCCGAGCATGGCGGTCCGGCGCGGCTGCTGGTGCCGCACCTGTACTTCTGGAAGAGCGCCAAATGGGTGCGCGGGCTGACGCTCATGGACGAGGATGCACCCGGCTTCTGGGAGCAGAACGGGTACAACATGCACGGCGACCCCTGGACCGAGGAGCGATATTGGTGACTGTCGGGGGATGGCGGCCCGCGCGGGTCGTCGACGCCGTCGAGGCCACTGCGTCGGCACGGGTCCTCCACCTGGAGGTGCCGGGCTGGCCGGGCAACGACGCCGGCCAGCATGTCGACGTGCGGCTCACCGCGGAGGACGGCTACCAGGCCGTGCGGTCGTACTCCCTAGGCTCGTACGGGCCTGCCGCTGCGATCGAGCTGGCTGTCGATGAGATCCCCGACGGCGAGGTGTCGCCGTATCTCGTACGCGACGTCCTGCCGGGCGACGAGCTCGAGGTGAAAGGTCCTCTGGGCGGCTACTTCGTCTGGCGGCCCGGGGGAGCGGAGCCCGTCCAGCTGATCGCGGGCGGGTCGGGCATCGTGCCGCTGATGGCGATCGTCAGGGCGGCGACGGATGCCGGGGCTGCCGCATCCGTCCGGCTCCTGTATTCCGTCCGAACCGCACAGGACGCGATATATCGCGATGAGCTGGCACGGGCCGCCGAGGACGGGGGAGTAGCCGTCGCCTGGCGCTACACGCGGACGCCTCCGGCCGGCTGGGACGGGCCGGTGGGCCGAGTGGATGCCGACACGCTCCGGGCGGCGACGTGGGCGCCGGATCGCGAGCCGATCGTCTACGTGTGCGGGCCGACGGGGTTCGTGGAGCACGTGGCGAATACTCTGGTCGGGCTGGGCCATCCGCCGGCGCGGATCAAGACCGAGCGATTCGGAGGTGGATGATGCGGCCTGAGATCGCCACAAGCACCGTCGACGGCAATGCCGCGGCGGGGATTCTGGGGGATGTGTTCGGGACGGACGTCACGACGCTGGTCGGCGTGTGCGGTGGATGCGGCGCCGCGGCGCCACTGGCCGAGACCGTGGTGGAGCTCGACGAGACGGCGGCGATCGTCCGCTGCCGCTCCTGCACGCACACGCTCGTGACGGTGCTCCATCGCGGCGAGGGCGTGCGGCTGGTGATCGGCACGCTGCACGAACTGGTCCGTACCTAGCTCCCGTCCGGGTCAGCCGAGGAGCAGCGTGACCAGGATGAGAACGGGGACGCAACCGATCGTCGTCAGGAAGACGGTGTCGCGCGAGATCGTCTCGCCCACGTCATAGCGCTGCGAGTAGTTGAACACGTTCTGCGCGGTCGGCAGTGCGGCCAGGACGGTCACGATGAGGACGTCCTGCGATGAGAGGCCGAACGCGAACTCCGCGACCGCCCAGGCGATCACCGGCATCGCCACGAGCTTGAGCGCTGTGGCCAGAACGATGTCCTGCCTTCTTCCGGAGGCGCCCAGCACGCGCTGACCGTGGAGCGAGATGCCGTAGGCGATGAGGAGGATCGGCACGCAGGCGTTCGCGATGAGCATCGCCGGCTCCATCACGATCGGCGGCAGCGGGATGCCCGTCACCGAGACGATCGTGCCCAGAACCGAGCCGAGCACGATCGGATTGGTCGCCACCCGGGCGACGGCGCGCCAGAGCGACGCACGCGCGGTGGTCACGGCATCCAGGATCGCCATCGTGATCGGCGTGAACACCAGGAGCTGCATGAGGATCACCGGAGCCGGATAGGCGGCGCTCCCGAGAAGGTACAGCGACAGCGGGATGCCGATGTTGTTCGAGTTGACCTGACCCGCGCTCAGAGCGCCGATGACGGTCTCGCCGACGGTGCGCTTCCACAACACCCGAGCGATGAGCGCGTATAGGAGGATGACGGCGAGCGCGGCGATCGCGGAGACCGGCAGGAGCGCCGAGAACAGCGTGTGCACGTCGGCCTGCGCGAGCACCACGAACAGCAGGAACGGTGAGAGCACGAAGAACGTCAGCCGCGCGAGGACCGGCTTGGCGTGCTCACCGAGGAGATCGATGCGCCCGAGTATCCAGCCGACGAGGATCGCGACGCCCACCACGACGAACCCGGTAAGCGACTCCAGCACCTCACCAGCCTAGAAACTCGCCCTCTCGAGGGCGAATCGTGGCGTCAATCGGGCCATGATTGCCTCGTGGCGAATGACATGCTCAAGGATGAAGAGTTCGACGCTTTGATCGGAGTGCTGGCGGCGGTGGACACGCTGCTCTTGGCTGGTCTTCTCGACGACCATGCAGTCGAGGTGCTCGCTCACCGTTTGCGCGTGACCGCCAGACAGAACCCAGGAGAATCAGGAGTTCAGTACGTGCACGGGCGACTCGACAACCTGAATCAGCGTCTTCGAGACCTCAATGGAGAGCGCGAAGCTACTCCAGATGGCTCGTCCGGAGATTCTCCGCAGTAAGGGACCTCGAATCATCGCTGCTCCTCGGCAGGGCTTCGTTTCGCCGATAATGCACATTATGTCAACTTGAAAGAACAACATCTGTGCCGCTCATGTGGACAGGTTCTCCCCTCCGGCTGTCTGGAGGAGGAAGAACTACGAGCGGGCCCGGCGTATGAACCGGACGGACGTAGTGACGTCTCCGGCGCTCGACTGAACTGCTGGTCTGACACTCCCATCGACGATGACCGCCTTGACCGCGTGCATCAAGCTGCCGGCGACGGATGCGCATATCGTGGCAGGCGTCGTTCTGGACGCCCTGTCCGTCCGGTGTCGTACTCGTGCGGTCGGGCTGTTCGCGGGGTGAAATTCGCTGCCGCGCCGGGCGATAACCGGAGCACTCGACTCGCCACGGGTGGTCTAATCGGGGCACGGCGACACCCCAGCCGCCGAGAACGTCGAGCGGCGTTCGAAGCGGGTGCCACACCTCCTCTGGGATGCGGCACCCACTCCTCCTGGTGCGGGCCATGGTCGTCTCCCCAAGGCCCGCCCGCCGGGGCACCCAAGCAACGGGCGCGGGTGCCCCCGCTGGGAAGCTGCACGGCGTGACAAGCCGGTGGAGAGCCACTTCGCGCCAGGCCTCCCTGGACCTGGCCCCTGGAATGAGGGAGATCGCGATGAGCGCAGAGCAGACGACCGACGCGTTCGCTGCGCCCACCGAACGCACGGACCTGGCACTGGACGCCTCCTACGTGGCGAAGGAGCGGCACGACGAGTCCGACGCCGTCGATCCGACCTACGCTCGGGCTCTCCAGCCCTTCCGAGAAACTGATCGTCATGCTCTTGACGAACGGCAGGCGTGGGCGGACGGAACGGAAGCCCTGGAAGCAGTTTGCTGTTGCTGGCAACCAGCTGGGGACTGGCCCTGCGTCCTCCCCCGACACCACGCCGGTGAGCACGCGCACCCGACGGTGGTGCATGTCATCTGACAGTGAGCAGCAGACAGGCCCCGACCGGTCATATGCATCGTGCTGCTTGCAACCATCTTGCGGTGAGGAAGAGGAGCAGAGATGACGTTGTCGGAGTTGGCGGGCGAGCTGAACCACAAGTATCCCGGGCGAGCCTTTCTCCTTGCAGATCACGCACTTTCCTGCTCGCCGGACCGACGGCATCGAAGACGCTCACGATCGAGGCGGGGGACGACGCAGTGCGAATCTCGGCCGGCCGGATCGTCCACGCTGAGGTGTTCGAGCACTCAGACGATCTCCCCAATGTGATCGAGATCATCGACGCCATCCTTAACGGGTCAGCGCAAGAGCTGTACGGCTCGACGAGCACCGGCGTATTCGGTTTCATCGGGTACCGCATCACCGGGGTGAGCGCACCCGTGACGCGAGTGGACGAGGGCGCCAAGATCGTCCATGTTGCCCCGCTGTAAAGCTGAGGGAATCCGACCTATGGGCCTTCAGCAGCGACTCGTAGAGATGCTCTGTGAGAGCTTCGCTGTCGAGCGTGCGGGGGCCGACGAGTTGATCCTGCAGCGCGATTGGGACACGAATCGCGCCCCCGTACGGCTGGTCGCCTCAGAGGCAAGCCTCGCTGACTACGCAGCGAAGAACGCGACGGATGGTCTGGCTGCCCTCGGTGAAGTCGGAGACGACCCCACCGGGGCGTTGGCTGCCCTTGCTCTTCTTAGCGTTCACATCGAGGAGACGCTTGCCGTCCCCCAGGGTGAGGCGGTCACGGTTCTTCGTGTCGGCAGCGGCGGACTTGATATTCAGCGCGTCCCTTGAACAAGGAGTGCATTGCGAAACAGCAATGCATGTTGCATTGAGGGTTTGCGAGCATCAGAAGCCCGGATCTGGCAGCATGACGAAACGAAACCAGGCGGCCTCCCTTTCGCATCTCGTTTTGGCTTCAGGGTCTGCGATCTGTCCCCGTCAATCGGTGAGCCAGATCACGCCTTCCGCGTCGGGGAGGGCGTGTGCTTGTAGCGCGGTAGTTTCGTAGGGCTCGACGATTTCGAGGGGGATGATCATCGATACCCATTCCTCGGGATCGTCGGAGGCGACGAACTGTCGCCATCGCTCGTCTCCAATGTGACGTGGGGTGCGGATTCGGACGCCGAATCGTCCAGAGCGGGTGTCGGATCGACCCTCGAACACCACGCTGAGCGTGGTGTGGCGTTGTTCGACGCTGACAAGGCGCAGCCCCTGAATGCCGTCGTCCGTGAAACGTGCCCTTATGAGCGGCGCAAAATCGATCTGAGGCTGACTCATCGCTACATTATCCCGCAACGTCTCGCACCCACTGCGGG
The DNA here is from genome assembly GCF_049912955.1 of Microbacterium sp. E-13. Taxonomy (GTDB): domain Bacteria; phylum Actinomycetota; class Actinomycetes; order Actinomycetales; family Microbacteriaceae; genus Microbacterium. The sequence continues at coordinate 1,786,755 of NZ_CP183973.1, forward strand.
CAAACGGTAACGCCAACGCAGTAGGCGGTGATGACGCCCTTGGCCGCACCGTCAGATTGGCGGGTGGTCTCGTAAACCACGTGGACGTCCATCTGCTTGTCGATGGTGCAGAAGCTGAACCAGCAGGTGTATTTGATCGCCGGCGTCGTGTAGTAGATGTTCGTTCCGCTGACGGTACGCGTCCGCGGAAACTGTGTGGTCTTCTTGACCATCGTCTGCGTCGCCGCGTGCTTGTCTCGGATCTTCACCCACCCCCACGTCGACGTGCCCTGTCGCAGCACCAACGGCACGTACTTGTTATCGTTCCAAGCCATGACACGGGTGTAAGCCGTCACAGCGGAGCGAATCATCGACGTTGACTCTGCTACCAACGACTGCTGCCCCGCAACCGTAGTCCACAGTGCAAACACGGTTGCTTCCTCGCTGGAGGAGGCCTCACCGGCCTCTAGCTCTCGGATGACGTCCTGCCCGAGGTCGTCCGCAACCTCGACCAGCTCCTCGACAGTGACGGTGTCCTCGAGATCCCCCACTGCAGCTCCCATCACGGCAACCTCGACAGGTTCAGCCGGATGGGGCACGTCCAGCTCATCTTGAGGCGCCTTGCCACTCAGCGTGTCCGTGCCGACCACCGAACGGAACGACACGTGCCGGCCTGACACCGCGGGCAACTCGCTCGGCACCGCACAACCCGCCAGCAGCAGGATTAGCACGACGGCCGAAGCCGACGCGAGGGCAGCGCGCCTCTTCACATCAGAATGCATCATGCGTTTCCCGCCGCAAGAACGATGCTTGGCCATCCGAATCACGGCTTGCTTTCGCATGCTGTTCCTCTCTCAACATGAACTACCAGCGCACTTGCAGAGGGCACCCCGTCTACATGACGGCTACTCCTACGATTCGTGGCGGCCTCGCTTGTCCCGCTCTTGGAGGGACAAGCGAGGCGGAACGCGGGAGGCGAACAATTCGGGGTGGTCCTGGTTCAGGCCCTCAGCCTGGTTCTGGATCAGGTTGACATAGCCATCCCCGCTCACTCGCAACTGAACGGTGCCCTACCCGCCCACTTTGCCGCCGCCTGTGGCATGTCCCGCTCGTAGCGGCTCAGCGCTGCGTACGCGGATTTTCATCTTCGAGTTCACCCGCCGGGCCTCGCGAAGTGCCGCGTCTCTTGTCGGGACGTGATTTTGGTCTGCGCTTGCCGCTCCGTGCCTGGGTCGCCCCTGGAGCGTGGACATCGCGAAAGCAGCCCCGTCAGGGCGGTGACGACAGGCCAGTCCGACCACGACATCGATGTGGCAGCCAACACGAGCACCCGAGCTGCGCGCGAACCGACGCTCACCCCTCGTCAGGAGCGACCAGGCCGTACCGACCGCCCACATGCAAGACAGCGGAAACAGCCGTGAGGGCGACGGCAATGGCTGGCCGCCGCGACGGCTCCTCCCAGATTCACCCACAACGTCGACGCAAGCGCAGAGAACAGCACCAACACTCGTACCCACGGAGCGCAACGGGCTCTCTACCCTTCACGAAATCCACGCCCTCAAAGGTCCTCGGGCTTCGCCACAAGACTGCCTCCGAAGCGTCCGCAGGGACGTACATCTCTGGTGAGAGAGACGCCCGGATGGTGAGAGCCCGCTCGTCACCGGTCCGCCACTTCCCCGGAGCTCCACCCCACGCCTCCCCCATCTGGAGACCGCAGCAGCCAGGCTAATAGCCCGCTCCCCCACTCAGACGACTCCCTTTGGCGTGGGGCGACTCGTGTCGGCCTTGCGCACCGCCCCGATTTTCAACCTGCGATTCACCCGCACGCTCCCAAAACGCGACACAAGCAGACGACGCTCATGAGCAGGGCTGTACGCCGACGGCCGCCACGCGAGAGGCTGACCTCATGCGCAGACTGACCTTCGGCATGAACACGAGCGTCGACGGCTACATCGCCGCCCCCGGCGGCGACCTCGGCTGGAGCGCCCCGAGCGACGAGCTGTTCCAGTGGTGGTCCGACCGGGTCGGCGCGACGGGACTTGCGTTGTACGGTCGCAGGCTCTGGGAGATGATGAGCTCCCACTGGCCGACCGCCGACCAGCAGCCGGGCGCCACGCCGGCGGCGATCGAGTACGCCGAGCGCTGGCGGGCGATGCCGAAGGTGGTGTTCTCCTCGACGCTCACGGCGGTCGACTGGAACGCCCGTCTGTTCACCGGCGACGCCGTTGGCGAGATCGCCCGGCTCAAGTCCGGTGACGGCGGCACGATGGACATCGCGAGTGCCACTCTCGCGGCGGCCGCCATGCGGGCGGGGCTGATCGACGAGTACGTCATCGTCGCCCATCCGGTGCTGGTGGGCGGTGGCACGCCGTTCTTCACCGCCCTGGACGACTGGGTCGACCTGAGGCTGACGGAGACGCGGACCTTCCCCGGCGGTGTGGTGCTGACGAGGTACGAGACCCGGCGCTGACGGCGGACGCCGCCGACCCTGCGTCGGCGGCTCGGCCTCGGTGAGCGAGACTACTGTGGAAGGGTGCAGAGCCTTTCCCGTCGTCGTGAGACGGGGCCGGGACTTCGCGCGTGGGTGATCTGGACGGTGGGCGTCGCCGCCTACGTCCTGGCTATCACGAACCGGTCGTCGCTCAGTGCGGTCGGCGTGGACGCGGCGGCGCGGTTCGACGCCGACGCTGCCACGCTGTCGATGTTCGCGGTGGTGCAGCTGGCGGTCTACGGCGGCATGCAGATCCCCATCGGCGTGCTGCTCGATCGCTATGGAGCACGACCCATCATGACGGCCGGGATGCTGCTGATGGCGGTGGGACAGCTCACCATGGCCCTCTCCCCCAGCGTCGGCGTCGCCATCCTCGCCCGTATGCTGCTGGGCGCCGGCGATGCGGCGATCTTTCCGGGCGTCCTGCGCCTGATCGCCACGTGGTTCCCCGCCCAGCGCGGACCGATCATGGTGCAGCTCACGGGCATCGTCGGCCAGGGCGGGCAGCTCATCGCCCTGGTCCCCCTCGCAGCGCTCTTGCACGCGACATCGTGGACGATCACCTTCGGCAGCATCGCCGGGCTGGGCGTTCTCTTCGGCATCCTCGTCTTCCTCCTGATCCGCAACCATCCGCCCGACCGTGACGAGGACGTCTCTGTCGACACCGACACGGGCGCCATCCGCGTTGTGACCTCCTCGGTCGACACGGGGGTCGGCATCCGCGCCGCGTGGGCTCACCCGGGCACGCGCCTGGCGTTCTGGTCGCACTTCACGACGCCCTTCGCCGGCACGGCGTTCGTGCTGCTGTGGGGCATGCCGTTCCTCACTGCCGGCGAAGGCCTCAGTACCGCACAGGCGGCCTCCGTCATGTCGCTCTACGTGGTGGTGGGCATGGCTCTCGGTCCGATCATGGGCGAGCTGTCGCGACGCAATCCCCACCGCCGTTCGCGTGCGCTGGTGCTGCCGACGGTGGCCGTGCAGGCGATCGCCTGGCTCGTGGTCATCGCCTACCCCGGGCCCGCACCGCTGTGGCTGCTCCTGGCGCTGGCCGTCGCCCTCGCCACCGGCGGGCCGGCCTCGATGATCGCGTTCGACCACGCGCGCACGCACAACCCGTCGCATCGCCTCAGCACGGCCACCGGCGTGACGAACGCCGGAGGCTTTCTCGCCGCACTCCTCGCGATCCTCCTCATCGGTCTGGCACTCGATCTGCAGGGCGCGGGAACACCGGCGACCTACACCCTGGAGGCCTTCCGCATCGCATTCCTGATGCAGGTGCCGTTCTGGGTGCTGGGCAGCGCCTTCATCGTGATCGAGCGCAAGCGCACGCGCATCCGGCTGGGAATGGATCCCCCGAGAGCCTCCCGACGCCGCCGCGGCTGACGCTGTCGGCCGTCGCGGGGCGGCGCTCGGAGACCGGAACCGGTGGTCGGTACTGTGGGCCTAGTCCGGGCCGGGAGAGCTGCCCGGGTCGAAAGGATGCCCGCCGTGTCCGACCTGCTCGCCATCGCTCGTGAGGTACGCGACGCCGTCGCGGCCGGCGAGCCCGTGCTGGCCCTCGAGTCCACGATCTTCACGCACGGGCTCCCACGGCCCCGCAATCTCGACGTCGCGCTCGAGGCGGAGGCGCGCGTGCGCGCGCTCGGCGTCGTGCCCGCCACGATCGGGGTCGTCGACGGGAGGCCCACCGTAGGCCTCTCCCCCGCCGAGATCGAGCGGCTCTCCACCTCGCCGGGCGTGGTGAAGGCGAGCGTCCGCGACCTCCCCGTCGCGGTGGTGAAGGGGCTCAGCGCCGGCACCACGGTCGCCGCCACCGCACACCTCGCGGTGCAGGCCGGGCTGCAGGTGTTCTCCACCGGAGGCCTGGGCGGGGTGCATCGCGGCGCGCCGGAGACGTTCGACGAGTCGGCCGACCTTCCCACCCTCGCCGCCCTCCCCCTCGTCGTGGTGAGCGCGGGCGTCAAGTCGATCCTCGACATCCCGCTGACCCTCGAGCGCCTCGAGACGCTGAACCTCGCGGTCGTCGGCTACCGCACGACCGACTACCCCGGCTTCTACATCGCCGACTCGGGGCACGACCTGGAGTACTCGGTGGACTCCCCCGCGGAGGTCGCCGCGATCGTCCGCACCCGTGACGGACTCGGCATCTCGTCCACGCTCCTCGTCGCCAACCCCGTGGCCGCCGACCGCCAGCTCGACCCGGCACTCCACGACGACGTGCTCGGGCGCGCGCTCGCTGCGGCCGACGCGGCGGGTGTCTCGGGTCACGCGACCACGCCCTTCCTGCTCGACTTCCTGCAGCGGGAGACCCAGGGGCGCAGCCTTGACGTCAACGTCGAGGTCTACCGCGGCAATGTGGACCTCGGTGCGCGGATCGCCCTCGCCCTCGCGGACGCACCCTGATGCTCGTCGTCATCGGCGACCTCGTCGCCGACCTCATCGTGCTCGGCGGCGTGGGGCTGGAGCGCGGCACCGACAACCCTGCCGAGGTGCGGCTCACACGGGGTGGAAGCGCCGCGAACGTGGCGGTGGCGGCCGCGGCGCAGCATCCGTCCCGCTTCGTCGGCCGCGTGGGCGACGACACGCTCGCGCGGGTCCTGGTCGGAGAGCTCGAAGCAGCCGGTGTGGAGGTCCGGGTGCAGCGCGCCGGCCGCACGGGTTCGATCGTGGTGCTCGTCGATGCGGTCGGCGAGCGCACCATGATCACCGACCGTGGCGCCGCGGCGGAGCTCGACGCCATCGACCCGGCGTGGGTCGACGGCGCCGACTGGGTGCACGTGCCGTTGTATGGACTGGCCACCCCCGCCTCGCGGCGGGCGGTGACGGATGCTGCGACCCTTGCCGCCGCGGCCGGCGCGCGGGTGAGCCTGGACCTGTCGAGCGTCGCGAGCCTTCGTGAGCTCGGCGCTGAGGCACTGCAGGAGGTCGTCGCCGAGCTTCGGCCCGACGTCGTCTTCGCCAACGAGGACGAAGCGGGGTTCGCGACGTCGATGGGACTCACGCCGGGCGGCGTGTACGTCGTCAAGCGGGGTGCTGAGCCGGTGCTCCTCACAGCAGGGGAGGCGACCGTCGAGGTCCCGGTGGAGCGGGTCGACGACGTGCTGGACTCGACGGGTGCGGGCGACGCCTTCGCGGCGGGCTACATCGTGGCGGCCCTCGGTGGAGCCCACCCGCGCGAGAGCGCCCGGGCAGGCAGCGTGCTCGCGATGAGAGCGCTGCGCCGGCCGGGCGCACTCTGAGGCCGGATCGCCTGCTCAGGCCGTCTGGAGTCGCTGCAGCACCCGCTCGATGTCGTCGATGAAGGAGTTGTAGCCCGCGATCGTTGCCGCCACCTGCTCGTCGGTAAAGTCGCTGCGGTCCTGCCGGATCGTCAGCAGCGTGCCTTCGCCGGTCTCCTCCAGGTCGAACAGCACGGGCAGGCCGGTGTCATCGCCCGGCTGATCGGTGAGCGTCATCGCGAGGTGGGACGGCGGCTCGACGACCTTGTACTCCCCCGCCCAGTCGATGCGGTTGCCGTCGGGCAGCAGCATGACCGCGCGGAAGGCGCCGCCGGGCCGGACATCCATCGTGAGGCTGTCCTGCGGCACCTCGACGGCTGCCGTGCCGAACCAGACGGCGAAGTGCTCGGGCTGCGTGAGCGCCTCGAAGACCAGTTCGCGGGGTGCCTGCAGCGTGCGGGTCACCGTGAAGTACTCAGTCATGATCGTTCTCCTTCGGGGTCGGTGCGGCGGTGTCGCCGCGCGCCGGTGCGTCGTGCGGAGCGCCCAGCTGCTGCAGTGCGTTGAGGTACTGGTCGAGGGAAGCGGCGCTGTCTTCCCAGAACTGCGCGTAGCCGCCGATCCAGTCGGATGCTGCGGCCAGCGGCCGCGGGTCCAGCCGGGCAGGCCGGTACTGGGCGTTGCGTCCGCGGGTGACGAGCTTCGCCTGTTCGAGCACTCGCAGGTGCTTCGACACGGCAGCGAACGTCATGTCGAACGGTTCGGCGAGCTCCCCCACCGTCGCCTCACCCTCGCTCAATCGTGCGAGCATGGCGCGACGGGTCGGGTCGGCGAGGGCCGCGAACGTCCGGCTCAGCTCATCGGTCATCTCACCACCTCCTGTTCAACTGATCAGTACTATACCGACGAGTTGAATGCGTGGCAACCGTCTCTGTCGACGGTGCGCGCTACCGTGACGGGCATGCCCCGCGTCGTCTTCTACACCGCCACCACCCTGAACGGCTTCCTCGCAGATGATGAGGACTCCCTCGACTGGCTCTTCGCGGCGCCGGGCGGCGAGGGCGGCGACGAAGACTTCCAGCGCTTCCTCTCTGGGATCGGTGTGCTCGTGCAGGGCTCGTCGACGTACCGCTGGGTGCTCGAGCACGAAGACCTGGTCGCGCATCCCGAGAAGTGGCCGGCGTACTACGGCGACCGGCCGACATGGGTGTTCTCTCGCCGGCAGCTCCCCGCAGTGGCGGGTGCCGACATCCGCTTCGCCCAGGGCGATGTGAGCGACGCGTGGCCGCAGATCCGCGACGCCGCGGGCGACCGTGACGTCTGGGTGGTCGGAGGCGGCGATCTGGCGGGCCAGTTCGCCGACGCGGGACTGCTCGATGAGATCCGGGTGTCGATCGCGCCGGCGACGCTCCCGTCGGGCAAGCCCCTTCTTCCTCGCCGCCTGGGGCCAGACCGACTCGAACTCACGGCGGCGCGACAGGCCGGCGCATTCGCCGAGCTGACCTACCGGGTCACGGGCGCACCGCGCGAGAGGTCAGCTCGCTGACGGGGAGAACTCCGTCCACTGCCCGAACTTCGGCTCTCGTCCGTCGCCTGACGAGGTGCCCGTCAACCGCCGGCGCACCCACGGTCCGACGTGGTCGCGATAGTAGGCGGCGCCACGCGCTCCGGCGAAGGGCAGCGGCGGGAGCGACCACCACTCGGGCGGAGGCTGCATCCCGAGCGCGCTCAGCACACGCGCCGCGACGCGGTGGTGACCCCGCGAGTTCATGTGCAGACGGTCCTCCGACCAGAACGGCGGCGTCGCCAGCTCCTCGTCGAACCAGTTGTACGCCTGCACGACATCGTCCCGCGATGCCAGCCGTGACTCGACGGCGCGGGAGAGCAGATCGCCGCGGCGCTGGATGACGCGGCGCAGCGGCAGCTGCGCGGTCGGATTCGCACCCGACAGCACGATCAACTGCACGCCCTCCTCATCGCACCGTCGCAGCACCGTGTCGAACGCCGAGACGACATGGGCCACGCTGGTACGGGGCCGCAACATGTCGTTTCCGCCGCCGTTGAACGACAGATGCGTCGGCTTCAGTGCCAGCGCCGGCTCGAGCTGCTGCTCGACGATCGGCCACACGAGCTTTCCGCGGATGGCGAGGTTGGCGTACTCGATGGGCTCGCCCGCGGCACTCGCCCACCCCTGCGCCACGAGGTCGGCCCACCCGCGCACGTGTCCGTCGGGAAGCTCGTCGCCGACGCCCTCGGTGAAGGAGTCGCCGATCGCGACGTATCGAACGGATGCCACGGGCTCCAGCCTACGACCGGCCGGGCGCCGGTCGTGCCGGGGTCACCGATCGTCCAGCGCGACGCCCCGGCGGTTGACCAGGCCCCACGCCGCTGCTGCCGCCACGGCGAAGAACACCGCGAAGACGACGAAGAGCAGCGGTGCGCCGCCCGCGAGGAGCAGGGGCGGAACGACGAGCGGCGCGACGATGGACGCGATGCGCCCCACGCCCGCCGCCCAGCCGCTCCCGGTGGCACGCAGCGAGGTCGGGTACATCTCCGGTGTCACGGCGTACAACGCGCCCCACGCCCCGAGGTTGAAGAACGACAGGGCCATGCCGGTAGCGATGATGGCGCCGGGTGAACCGGCCGTGCCGAAGAGGACCGCCGACACGGCCGACCCCAGCAGGAACACCGAAAGGGTCGCGCGCCGGCCCCACACTTCGATGAGCCACGCGGCGACGGCGTACCCGGGCAGCTGGGCGAGCGTGATCACCAGCGTGAAGCCGAAGGAGCGGATCAGGTCGTACCCCTGCGCCACCAGGATCGACGGGATCCAGATGAAGGCGCCGTAGTACGAGAAGTTCACGCAGAACCACACCAGCCACAGGCAGGCGGTGCGCACGCGGAACTCGCGCGCCCACAGCGCTCCGAGGCGCTGGCCGAGCGAGGTCGCCGTCGCGGGTGGAGCGGTGCGGGGGCGCTCCGCGGGCTCCGCCGCAACGCCGGCCGCGTCCTCGAACGTGCGAACGACCGCTGCCGCTTCCGCGAAGCGCCCGCGCCGCTCCAGCCAGCGGGCCGACTCCGGCAGACCCCAGCGCACGATGAGCGCATAGGCGGCGGGGATCGCGCCGAGCGCGAACGCCCAGCGCCAGCCGTCGTCGGATGCGGGGATCACGAAGTACCCGATGAGTGCGGCGAGCGTCCAACCCACCGCCCAGAACGCCTCGAGGATGACGATGAGCCGGCCGCGCATGCGAGCCGGAGCGAACTCGCTCACGTAGGTGCTGGCGACGGGAAGCTCGGCGCCGAGCCCCAGACCTACGAGGAACCGCAGCACGAGCAGAGCGGCGAGCCCGCCCACCAGCGCGCTTGCCCCCGTCGCCAGGCCGTAGACGAGAAGGGTCAGGGCGAAGACCTGCCGGCGCCCGAAGCGGTCTGCGAGCAGCCCGCCCACGCTGGCGCCGATCGCCATACCGACGAACCCGATCGAGGCGATCCACGCCGTCTCGCCGGGGGCGAGACTCCACTGCGCGGCCAGCGCGGCGATGATGAACGAGATCAGCCCGACGTCCATGGCGTCGAGCGCCCACCCGATGCCCGAACCGGTGAGCACGCGCAGGTGCATGCGGGTGAACGGCAGTCGGTCGAGACGCTGTGAGAGCGTCGACGAGGCGCGGGTCCCGGCATCCGTCATATCGTCATGCTACGGATCCCGGAGCCGCGGCGGGGCTCACGACAGCATGTCGCGCACCCGCGGGGCGACCTCGGTGCCGAACAGCTCGATCGATCGCATCATGTGCTCGTGCGAGAGCGTGCCGGTCGAGAACTTCATGTCGAAGCGCGACGCGCCCAGTGTGCGCACGGTGTCGGCGATCTTGCGGGCGACCGTCTCGGGCGACCCGACGTAGAGCGCCCCCTCTGGACCCACGTCGTGCTGGAAGCGAAGCCGGTTGTACGTCGGCCAGCCCCGTTCCCGCCCGATCGTGTTGTTCATCGCCTCGAAGCCCGCGTAGGCCTCGTCCCAGGCCTGCTGGTCGGTGTCGGCGATGTGGCCGGGAGAGTGCACGCCGACCGGGAGCTCCGGCTGCGCGAACGTGTCGAGCGAGCGGCGATAGAGGTCTGCCAACGGGCGGAACCGGGCCGCCGGCCCGCCGATGATGGCGAGCATGAGCCCGTAGCCGTAGCGTGCGGCGCGCACGGCCGACTCGGGCGTGCCGCCGACGCCGACCCAGGCGCGCAGCCCGTTCTCGGTCTTCGGAAAGACGTCGGCCGCGTCGAGCGAGGCGCGAAGGGTCCCGCTCCAGGTGACGGGTTTCTCCGTCAGGAGCTGCGAGAACAGGTCGAGCTTCTCGTCGAAGAGCGCTTCGTAGTCGCGCAGGTCGTATCCGAACAGCGGGAACGACTCGATGAACGACCCGCGTCCCAGGATGACCTCGGCCCGGCCGTTCGAGACGGCGTCGAGGGTGGAGAACCGCTCGAACACGCGCACAGGGTCATCGCTGGAGAGCACCGTCACGGCGGTGCCCAGATGAATCTGCTCGGTGCGGCTCGCGGCGGCCGCCAGCACGATCTCGGGGCTCGAGACGGCGAACTCGCGCCGGTGATGCTCCCCCACCCCGAAGAACGACAGCCCGACGCGGTCGGCCAGCACCGCCTGCTCCACGACGTTGCGGATTGTCTGCGCTCCACTGACGAGCTCTCCTGAGCCATCACGGGTCACATCGCCGAAGGTGTCGAGTCCGAGCTCGATGGTGGCGGGGTCGACGGATGTCATGAGCTTCTCCTTCTATGCGCTTGCATGAACCCCCCGTGGGGCCGCGGCATTCCCGAGACGCCACGACCTCGCGAGCGTACCGTGGAGGCATGGCCCTGTTCGCCGATCGCCGGGCTGCCGGGCGCGAGCTCGCGACAGCGCTCGAACGCTGGCACGGGACGGATGCCGTGGTCTTCGGCATTCCGCGCGGCGGCGTCGTCGTCGCCGCTGCCGTGGCTGAGGCGCTCGCGCTCGACCTCGACGCCGTCGTCGTCCGCAAGCTCGGCGCCTCGGGGCACGAGGAGTTCGCGGTGGGAGCGATCGCTGACGGGGTGCGCATCGTCACGCCGGGCGCCGTGCGGTGGGCGGGGATGTCGGCCCGCGATCTGAAGCGCGTCGAAGCGACCGAGCGCGACGAGCTGACCCGGAGGACCGACGCCTACGGGGCGCGCGTGGCCGACCTCTCCGGACGCACCGCGCTCGTCGTCGACGACGGCGTCGCGACAGGAGCGAGTGCGGTCGCCGCCTGCCAGGCTCTGCGCCTGCGTGACCCCGACCGGCTCGTGCTGGCGGTGCCCGTCGCCCCCGAGAGCTGGGAGCCCCCGCCGGGCGCCGTCGACGAGTTCGTGTGCCCCCACCGCGAACCGGACTTCTGGGCGGTGGGACAGTACTACGACGACTTCGGGCAGACCAGCGACGCCGAGGTCGTGGCGCTGCTGAACGCGGCTCCGGCGGGCTCGGCGACCGACGAAGACGCCGGTCGCTGAGCCCGCCGGAGGCTCAGCGCGACAGTGCGAAGCGCAGCGTGTCGAGGCCGACGCCGCCGATGTCGAGAGCCCGCTTGTGGAACTGCTTGATCGAGAACGCGTCGCCCTCGCGCTCCGCGACGTCATCGCGCAGCTGCTCCCAGATGCGCTGGCCCACCTTGTACGACGGCGCCTGGCCGGGCCAGCCCAGGTAGCGGTTCACCTCGAACTTCACGAACTCATCGGGCATGTTGACGTTGCGCAGCATGAAGTCGAGCGCGAAGTCGGCGTCCCACGGGCCCTGGCCGTCCGGGCGCTGCTTCTCGAGGTGCACGCCGATGTCGAGCACGACGCGGGCGGCGCGCATGCGCTGACCGTCGAGCATGCCCAGCCGGTCGGCCGGGTCGGACAAGTAGCCCAGCTGCTCCATGAGGCGCTCGGCGTAGAGAGCCCACCCCTCGGCGTGGCCGGACGTGCCTGCGAGCAGACGCCGATAGGTGTTGAGCTGGGCGCGGTTGTACACCGCCTGAGCGATCTGCAGATGGTGACCCGGGACGCCCTCGTGGTAGACGGTGGTGAGCTCGCGCCACGTGTCGAACTCCTCCACGCCCTCCGGCACCGACCACCACATGCGGCCCGGGCGCGAGAAGTCGTCGGTCGGGCCCGTGTAGTAGATGCCGCCTTCCTTGGTCGGGGCGATCATGCACTCCAGCTTGCGGATGGGCTCCGGAATGTCGAAGTGGGTCTTGCCCAGCTCGGCGACGGCGCGATCGCTCGTCTCCTGCATCCACTTCTGCAGCGCGTCGGTCCCGTAGAGCTTGCGGCTGGCGTCCTGCTCGAGGAATGCGACCGCCTCCTCGACCGAGGCCCCGGCCTTGATCTCGTTCGCGATGGACTCCTGCTCGGCCACCATGCGCGCGAGCTCCTCGACGCCCCACTCATAGGTCTCGTCGAGGTCGACCGTCGCGCCGAGGAAGCGGCGCGAGTGCAGCGCGTACAGCTCACGACCCACCGCGTCCTTCTCGACTGCTGCGGGCGCGAGCTCGCCGGTCAGGAACGAGCCGAGGTGGTCGTAGGCCACTCGCGCGGCGTTGGCGTTGTCGGCGAGCTCACGCGCCAGCGACGCCGGGAGCTGACCCTCCTCAGGGGCAGCCTCCGCCGCGAACGTCGCGAAGAAGCCGCCGTCCGCGGTGTACCGCTTGATCTGGGTGGCGACCTCGAGCACCTGCCGCCGCGCCGGGACGACACCCTGCGAGATGCCCTCGCGAAGAGTCGCGATGTAGCCGTCGATCGCACCTGACACCGCGTCGAGACGCTTCGCGACGACCGCCCAGTCGTCGGCGTTCGCCGTGGGCATGAGGTCGAAGGCCGAACGGATGTTCTGCGCGTGCGATGCGATCACGTTCAGATCGCGGAGATGCCACTGGGCGTCGTGCAGGTCGAGCTCCAGCTGGATCTCCCGCGAAAGATCGTCCTTCGTCACGGCGTCGACATCGTCGTCGGCGGTCGCGCCCTCGAGTGCTGCGAGAGTCTTGCGCCCCTCCTCCACGAGACGCTCATGACCGGCGGGGCTGTAGTCGCCGAACCGGTCGTTGTACTCGGAACGGCCGATATAGGTCGCGAGCGTCGGTTCGAGCTCGGCGAGGGTGTCGACCCACGCATCAGCGATCTTGTCGATCTGCGTGGGCGTGCGGGTTTCGTCTGTCATGAATTCGAGCCTAAGCATGCGGCGCGGTGCCGACAAACGCGGTTCCGGATGTCGCCACGCGGTGCACCGGAGCAGGCGCTCAGTGCCCGGCGATGTCCCAGTTGTCGCCGCGACCCACCTGCACGTCGAGGGGCACCGACAGCTGCGCGGCATCCCCCATGCGAGTGCGGACGATGCGCTCGGCCGCGTCCCACTCGCCCGGGGCCACCTCGATCACGAGCTCGTCGTGGATCTGCAGCAGCACACGCGACCGCAGCTCTTCCGCCGCGAAATCGTCATGGATGTGGAACAGCGCGACCTTCATGATGTCGGCGGCGCTGCCCTGGATCGGCGCGTTGAGGGCGGCGCGCTCGGCGTTCTCGCGCAGCACCCGGTTGGGGCTCGCCAGGTCGGGGAACGGGCGCCGCCGGCCGAAGATCGTCTCGGTGTACCCGTCGATGCGCGCCTGCTCCACCGATGAGCGCAGGTAGTCCCGCACGGCGCCGAAGCGGGCGAAATACTCCATCATGAGCTGCTTCGCCTCGGCCTGCTCGATGCGCAGCTGCTTGGAGAGGCCGAACGCCGAGAGCCCGTAGACGAGGCCGTACGACATGGCCTTGACCTTGGTGCGCATGGCCGGGGTGACATCCTCCGGGGCGACGCCGAACACCCGCGAGCCCACGAAGCGGTGCGTGTCTTCGCCGGAGTTGAACGCCTCGATGAGACCGGGGTCTTCCGAGAGGTGCGCCATGATGCGCATCTCGATCTGGGAGTAGTCGGCGGTCAGGAGCGTCTCGTAGCCCTCGCCCACGGTGAAGGCGGAGCGGATGCGGCGGCTCTCCTCCGTGCGGATCGGAATGTTCTGCAGGTTGGGGTCGGTGCTCGAGAGGCGACCGGTCTGGCTGCCGGTCTGAACGTACGTGGTGTGGATGCGGCCGTCGGCGCCGCTCGTGCGGTCGCCGCCGATCGCCGTGTCGAGTGACTCGATGATCTGCCGCAGCTTCGTCGCCTCGCGGTGCTGGAGCAGCAGGTCGAGGAACGGGTGCGGGTTCGTCTCCTGCAGATCCGCGAGCACTGCGGCGTCGGTCGAGTAGCCCGTCTTGGTCTTGCGCGTCTTCGGCAGCTGCAGCTCGTCGAACAGCACCTCCTGCAGCTGCTTCGGCGAGCCGAGGTTGACCTCGCGACCGATCGCCGCGTACGCCTCCTGCGCGAGAGCGTCGGCGCGTTGGCCGAGCTCGCCCGAGAACTCCGTCAGCGTCTCGTGCGATACAGCGACGCCGGCGAGTTCCATGTCGGCGAGCGCGTGCAGTGTGGGCAGCTCGATGTCGGTGAGCACCGCGGCCACGCTCTCGGGCATGTCGGCGCGCACCGCGCGGGCGACACGCACCAGGTACCAGGAGAGCTGACCGGTCGTGGCGCCCTCCGTCTCGGGCACGAGCTGTGCGGGGTCGGATTCCGGCAGTTTCTCATCGAGGTAGCGGTCGACGAGGTGCGCCAGGTTCTTGTCGGGAAAGCTCGGGCGGAGCAGCCAGCCGGCGAGGATCACGTCGAACGCGAGGCCGCCGAGCCTCAGCCCCGCGCGGCGTAGCGCCTTCACCTGCGGCTTGGCGTCGGCGAAGACCTTCGGAGCGTCCGACGCGAGCCACGGAGCGAGTGACGCAGCGAGCTCGGGAGTCCAGGCGGCCTCGGCCGCAGCATCCGCCGTCGCCAGCCCGATGCGCGCCGGCATGCCGCCCTCGAGCTGGATCGTGACGCCCAGCTCGCCGGATGCTTTCTCGATCCACGCGGCGAGGTCGGCCGGGGCGAGCTCCTGTGCGACCGGAGCGAGCTCGGCTGCGGCCGAGGTGACGGCGGCCATCTGCTGCTCGATGCCGGCGAGCTCGGCCACGCGAGGGATGAGCGTCTTGAACTCGAGTCGCGAGAAGATGTCGCGCACGGCCTGCGCGTCCATCGGCTGCACCTCGAGGTCGGCGGGCCCGAGAGGCAGTTCGACGTCGGTGAGCAGCCGGTTGAGGCGGCGGTTGCGTCGCACGTCATCGAGATGCTCCCGAAGGTTGCCGCCGACGACCCCCTTGATGGAGTCGGCGCCCTCGAGCAGTGCGTCCAGTGAGCCGAACTGATTCAGCCACTTCACGGCCGTCTTCTCACCCACCTTCGGAACGCCGGGCAGGTTGTCGCTGGTCTCGCCGACCAGGGCTGCGATGTCGGGGTACTGCTCCGGCGGTACGCCATAGCGCTCGATCACCGCCTCGCGGTCGTAGCGCTTGAGCTGCGAGACCCCCTGCACGTTGGGGTAGAGCAGCGTGATGTCTTCGTTCACGAGCTGGATCGTGTCGCGGTCGCCCGAGCACACCAGTACCTGGAAGCCCTGAGCGGCACCCTGCGTCGCGAGCGTCGCGAGGATGTCGTCGGCCTCGATGTCTTCCTGCTGGAGCACCTGGATGCTCATCGCGGCCAGACAGTCCTGCAGGAGCGGGATCTGGCCCTTGAACTCCGACGGCGTCTCGGACCGATTCGCCTTGTACTCCACGTATTCGCGGGTGCGGAACGACTGCCGCGAGGTGTCGAAGGCCACCGCGAGATGCGTCGGCTTCTCTGCCTTGATCAGGTTGATCAGCATCGCGAGGAACCCGTAGATGCCGTTCGTGTGCTGGCCGTCCTTCGTGGAGAAGTTGTCGACCGGGAGCGCGTAGAACGCCCGATAGGCCAGCGAATGGCCGTCCACGACGAGAAGGGTAGGCTTTCGGGAGTCCGTCACCCTGCAAGCCTAGTCAGGGCCGACGACAGTCGATCTCGCTCGACAGCCGCCCCGATCCGAAGGTCCGCCATGCCCGAGAACTCCCCTGCTGCCGTCGACGGACTCGCCTGGGCGGCGAACCGCGGGATGGGTGCGCTGGCCGAGAAGATGGGCATCGTCTTCACGGAGTTCTCGGTGGAGAGGGCGGTCGCGACGATGCCCGTGGACGGGAACACCCAGCCGGTGGGGTTGCTGCACGGCGGCGCCTACGTGGTGCTCGGCGAATCGCTCGGCTCCATGGCTGCGAACCTCCATGCGGGGCCCGGCCGGCTCGCCGTCGGCGTCGACATCAACGCCACGCACACGCGGTCGGCCACGTCGGGGGTCGTGACGGGCGTGTGCACGCCGGTGCACCTCGGGCGCACCCTCGCCGTGCACGAGATCGTCGTCACGGACGATCAGGGTCGTCGCTGCTCGACCGTGCGCATCACGAACCATATCCGCCGGATCGAGTAGGCTCGCCGGGCGAAGCCCGCCGAGGCGTATCGAGATCAAGGACCTCCCGCCGGTCTGAGCCGCGCGGGAATGAGAAGCGCGGATGCCCCGGGCCGGGGCATCCGCGCTTTTCTGAAGTCTGCTCAGCCCTTCTTGGGCGCGAGCTGCTCGATGATCGCCTTCGCGACGTCCTGCATGGTGAGGCGGCGGTCCATGGAGGCCTTCTGGATCCAGCGGAACGCCTCGGGCTCGCTGAGCCCCATCTTCTCGTTCAGCAGGCCCTTCGCGCGGTCGACCAGCTTGCGGGTCTCGAAGCGCTCGACCATGTCGGCGACCTCGGCCTCGAGCGTGATGATCTGCTCGTAGCGGGCCAGCGCGATCTCGATCGCGGGCAGCAGGTCGTTGGGCGTGAACGGCTTGACCACGTACGCGAGGGCTCCAGCCTCGCTGGCGCGCTCCACCAGCTCCTTCTGGCTGAAGGCGGTGAGCAGCACGACCGGGGCGATGTGGTTCTTGCTGAGCTTCTCGGCGGCTGAGATGCCGTCGAGCTGGGGCATCTTGACGTCCATGATGACGAGGTCGGGACGCAGTTCGGTGGCCAGTGCCACCGCGGTCTCGCCGTCGCCGGCCTCGCCGACCACGTCGTAGCCGTTGTCGCGGAGGATCTCGACGATGTCGAGTCGGATGAGCGACTCGTCCTCGGCGACCACGACACGGCGGGGGGTGGATGCCGTCGATGCGGCGGTCTGCTCCTGCTCAGTCACCATTGAATCCTACGGTATGGTCAATCGCGGACGCGCGGCATGGCCGTGCGTGCCGGTGTGGCGGAATGGCAGACGCGACCGACTCAAACTCGGTTGCCCGAAAGGGCGTGTGGGTTCGACTCCCACCACCGGCACGGTCCCCGAAGGCTGATTGCTCAGCGGGCCGGGTAGAGCGGATGCCTCGGGCCGAGGCATCCGCTCTCCCAAATCACTCGTCGTCGACGGTCTTGATCACCGTGGTGTTCGGATCGGGCAGTGTCTCGACCTGTTCCGGCGACCGCAGGTCGACGTCGGCCGGCGCCTTCTTGTCGAGTTCCGGCGGCAGTTCGAGCGGGCGGCGCGAGTAGTACACCTTCGCCTTGCGATAGAAGAGCGCGAGCGGTACGACGCCCAGGATGATCAGGCCGATGCCGAGTCCGTTCACGATCGGGTCGTTGCTCGGGATCGATGCGAAGAACGCCCACCCCATGAACACCGCCCCCGCCGCGGGCCACAGGCCGATGAGGAGGAAGTTCTTCACCGAATGGAACAGGACCCGGCGATACGCCACGACGACGGCGACCCCGGCCAGGGTGTAGTAGAACGCGATCTGGAGTCCGATGGACAGGATCGCATTCTCCATGATGTCGCCGACGCTCCCCAGGAAGTTCGAGCCGACGAACAGCAGCAGCGAGATCACCAGGATGACGACCGTCGCGAAGGTGGGCGTCTTCCAGCGCGGGTGCACGCGACCGAACGCACGGGGAATCGTGTGGTCGCGGCCCATCGCGAACAGTGACCGCGTGACCTGGATGAGCGTCGTCTCCAGGGTCGCGATCGTGGAGAGGGCGACGGCGATGATGAGGATCTTGCCGCCGAGGCCCGGCCAGATGACGTCGCCGAGGACCGACAGGATATTGGCGCTGTTGGCCTCGATCTCCTCCTGAGACAACATGATGAGCGTCGCGATCGTGAAGATCTCGAACAGCACGAAGACGATCCCGACTCCGATGAGTCCCGCCGCGCCGGCCGACTTGTGGCCGTCCTTGGTCTCTTCGTTGAGGTTCGAGCTGACGTCCCAGCCCCAGTAGTAGAACGCGGCGATGAGCGCCGCGCCGACGAAGACGCCGGGTCCGCTCAGGTGCGCGAAGCCCAGCCAGTCCCACGAGAAATCTGGGCCGTCATGGCTGGTCGTTGCGGCGCGGAAGAGGGCGAGCACCGCGAACACGATGAGGATGCCGACCTCGATGGTGGACATGATCCATTGCGCTCGGGCGGTCACATGCACGCCGAAGTACACGCATGCGGCCATGACGACGAACCAGATCGCACCGACCCCGGTGATGAGCGGAACGTTTTCGGCCTGCGACGGGTCGAACAGCGAGACCGTCATCGCGCCGGCGGGAAGCGCGCCCGCCACCATGAAGATCGTCGCGGAGACCACCAGCGCCCACCCCGAGAGGAAGCCCAGTGCGGGATGGAGCGCTCTGGCCACCCACGAGTAGGCCGCGCCGGCATTGACGTCGGCTCTTCCGAGGTACAGGAACGCCCAGGCGATGCCGAGCATGGGGATGCCGCACCACAGCAGTGCGGCGGGAGCGCCGAGTCCCGCCACGCCGACGAGGGTCGCCGTGGTCGCGGCGATGGAATAGGCCGGCGCGCTGCCTGCGACGGCCATCACGATCGAGCCGGCGGCGCTGACGCCGCCCGCCTGCAGATCGTGGCGCTCGGGAGTGCTCTGGTCGTCGGGTGCGACCGGTGAGCTGGCTTGGGTCATCGGTGGTCCTCACTGCCGCCTCCGTTGGCGACGGATGGACATTACACCCGGTGGTCATGCATCCGCCCGCTATTCACTGTTGCTAGGTACTGGTACTTAGTGTTACTTTGTACTGGTAGTCAGCAACACTGAGTAGTCGAGATGAGGTTTCCGATGGGCAAGCAGGATACGGAGATGCTCAAGGGCACGCTGGAGGGCATCGTGCTGGCGATCCTCTCGGGCCGGCCGGCCTACGGCTACGAGATCACGTCGTGGCTGCGCGACCAGGGGTTCTCCGACATCGCCGAGGGCACCGTGTATGCCCTGCTCGTCCGGGTCGAGCAGCGCGGCCTCGTCGACGTGGAGAAGGTCCCCTCCGAGAAGGGCCCGCCCCGCAAGGTGTACTCCCTCAACACGCAGGGCCGCGAGCAGCTGGCCGAGTTCTGGAGGACCTGGAGCTTCCTCGCAGAGCGCATCGAACAGCTCCACCGCGAACACGCAGACAGCAACGCCAACCCCCAGGAAGAGGACTGATCATGGCCGCCAAGTGGTACGAAGTCGTCACCGGCTCGCTCGAGCAGAAGAAGCAGTGGCGGCAGTACAAAGCCCGCATCGAGGCGCTCCCCGAGCCGCATCGATCGGCCGCGAAGGCGCTCGAGCGCTACTTCATGTACGCGGGCGGCGTGACCGACGGCGACACGCTCGTCCAGATGTTCAGCGACTTCGCCGACCTCTGGGAGCGCGCCGCGACCGACGGCACGCCCGTGCGAGACATCGTCGGCGACGATCCCGCGGCCTTCGCCGAAGAGTTCACCGCCGCATACTCCGGCAAGCACTGGATCGACAAGGAGCGCGCTCGCCTGAACAAGGCGATCGATGACGCCGAGAAGGGCGAACGGCCATGAGCGCGGACACCGCCATCCGCGTCGAAGGGCTCGAGAAGTCCTACAAGGACCTGCGGGTGCTGCGCGGTGTGGACTTCGACGTGGCGCGGGGCAGCATCTTCGCACTGCTCGGGTCCAACGGCGCGGGCAAGACCACGGTCGTGCGCATCCTCTCGACACTGCTGAAGGCGGATGCGGGAACCGCGGCCGTCGCCGGCTTCGACGTCGGCGCCCAGGCGCAGAAGGTGCGCGAGACCATCAGCCTCACGGGACAGTTCGCGGCGGTGGACGAGGTGCTGAGCGGACGCGAGAACCTCGTGCTCATCGCCCAGCTGCGCCATCTGCCGGACCCCGGCGGGATCGCCGACGGCCTGCTCGCCCGGTTCTCGTTGACCGATGCCGGCTCCCGCAAGGTGTCCACCTACTCCGGCGGCATGCGCCGCCGGCTCGACATCGCGATGAGCCTCATCGGAGACCCGCCGGTGATCTTCCTCGACGAGCCGACGACGGGCCTGGATCCCGCGGCGCGCCTCGAGGTGTGGGACGTCGTCAAGGAGCTGACCCGCGGCGGCACGACCGTGCTGCTCACGACGCAGTACCTCGAGGAGGCGGAGCAGCTCGCCGACCGCATCGCCATCCTGCACCACGGACGGATCATCGTCGACGGCACGCTGGCCGAGCTCAAGCAGCTGCTGCCTCCGGCGAAGGTCGAGTATGTCGAGAAGCAGCCGAGCCTCGAAGACGTCTTCTTCGCGCTCACCGGCGAGGACGACACGGCAGAATCCGGCGACGCCGCGAGCGGCGCCGCCACAACACGGAAGGAAGGACGATGAGCGCGCACACCATCGGCGACACCGCCGTTCTGACCAGCCGGTCGCTGCGACACATCCTGCGCAGCCCTGACACCATCATCACGACCGCCGTCACCCCGATCGCGCTGATGCTGCTGTTCGTCTACGTCTTCAGCGGCGCCATCGACACCGGCGGCGCCGAAGGCTCATACATCGACTACATGCTGCCCGGCATCCTGCTCATCACGATCGCATCCGGCATCGCCTACACGGCATACCGGCTGTTCCTCGACATGCAGAGCGGCATCTTCGAGCGGTTCCAGTCGCTGCCGATCGCTCGCTCAGGCGTGCTCTGGGCGCACGTTCTCACCTCGCTCGTGGCGATCCTGGTGTCGCTCGCGCTCGTCATCGGCGTCGCGCTGCTGATGGGCTTCCGCACGGGTGCCGGAGTCGGAGCCTGGCTCGGAGTCGTCGGCATGCTGGTGCTGTTCACGCTGGCGCTCACCTGGCTCGCCGTGATCCCGGGACTGACGGCGAAGACGGTGGACGGCGCGAGCGCGTTCTCGTACCCGCTCATCTTCCTGCCGTTCATCAGCTCGGCGTTCGTCCCGACCGAGAGCATGCCGGGCCCGGTGCAGTGGTTCGCCGAGAACCAGCCGGTCACTTCGATCGTCGACTCGATGCGGGCGCTCTTCGCCGGGGAGCCGGTCGGCACCGACATCTGGGTGGCGATGGCCTGGCTGGTCGGCATCCTCGTCGTCGCCTACGTCGCGTCGATGGCGATCTACCGCCGGAAGATCAGCTGACCGGAGCGCACAGGAACGGGAAGAGCGGATGCCTCGAGCCGAGGCATCCGCTCTTCCTGCACTGCGGCGTTACGCGCCGAAGTACTGGTTGCCGAGCGCCTTGCTCTTCAGGGCGTCGAACTCGCCCTGCGTGATGGTGCCGGCGTCGAGCAGCGCCTTCGCCTTCGCGATGTCCTCCGCCGGGCTCGCGGAGGCGGCCGGGCGGTACTCGTCCGACTCGGCGACCACTCCCCCGCGCGTCGCCTGGGCCCGCGCCGCCATACCCCTGCCGCGCGCGATGATGTAGATCAGGGCGGTGAGGAACGGCACGAACACCAGGGCGATGATCCACACCGCCTTGAGCCAGCCGTTCAGCGTGTCGTCGCGGAACAGATCCGTGATGATGACGATCACCACGTAGAGATACGCGATGAAGTAGAAGCTCCACAGCAAGAACCAGATGAAGTCGTTGAAGAACATTCCGTTCCCTTCGGCGAGAGGATGTGGCCGCTAGCGTAGCGCCCGCCTCGACGCGTGCACGAGTAACCGCACCGGAACTGTCAAGTCCACGGAGTCGGCCGGCGCGCAATGCGAGGATGGCCCTTCCGTCACGACGGGGAGGAGCCCATGCCCGACGCCGCCATCGCCCGCACCGCACGCGAGATCTTCGGCTGGAACGAGCTGCGGGAGGGGCAGGCCGACGCCGTCTCGGCGCTGCTCGAGGGCCGCGACGCGATCGTGGTGCTGCCCACGGGAGCGGGCAAATCGGCCGTCTATCAGCTGGCCGGTGCGATGCAGGAGGACCTCACGGTGGTCGTCTCGCCGCTCATCGCACTCCAGGACGACCAGGTGGCCCAGCTCGCGGCGGCGCCGGCGGCACCACGGGGTGCCGTGCTCAACTCGACACTCGGCCAGGAGGCCGCCCGGGCGCTCTGGGACGAGCTGAGGTCGGGAGCCGTCCGCTTCGTCTTCCTGACGCCCGAGCAGCTCGCCAAGGAGGAAGTGGTGCACGACCTCCGCCGTATCGGCGTGGGGCTGATCGCGGTCGACGAGGCGCACTGCGTCGCCAGCTGGGGCCACGACTTCCGGCCCGACTATCTCCGGCTCGGCGCCGTCCGCGAGCAGCTGGGCGATCCGCCCCTCGCCGCGCTCACCGCTACCGGCGCGGAGCCGGTCCGCGACGAGGTCGCCGCGCGTCTGCGCCTTCGGAACCCGGCCGTGGTCGTCCGCGGCGTCGACAGGCCGAACATCGAGCTCTCGGTACGCCGTGCCGTCACCGCTGATGAGAAGCGCGCGGAGGTGCTGGACTTCGTCGCGGCCAGGACCGGTTCGGGACTTCTCTACACGGCAACCCGGCGCGAAGCCGAGGACTACGCCGCGCGGCTCGCCGAACGAGGCAAGCGCGTCCGGCTCTACCACGCGGGCATGCCGAAGACGGAGCGAGCCGAGACCCACCGTGCGTTCCTGGAGAACGACGTCGAGGTGGTCGTCGCGACGAACGCCTTCGGGATGGGGATCGACAAGCCCGACGTGCGGTTCGTGACGCACGCGTCCATCCCGGAGTCGCTCGACTCCTACTACCAGGAGATCGGACGGGCCGGCCGGGACGGCGACGCCGCCGATGCGACACTCTTCTACCGCGCGGAGGACCTCGGCATACGGAAGTACTTCGTGTCGCGAAGCGTCGACCCCGACGCCGTCGGCGCAGCCTACGACGCCCTGTCGCGCGCCGACGGGCCGCTCCCGGCGAAGGCGCTCGCCGAGGTGCTCGACGCGCCGCCGCGGCGGGCCACGCACCTCGTCAACCTCCTGGTCGAAGGTGGTGTCGTCCGCGTCGGCCGGCGAGGTGCGGTGGTGTCAGCATCCGTTCCCGCCTCCGAGGCGGCTGCGCGCGCGGCGGAGGCCTCCGAGCGGCGCGAGCGGATCGAGCAGTCGCGGCTCGAGGTGATGCGCCGGTACGCCGAGACCCGCGACTGCCGCAGGCGGACGCTCCTGCGCTACTTCGGCGAGGACCTGGCGGAGCCGTGCGGACACTGCGACACGTGCCGCGCCGGCACGGTCGGGCAAGCGGTGGTCGATGAGGCGAGCGTGCCGTTCCCCGCGGGATCGGCCGTCGAGCACACGGAGTGGGGACCGGGCGCGGTCTCGGCGGTGGAGGGCGACCGTCTCACCGTGTTCTTCGAGGAACACGGCTACAAGACGCTCGCCCTCGACACCGTGATCGAGAACGGGCTGCTCAGCCGCTTGGGCTGAGCGCCTCAGTCGCGCGTCTTGTAGATCGGCGCCTTGCCGTGCACCGCGTCGCCCACCTTGTGGATGCGGATGTCGTTGGTGGAGCCGATGATTCCTGGAGGGGAACCGGAGATCACGACGACCTTGTCGCCGACCTTGGCCAGGTCGTTCGACAGCAGGTAGTCGTCGACCTGGATGAACATCAGGTCGGTGTGGGCGACGTGTTCGACGAGCGTCGACTGCACGCCCCACGTCAGCGCCATGCGGCGACGGATGGCCGGCTCGGGTGCGAACCCGATCATGGGGATGCGGGGGCGCAGGCGCGACATGCGGCGCGCAGTGTCGCCCGACTCCGTGAAGATGCAGAGGAACTTGGCGTCGACGAACTCGGCGACCTCGTTCGCCGCCAGCGTGATCGCGCCGCCCTGGGTGCGAGGCTTGGTGGTGAGCGGCTGGATGCGCTCCAGGCCGTGCTCCTCGGTGGAGTCGATGATCCTGGCCATCGTCTCGACCGTGACGACCGGGTACTCGCCGACGCTGGTCTCGCCCGACAGCATCACAGCGTCGGCGCCGTCGAGGACGGCGTTCGCGACGTCGGAGGCCTCGGCGCGGGTGGGCACCGGTGAGTTCGTCATCGACTCGAGCATCTGCGTGGCCACGATGACCGGCTTCGCCATGCGGCGGCACAGCTCGACCGCGCGCTTCTGCACGATCGGGACGGCCTCCAGCGGCAGTTCCACGGCGAGGTCGCCACGGGCGACCATGATGCCGTCGAACGCGTCGATGATCTCCTCGAGGTTGTCGACAGCCTGCGGCTTCTCGATCTTGGCGATGACCGGGACGTGGCGTCCCTCCTCGGCCATGATCACGTGGACGCGCTGGACGTCCTTGGCATCGCGCACGAACGACAGCGCGACGAGGTCGGCGCCGGCGCGAAGGCCCCAGCGGAGGTCCGCCTCGTCCTTCTCCGACAGTGCCGGCACGTTGACCGCGACGCCGGGCAGGTTGATGCCCTTGTTGTTCGACACCGCGCCGCCCACGATGACCTCGGTGGTGACGACCGTGCCGTCGGTCTCGAGGACCTTCACGCGCACCTTGCCGTCGTCGATCAGGAGGAAGTCGCCGGCCTTCACATCTTGCGGGAGGCCTTTGAAGGTGGTGCCGACGATCTCCTTGGTGCCGAGGATGTCCTCGGTGGTGATCTTGAAGATGTCACCGGCGGCGAGCTCGTGGGGACCGTTCTCGAACTTGCCGAGGCGGATCTTCGGACCCTGCAGGTCGACGAGGATCGCGATGGCGCGTCCGGCGTCATCGGCAGCCTTGCGCACATTGGCGAAGTTGCTGTCGTGGACCGAGTAGTCCCCATGGCTCAGGTTGAATCGGGTGACGTCCACGCCGGCGTCGATGATCGCGCGGACCATCTCATACGTCGATGTGGCGGGACCCAGGGTGGCGACGATCTTCGCGCGTCTCATCCGTGGTTTCTCCGGGTTTCGGGTAGGTGGCGAGTGCCTCGGCAAAGCCTACGCGGGCTACAGGCCGATGGCGATATCGGTGGGGCGCACCGGAGCGGGGAGCTCCGTCTCGCCCATCAGGAAGCGGTCGACGCTGGCGGCGGCGGCGCGTCCCTCGGCGATCGCCCACACGATGAGCGACTGGCCGCGACCGGCGTCGCCGGCCACGAACACGCCCGGGGCGGTCGTCTGGTAGTCGTCCTCGCGGCGCACGCTGCCCCGCTCGGTGAAGCGGGCACCGAGCTGGTCCTCGAGGAGCGCGCGCTCGGGGCCGGTGAAGCCCATCGCGATCAGCACGAGGTCGGCGGGGATCTCGCGCTCCGTCCCGCTCTTGGGCACGCGGCGCCCGTCGACGAACTCCGTCTCGGCCACGCGCAGGGCGCGCACCTCCCCGGCGCCGTTTCCGAGGAACTCGACGGTGGAGGCGAGGTACGAGCGCTCGCCACCCTCTTCGTGCGCGGACTGCACCTCGAACACGGTGGCGTCCATCGGCCACGGCTGGTGCTCGGGCCGCTCACCCGGGGGGCGCTGTCCGATGGCGAGGTTGGTGACGCTCAGCGCGCCATGGCGGTGCGCGGTGCCGATGCAGTCGGCGCCGGTGTCACCGCCACCGATCACGACGACGTGCTTGCCCTCAGCGGTGATCTGGTTCGCCACCGAGTCGCCGGCGACGGCCTTGTTCGACTCGACGAGGTACTCCATCGCGAAGTGCACGCCGGCCAGGTCGCGGCCCGGGATGGCGAGCTCACGGGGAACCGTCGCGCCGGTGGCGATGACGACGGCGTCGTATCGGGCACGGAGGTCGGACCACGAGATGTCCTTGCCGATCTCGACGCCTGCGCGGAAACGCGTGCCCTCGTCCTGCATCTGGCGAAGACGCGCCTCGAGGTGCTTCTTCTCCATCTTGAAGTCGGGGATGCCGTACCGCAGCAGCCCGCCGATGCGGTCGTCGCGCTCGAACACGGCCACGGTGTGACCGGCGCGCGTGAGCTGCTGGGCGGCGGCGAGGCCCGCGGGGCCCGATCCCACCACCGCGACCGTCTTGCCGGTGAGGCGCCCCGGGGGCTCGGGCTCGATCCAGCCGTTCGCGAACGCCTCGTCGGCGATCGAGACCTCGACCTGCTTGATCGTCACGGCGGGCTGGTTGATGCCCAGAACGCACGCGCTCTCGCAGGGCGCGGGGCACAGCCGCCCGGTGAACTCGGGGAAGTTGTTCGTCGCGTGCAGACGCTCGCTCGCTGCGCGGCCCTCGCCGCGCCACGTCAGGTCGTTCCACTCCGGGATGAGGTTGCCCAGCGGGCAGCCCTTGTGGCAGAACGGCACGCCGCAGTCCATGCAACGGCCCGCCTGACGGCGGAGCACTGCGCTGTCGCCGGGCTCATAGACCTCTTTCCAGTCCATGATGCGCACCGGCACGGGCCGCCGCGGCGGCAGCTCGCGCTCGGTGACCTTCAGAAAGCCTTTCGGGTCAGCCACCCGTCACCTCCAGGATACGGTTCCAGACGACGTCGCCGTCGGGGTCGAGCCCCTCAGCCACTGCCTCCTGACGGGTCTGCAGCACCGCGGCATAGTCACGCGGCAGCACCCGGACGAAGTTCGCCAGTTCCGTCTCGAAGTCATCGAGCAGGGCCTGGGCGAGAGTCGATTCGGTCTCGGCGACGTGCTGCTCCAGCAGGTCGCGCAGGATCTCGGCGTCGCCGGACCCCAGCTCGCCGAGCACGAGCTCGCCGGAGGCCAGGGCCTCGCGGTTGACGAGCTTGCTGTCGAGCCGGTACACGTACGCGGTGCCGCCGGACATGCCGGCGCCGAGGTTGCGACCGGTCGCGCCGAGGATGACCGCGAGGCCGCCGGTCATGTACTCGAGGGCGTGGTCGCCGACGCCTTCGACGACCGCGGTCGCGCCGGAGTTCCGGACGAAGAAGCGCTCGCCCACCACGCCGCGGAGGAACATCGTGCCCTGCGTGGCGCCGTAGCCGATCACGTTGCCCGCGATGACGTTCTTCGAGGCGTCGAAGACCGCGCCGCGCGGCGGGCGCACGACGATCTGGCCGCCCGACAGGCCCTTGCCGACGTAGTCGTTCGAGTCGCCCTCGAGGCGCAGCGTGATGCCGGCGGGCATGAAGGCGCCGAACGACTGCCCGGCCGAGCCGGTGAGGTTCACCACGATGCTGCCCGACCGCAGGCCGTTCTCACCGCGCGCCTTGGTGACGTGGTGACCGAGCAGCGTGCCGACCGCGCGCTCGGTGTTGCGGATCGGCAGATCGATCGTGATCTCGCCGCCGTTCTCGATGACGTCGCGCGCCCGCTCGATGAGCGCGACGTCGAAGTGCTCGTCGAGCTCGTGCAGCTGAGCGGTCGTGTTGCGGCGGGGCTCGTCTTCTGCGAAGACGGGGCCCTCGAGAACGGGGGCGAGGTCCATTCCGCTCGCCTTCCAGTGCGAGACCGCGCGATCGACGTCGAGCAGGTCGCTGCGGCCGATCGCCTCGTCGAGGGACCGGAAGCCGAGCTCGGCGAGATACTCGCGCACCTCTTCGGCGATGAACTCCATGAAGTTCACGACGAACTCGGGCTTGCCGTTGAATCGCTGGCGCAGCACCGGGTTCTGCGTCGCCACGCCCACGGGGCAGGTGTCGAGGTGGCAGACCCGCATCATGATGCAGCCGGAGACCACCAGCGGAGCGGTCGCGAAGCCGAACTCCTCGGCGCCGAGCAGTGCGCCGATGATCACGTCGCGGCCGGTCTTGAGCTGGCCGTCGACCTGCACCACCACGCGGTCGCGCATGCCGTTGAGCATGAGCGTCTGCTGGGTCTCGGCGAGACCGAGCTCCCACGGGGTGCCGGCGTGCTTGAGGGAGTTCAGCGGGCTCGCGCCGGTGCCGCCGTCGTGTCCCGACACCAGGATGACGTCGGCCAGCGCTTTGGCGGTGCCCGCGGCGACCGCGCCGATGCCTGACTGGCTCACCAGCTTCACGTGCACCCGCGCGCCGGGGTTGGCACGCTTCAGGTCGAAGATCAGCTGCTTGAGGTCTTCGATCGAGTAGATGTCGTGGTGCGGCGGCGGCGAGATGAGGCCCACGCCGGCGGTCGCGTGACGCGTGCGCGCGACCCACGGATACACCTTGGTCGGCGGCAGCTGTCCTCCCTCGCCCGGCTTGGCGCCCTGGGCGAGCTTGATCTGGATGTCGTCGGCCGCGGTGAGGTAGAGGCTCGTGACGCCGAACCGGCCGGAGGCGACCTGCTTGATCGAGCTGCGGCGCTCGGGGTCGAGGAGGCGGTCGACGTCCTCACCCCCCTCGCCGGTGTTCGACTTGCCGCCGATCCGGTTCATGGCGATGGCGAGCGTCTCGTGCGCCTCGCGCGAGATGGAGCCGTAGCTCATCGCGCCGGTCGAGAAGCGCTTGACGATCGACGAGACAGGTTCGACCTCGTCGATCGGCACCGGCGTGCGGCCCTCCGTCTTGAGGGCGAACAGGCCACGGAGCGTCTTCAGCTCGTTCGCCTGGTCGTCGACGAGCTTCGTGTACTCGCGGAAGATGTCGTACCGGCGCGTGCGCGTCGAGTGCTGGAGGCGGAACACCGTGTCGGGATTGAAGAGATGCGGCGAGCCGTCGCGACGCCACTGGTACTCGCCGCCGGTCCACAGGCGCTCGTGCGCGCGCACCGCGGCGTCCTGCGGATAGGCGTAGGCGTGGCGCGCCGCGTTCTCGGCGGCGATGACATCGAGGCCCACCCCGCCGAGCTTGGACTCCGTGCCGGTGAAGTAGGTGTCGACGAATTCCTGCGACAGGCCCACCGCCTCGAACACCTGAGCGCCCGCGTATGACGACACGGTCGAGATCCCCATCTTCGACATGATCTTCAGCACGCCCTTGCCGAGCGCGTAGATGAGGTTCTTGACGGCCTTCTCGGGAGAGACGCCCGTGATGAAGCCGGCGCGCACGAGGTACTCCACCGTCTCCATCGCCAGGTACGGATTGACGGCGGATGCCCCGTACCCGATGAGCGTCGCGATGTGATGGACCTCGCGCACATCTCCGGCCTCCACCACGAGACCGCACTTCATGCGGGTCTGCTTGCGGATGAGGTGGTGATGCACGGCGGCGACCATCAGGAGCGACGGGATGGGCGCGAGATCCTTGTTGGAGTCGCGGTCGGACAGCACGATGAACTCGGCGCCGTCCTCAATGGCCTGGTCGACCTCGTGGCACATCTGCTCGAGGCGCTTCTTCATGCCCTTGTGGCCGGCCTCGACCCGGTACAGACCGCGGATCGTGACCGACGTGCGACCCGGGAGCGCGGTGTCGATGTGCTGGATCTTGGCGAGCTCGTCGTTGTCGATCACCGGGAAGTCGAGCGTCACGACGCGCGTGTGCTCGCCGCTCCACTCGAGGAGGTTGCGCTCGGGTCCGAGTCCCAGGCCGAGGGAGGTGACGACCTCTTCGCGGATGGAGTCCAGCGGCGGGTTGGTCACTTGCGCGAACTGCTGCGTGAAGTAGTCGAAGAGCAGGCGCGGGCGCTCGCTGAGCACAGCCACCGGCGTGTCCGAGCCCATGGCACCGAGCGGCTCGGCGCCGGTCTGGCCCATCGGGGTGAGGAGGATCTTGACCTCTTCCTCGGTGTAGCCGAAGGTGCGCTGACGCCGGGTGATCGAGGCGATGGGGTGCACGATGTGCTCGCGCTCCGGCAGGTCGGCCAGGCGCACGCGGCCCGCGTCGAGCCACTCCTGCCACGGCGCGAGCTCGGCCAGCTGCGTCTTGATCTCGTCATCCTCGATGATGCGGCGCTGAGCCGTGTCGACGAGGAACATGCGCCCCGGGCGCAGGCGCCCGCGGCGCTTGATGCGCTCCGGCTCGAAGTCGAGCACGCCCGTCTCGCTGCCGATGACGATGAGCCCGTCGGTCGTCTCGGTCCAGCGCCCCGGACGCAGGCCGTTGCGGTCGAGCGTGGCACCGACCAGGGTGCCGTCGGTGAAGATGAGTGCGGCCGGGCCGTCCCACGGCTCCATCTGCATCGAGTGGAACTCGTAGAAGGCGCGCAGCTTGGGGTCGATGTCGGCCTGCTTCTCGTACGCCTCGGGCACCATCATCATGATGGCGTGCGGCAGGCTGCGGCCGGTCAGGGTGAGCAGCTCGAGCACCTCGTCGAACGACGCGGAGTCGCTGGCGCCCTCGGTGCAGATCGGAAGGAGCGGCTGGATGTCGCCGAGGAGCTCCGACTCGAGCTGCGACTGGCGCGCGCGCATCCAGTTGCGGTTGCCGTTGACGGTGTTGATCTCGCCGTTGTGCGCCAGCATGCGCAGCGGCTGCGCGAGCGGCCATGAGGGGAACGTGTTCGTCGAGTAGCGCGAGTGCACCACCGCGAGCTCCGATGCGAAGCGCTCGTCCTGCAGGTCGGGGTAGAACGGCTCGAGCTGGAGCGTCGTGACCATGCCCTTGTAGCCGAGCGTGCGCGCCGACAGCGACACGAAGTACGCGTCGAGCTCGGTGCGTGCCCGCGCGCGCAGGCGGTACGCGCGGCGGTCCAGGGCGATCCCCGACAGCGCCGGGGCGTCACCGGTCGCCGGGCGCGAGATGAAGAGCTGCTCGAAGACGGGGCGGGCCGCGAAGGCCAGCTTGCCGAGGTTCTCCTCGGCGGTGGGCACATCGCGCCACCCGAGCACGGTGAGACCCTCGGATGCCGCGATCCGCTCGATGCCCGACTTCTGGGTCGCTCGCGCGTCGGCGTCTCGCGGCAGGAAGACCATGCCCGCTGCGTACTCCCCCACCGGGGGCAGCTCGAAGCCGGCCACGGCACGCAGGAACGCGTCGGGCATCTGCGTGAGGATGCCCGCGCCGTCGCCGGTGCCGGCGTCCGAGCCGATCGCTCCCCGGTGCTCGAGGTTGCGCAGCGCCGTCAGCGCGAGGTCGATGATGTCGTGGCCGGCCTCGCCGCGGAGCGTCGCGACCATGGCCAGGCCGCACGCGTCCTTCTCGAAGGCGGGGTTGTACATCCCCTGTTTCTGCGGGAAGCCGGCACGGCCGGATGCAGCGGGGAAGATCGCCTCCGCGGAGGCGACGGAACGGGGGCTCGAAGCCATACCTACCGTCCTCACGTTGATAGTCAAGATGGGACGACGTCGGCCCTGGGCGCGCTCTTCGGGGGGAGAGCTGCGTTATTGGTTGGCAGGAGTGCTTGTGGCGCTGACCCCTTCGGCCTCGGACGTCGGGGGTTCGCTGACGTCGACGAAGTCGTCGGACTCCTGCGATTGTACAGCCTGTCCGGGCTTCCACTCGCGGCCGGACACATAGGGCGAAGGCTCCAGGCCCGGGTGCCGGCGCTTCTGCACGAAGAAGATCGCAAGGCCGATGACGACGCCGAGGATCGCCGCCCAGACGTTGGTGCGCAGGCCCAGGTAGATGTCACTCGGGTCGATGCGGATCGACTCCCACACGATGCGGCCGGCGCTGTACCAGACGAGGTAGAGCGCGAAGAGCCGGCCCCACTGCAGTCGGAAGCGACGGCCGACGAACACCAGGAAGACGACACCGAGGACGTTCCAGACCACCTCGTAGAGGAAGGTGGGGTGGAACAGCGTGCCCTCGGGCAGGCCGATGGGCCAGGCCGGGTTCGGGTAGTCGATCTCGAGACCCCAGGGCACGTCGGTCGGCAGCCCGTACAGCTCCTGGTTGAACCAGTTGCCGAAGCGGCCGATGGCCTGCGCCAGCAGCAGACCCGGTGCCAGCGCGTCCGCGAAGCTCCAGAAGCGGATGCCGGTCCACTTGCAGCCGAGCCACGCACCGATCGCACCGCCGATGAGCGCGCCGTAGATCGCGATGCCGCCTTCCCAGATGTACAGGAACGACCAGGGGCGCGAGCCTTCGCCGAAGTAGAAGTCCCAGTGCGTGACCACGTGGTACAGGCGCGCGGCGATGATCGCGATCGGCACCGCGAGGAGGGCGATGTCGATGACCACCCAAGGTTCGGCGCCGCGCTTGGTGAGGCGCGCGTTCGTCCACAGCACCGCGACGATGATGCCCGTGATGATGCAGAGCGCATAGATGTGGATCCGCAGGGGCCCGATGTCGAAGTAGCTGATCGACGGGCTCGGGATGCTGGCGACGACGCTCGCGGCGGCGTTGATCATGGGAGAACCGTGTCCTTGGGGATCCGTGCGGGAGGTGACGGCGGCGGGCGCCGACCTGAGAAGTCTAGTTCGCGCGGCGCGCAGTGCCTGCGGCGAGGCTGCGCGCGGTCTCGGCGAGCCCCTCGAGGCCGCGCTCGCGCAGTGCGCGGACGAGCGCGGTGCCGACGATGGCGCCGTCCGCGTAATCCAGCACGCCCGCGACCTGCTCGGCGTTCGAGATGCCGATTCCGACGCACGCGTGCTCGACCCCGTGCTCGCGCAGGCGCGCGACCAGACCGCGGGCCGCGGCATCCAACTGTGCCCGCTCGCCCGTGATGCCCATGGTCGAGACGGTGTAGACGAAGCCGGTCGAGTTGCGCACGATGAGGTCGAGCCGCTCGTCGGTCGAGGTCGGCGCGGCGAGGAACACGCGGTCGAGGCCGGTGCGCTCGCTGGCGGCGATCCACTCGGGGGCCGACTCGGGGGTGATGTCGGGGGTGATGAGGCCCGCTCCCCCGGCGGCGAGAAGGTCGTCGGCGTAGCGGTCGACGCCGTACTGCAGCACCGGGTTCCAGTACGTCATCACGAGGACGGGAACATCCACGCGCCGCGTGATCTCGCGTACTGCGGTGAACGTGTCGCGCAGGCGGAAGCCCCCGGCGAGAGCGGCCTGCGTCGCCTCCTGGATGACCGTGCCGTCCATCACCGGGTCGGAGTAGGGCGGACCGAGCTCGAGGATGTCGGCGCCGTTCTCAGCCAGCGCGACGGCGGCGTCGATGCTCGTGGGCAGATCGGGGAAGCCGAGCGGCAGGTAGCCGACGAAGGCGCCCCGGCCCTCGGCGTGGGCAGCGTCGATCGCTGCGGCGACGCGCGAGCTCACAGCTTCTCCCCCTCGCCCTTCGCAGCGTCGTCGTGGGCCGCCGTCGCTGCGGTCGCGGCATCCGTGCCCTTGTCGTAGAGCCGGAAGTAGCGGGCGGCGGTGTCCATGTCTTTGTCGCCGCGCCCTGACAGGCACACCGCGAGGATCGCGTCCGGGCCCAGTTCGCGGCCGATGCGCAAGGCGCCGGCCAGGGCGTGCGCCGACTCGATCGCCGGGATGATGCCCTCCGTCTCGGAGAGCAGGCGGAGTGCCTGCATGGCCTCGTCATCGGTCGCGGGGATGTACTCCGCGCGCCCGATCGATGCAAGCCAGGCATGCTCGGGCCCGACGCCGGGGTAGTCGAGGCCGGCGGAGATGGAGTGGGACTCGATCGTCTGGCCGTCTTCGTCCTGGAGCACGAACGTCTTCGCGCCGTGCAGCACGCCGGGGCGTCCGCGCTCGATGGAGGCGGCGTGGCGCGCCGTGTCGACGCCGTCGCCGGCGGCCTCCACTCCGTAGAGCTTCACGCCGTCGTCGTCGAGGAAGGCGTCGAACATGCCGATCGCGTTGGACCCCCCGCCGACGCACGCGAGCACCGCGTCCGGCAGCCGGCCGGCCTCCTCCAGCAGCTGGACGCGCGCCTCCTCGGAGATGACCTTCTGGAAGTCGCGCACCATCGCGGGGAACGGATGCGGGCCCGCGGCGGTGCCGAAGATGTAGTTCGTCGTCTCGACGCTCGCCACCCAGTCACGGTAGGCGTCGTTGATGGCGTCCTTGAGGGTGCGGGAGCCGGTCTTCACCGGTATGACCTCCGCGCCCAGCAGGCGCATGCGGGCGACGTTGAGCGCCTGTCGCTCGGTGTCGACCTCGCCCATGTAGATCGTGCAGTCGAAGCCGAAGAGGGCCGCGGCGGTCGCGGTGGCCACGCCGTGCTGACCGGCGCCGGTCTCGGCGATCACGCGGGTCTTGCCGAGGCGCTT
Organism: Microbacterium sp. E-13; assembly: GCF_049912955.1. Taxonomy (GTDB): domain Bacteria; phylum Actinomycetota; class Actinomycetes; order Actinomycetales; family Microbacteriaceae; genus Microbacterium. The sequence continues at coordinate 1,820,504 of NZ_CP183973.1, forward strand.
CGTGAGGAGCGCCTGCCCGAGCACGTTGTTGATCTTGTGCGAGCCGGTGTGGTTGAGGTCCTCGCGCTTGAGGAAGACGCGCGCTCCCCCGGCGTGCTCGGCGAACCGGGCCACCTCGGTGATGGGCGACGGGCGGCCGGCGTACGAGTGCAGCAGGCGCACGAACTCCGCCTGGAACTCGGGATCGGCTTTCGCGGCCTCGTACTCGGCCGTCAGCTCGTCGATGGCGGCGACGAGCGACTCGGGCATGAACCGCCCGCCGAACTCGCCGAAGAGGGGCCCGGGAGCCTCACGAAGACTCATGCGCCGGCCTCCAGGAATGCGCGAAGCGTGGACACGGGATCGTTCGTGACGAGCGCCTCGCCGATGAGCACGACGTCTGCGCCGTCACGACGGTAGTGGGCGACGTCGTCAGGGACGAGCACCGCCGATTCGGCGATCTTGACCGCCCCGGCGGGGATCCGCCCGGCCAGTCGCCCGAAGAGGTCGCGGTCGAGCTGGAAGGTGGAGAGGTCGCGGGCGTTCACGCCGATCAGCTGCGCACCGATGTCGACGGCCCGGTCGACCTCGTCGGCCGAATGCGTCTCGACCAGCGGGGTCATGCCGAGCTGCTGGGCGAAGGTGAACAGGCGCGCGAGCACGTCCTGGTCGAGAGCGGCGACGATGAGGAGCACGAGGTCCGCACCCGACGCGCGCGCCTCGAGTACCTGGTACTCGGTGGCGATGAAGTCCTTGCGCAGCACCGGCAGGCGGACCGCGGCCTTGACGGCCTCGAGATCGGCGAGACTGCCTTTGAACCGCCGCCCCTCGGTGAGGACCGAGATGGCCGACGCGCCTCCCTCTTCGTAGCGGCGGGCCTGCAGCGCAGGATCAGGGATGGACGCCAGGTCGCCGCGCGACGGGCTGGCGCGCTTGACCTCGGCGATGATCCTCACACGGTCGGCGGGAGCGAGTGCAGCGAGGGCGTCGATCGCGGGACGCTGCGCCAGAGCGGCTGCTTCGACCGCAGCCAGCGGGCGCTCCGAGGCGCGGGCCTCGGCATCCTCAACCGCGCCGGCCGTCAGGTCGGCGAGCATGTTCAGTGCTCTTTCGCCGCGACCTTGGAGCCACCCACGCCGTAGCCGGCGCGCTTCATGATCCAGCCCACGATGAGCCCGATCACGAGGAGGACCGCCGCCGCCCAGACGAACACCGGCATGTCGAGGAAGAAGAAGAAGGTGCCGATCGCGACGGCGACGAGCATGATCACGACGGCTGTCCAGGCGGCGGGCGAGTGTCCGTGGCCGGGGTCGCCGATGTTGTTGCTCATTGCTTGTCTCCTCGTGAAGCCTGGAAGCGCGGGATGCCGCCAGTCTAGCGGTCAGGCGGTCGGGTCCTCGCCACGAGACAGGTCGTCGGCCGGTTACTCAGTCGAGATAGATGAGGGTCGTACTGGCCGACTCATCCACGAACGAGTCCCATGACTGTGGGTACTCGCCATGCACCGATCCAGTGGGGAAGCCACGGCCGCCGATGGCGCATACGGGGTCTGAGAAATTGCAGGTGGTAACGACTCGGGACAGGACCGACGTCGGTATGTCCACCGGCGTCAGCATGTCCGCGCTCGAAGGGTTGCTGGCTTGGAACTGGCGAACCTCCGGATACAGCGATCCTGCAAGCCAGCTGCTGAAGTTCGCTGCCGGAATGCCTACAACCTGAGCGTTGGCTATCCCCCACGTGTCACCTGTCGCGGTTCCCATGTTCAGCTCTGGCGCCAGCTGCATCCGTTGTGGGTCAGCGATCAACAGGACAGAAGCGATGTCGTCCACTGGCAAGGTGCCGGTCCGCTGCATGTAGCCGAGTGTCGAATGGATGACCCAGGCCCCTTGGGAGTAGCCGATCAGGGCGATCTTCTCACCAGAACTGGCGCACCGTTCTCGCTCATCCTTCAGCGTGGCCATCAGCTGGACGGCTCCGTACCAAGCCCCATTGTTGTACTCAAGGAGTCCCGGCGCATCCGGCGAGGAGAGCGGAACGGCATGTGCAGGGTAATCCAGTCCGATCGTCCGGACGGTGACGTCGCGTTGGGCCTGATAGTCCAAGGCCTTCGAATATTCGTCGTAGAAGGCGGAAACCATGTTGCCCATGCTTCGGTTCCCGACGTTGGCTTCCTCGCCAGAGCCTCGGACGCCGATCACAAGCAGGTCTCTACACGGTGACGCGACGTAGGTCGTAGGGCGAGGTGCCGGCGGCGGTGCGACCCACCCGGCCCACGGGAAGACATTCACGCCGGCTCCCAATGCTCGTGGCCGGCCGTTGCTGCCGTCTCCAGGCGGTTGTCCGTCGCCCCAATCGACCCCTGATGCATCGAAGTAGGTGAGAGACGAGGAGTAGACGCCCACCGCGCAGTCCCGCAAGACACCGTGGAAATAGCTGGCACTGTCGGCGCCACTCGCGTCGATGCATGTGTCCGCCACGTTCGACACTGAGGTTTGATTCGCGCGGATGGCACTGATGCCGGTGCTTTGGATTCCGGTTGACCCGTAGCGGATGGTGGTGTTGACGGTGGTGAGCGCGCCGGCGTCTCCGACGTAGATGCCATACCAGTCGCCGGGCTTGGGTGAGGTGGTGGCCCCGTCCCCGCCGGTGTCCCCACCGATGGAGTCATCCCGCAGCGAGGTGAACACCACCGGCGACGCGCTGGTGCCGTTGACGACCAGCGACCCGGAGACGTTGATGCCGCCGCTGAGCGACTTCACGACCGTTCCCGCCGCGATCGTCAACGTCACCCCCTGCTCAACCGTGATCCCGCCGTAGTTGCCGCCGGTGGTGATCACCGGCAGCCCACCGAGAGGGAACGAGGTGTTGGTGGTCAGGATGCCGTTGAGCTGGATCGCGTTGATCTTGTTCCCCGAGCCGCTGTTGCCGCGCAGCACGCTGGTGTCGATGTTGTTGCCATAGATGCTGACCGCTTCGGCCCCGGACCCGGTGATGGTGTTGTTCTGCAGCTTCACCGTGGAACTCTCCCCGGCGTGAGCGTAAACGCCCCGGTCGTAGCTGTTCGCGATGGTGGAGCTGGTCACGTCGATCTTCGACGAAAGGTTGGTGCTTTGGATTCCGGTTGACCCGTAGCGGATGGTGGTGTTGACGGTGGTGAGCGCGCCGGCGTCTCCGACGTAGATGCCATACCAGTCGCCGGGCTTGGGTGAGGTGGTGGCCCCGTCCCCGCCGGTGTCCCCACCGATGGAGTCATCCCGCAGCGAGGTGAACACCACCGGCGACGCGCTGGTGCCGTTGACGACCAGCGACCCGGAGACGTTGATGCCGCCGCTGAGCGACTTCACGACCGTTCCCGCCGCGATCGTCAACGTCACCCCCTGCTCAACCGTGATCCCGCCGTAGTTGCCGCCGGTGGTGATCACCGGCAGCCCACCGAGAGGGAACGAGGTGTTGGTGGTCAGGATGCCGTTGAGCTGGATCGCGTTGATCTTGTTCCCCGAGCCGCTGTTGCCGCGCAGCACGCTGGTGTCGATGTTGTTGCCATAGATGCTGACCGCTTCGGCCCCGGACCCGGTGATGGTGTTGTTCTGCAGCTTCACCGTGGAACTCTCCCCGGCGTGAGCGTAAACGCCCCGGTCGTAGCTGTTCGCGATGGTGGAGCTGGTCACGTCGATCTTCGACGAAAGGTTGGTGCTTTGGATTCCGGTTGACCCGTAGCGGATGGTGGTGTTGACGGTGGTGAGCGCGCCGGCGTCTCCGACGTAGATGCCATACCAGTCGCCGGGCTTGGGTGAGGTGGTGGCCCCGTCCCCGCCGGTGTCCCCACCGATGGAGTCATCCCGCAGCGAGGTGAACACCACCGGCGACGCGCTGGTGCCGTTGACGACCAGCGACCCGGAGACGTTGATGCCGCCGCTGAGCGACTTCACGACCGTTCCCGCCGCGATCGTCAACGTCACCCCCTGCTCAACCGTGATCCCGCCGTAGTTGCCGCCGGTGGTGATCACCGGCAGCCCACCGAGAGGGAACGAGGTGTTGGTGGTCAGGATGCCGTTGAGCTGGATCGCGTTGATCTTGTTCCCCGAGCCGCTGTTGCCGCGCAGCACGCTGGTGTCGATGTTGTTGCCATAGATGCTGACCGCTTCGGCCCCGGACCCGGTGATGGTGTTGTTCTGCAGCTTCACCGTGGAACTCTCCCCGGCGTGAGCGTAAACGCCCCGGTCGTAGCTGTTCGCGATGGTGGAGCTGGTCACGTCGATCTTCGACGAAAGGTTGGTGCTTTGGATTCCGGTTGACCCGTAGCGGATGGTGGTGTTGACGGTGGTGAGCGCGCCGGCGTCTCCGACGTAGATGCCATACCAGTCGCCGGGCTTGGGTGAGGTGGTGGCCCCGTCCCCGCCGGTGTCCCCACCGATGGAGTCATCCCGCAGCGAGGTGAACACCACCGGCGACGCGCTGGTGCCGTTGACGACCAGCGACCCGGAGACGTTGATGCCGCCGCTGAGCGACTTCACGACCGTTCCCGCCGCGATCGTCAACGTCACCCCCTGCTCAACCGTGATCCCGCCGTAGTTGCCGCCGGTGGTGATCACCGGCAGCCCACCGAGAGGGAACGAGGTGTTGGTGGTCAGGATGCCGTTGAGCTGGATCGCGTTGATCTTGTTCCCCGAGCCGCTGTTGCCGCGCAGCACGCTGGTGTCGATGTTGTTGCCATAGATGCTGACCGCTTCGGCCCCGGACCCGGTGATGGTGTTGTTCTGCAGCTTCACCGTGGAACTCTCCCCGGCGTGAGCGTAAACGCCCCGGTCGTAGCTGTTCGCGATGGTGGAGCTGGTCACGTCGATCTTCGACGAAAGGTTGGTGCTTTGGATTCCGGTTGACCCGTAGCGGATGGTGGTGTTGACGGTGGTGAGCGCGCCGGCGTCTCCGACGTAGATGCCATACCAGTCGCCGGGCTTGGGTGAGGTGGTGGCCCCGTCCCCGCCGGTGTCCCCACCGATGGAGTCATCCCGCAGCGAGGTGAACACCACCGGCGACGCGCTGGTGCCGTTGACGACCAGCGACCCGGAGACGTTGATGCCGCCGCTGAGCGACTTCACGACCGTTCCCGCCGCGATCGTCAACGTCACCCCCTGCTCAACCGTGATCCCGCCGTAGTTGCCGCCGGTGGTGATCACCGGCAGCCCACCGAGAGGGAACGAGGTGTTGGTGGTCAGGATGCCGTTGAGCTGGATCGCGTTGATCTTGTTCCCCGAGCCGCTGTTGCCGCGCAGCACGCTGGTGTCGATGTTGTTGCCATAGATGCTGACCGCTTCGGCCCCGGACCCGGTGATGGTGTTGTTCTGCAGCTTCACCGTGGAACTCTCCCCGGCGTGAGCGTAAACGCCCCGGTCGTAGCTGTTCGCGATGGTGGAGCTGGTCACGTCGATCTTCGACGAAAGGTTGGTGCTTTGGATTCCGGTTGACCCGTAGCGGATGGTGGTGTTGACGGTGGTGAGCGCGCCGGCGTCTCCGACGTAGATGCCATACCAGTCGCCGGGCTTGGGTGAGGTGGTGGCCCCGTCCCCGCCGGTGTCCCCACCGATGGAGTCATCCCGCAGCGAGGTGAACACCACCGGCGACGCGCTGGTGCCGTTGACGACCAGCGACCCGGAGACGTTGATGCCGCCGCTGAGCGACTTCACGACCGTTCCCGCCGCGATCGTCAACGTCACCCCCTGCTCAACCGTGATCCCGCCGTAGTTGCCGCCGGTGGTGATCACCGGCAGCCCACCGAGAGGGAACGAGGTGTTGGTGGTCAGGATGCCGTTGAGCTGGATCGCGTTGATCTTGTTCCCCGAGCCGCTGTTGCCGCGCAGCACGCTGGTGTCGATGTTGTTGCCATAGATGCTGACCGCTTCGGCCCCGGACCCGGTGATGGTGTTGTTCTGCAGCTTCACCGTGGAACTCTCCCCGGCGTGAGCGTAAACGCCCCGGTCGTAGCTGTTCGCGATGGTGGAGCTGGTCACGTCGATCTTCGACGAAAGGTTGGTGCTTTGGATTCCGGTTGACCCGTAGCGGATGGTGGTGTTGACGGTGGTGAGCGCGCCGGCGTCTCCGACGTAGATGCCATACCAGTCGCCGGGCTTGGGTGAGGTGGTGGCCCCGTCCCCGCCGGTGTCCCCACCGATGGAGTCATCCCGCAGCGAGGTGAACACCACCGGCGACGCGCTGGTGCCGTTGACGACCAGCGACCCGGAGACGTTGATGCCGCCGCTGAGCGACTTCACGACCGTTCCCGCCGCGATCGTCAACGTCACCCCCTGCTCAACCGTGATCCCGCCGTCGAGAATGTAGACCATTGCCTTCGACGCGGACCACGTCGTGTTGCTTGTGATGTTCGCCGAGATGTGCATCACCGGCGCTGTCACGGACTTCGTGGTGCTGGTCTTGCTCGTCGTGGCGAAGCCGCTCTTCTTAGCTGTCACCGTCACGGTGATGCTCGTGCCCGCGTCAGACGCGACCAGCACGTAGGTGGAGGCGGTCGCGCCCGCGATCGCGGCGCCGTTGCGGTTCCACTGATACGCCACGGAGTCCGGCGTGGGCGCCCACGCGCCGGCCGCAGCCGTCAGCGTCGAACCCACAGCTGCGGTCCCGGTGATCGTCGGCGTCGGCGCTGTCGTGAACGCGAGCCCGGGGACGGTCATCGTCGTACTGGTCTTGGCGGTGGGGGTATATCCCGTCTTCTTCGCTGTCACCGTCACTGTGATGCTGGTGCCACCATCGGCCGTGACGAGGAGATAGGTCGAGGCCGTCGCGCCCGCGATGGCGGTGCCGTTCCGGTTCCACTGGTAGGTGAACGACTCGGGGGTCGGGCTCCACGTGCCGGGCGTGGCCGTCAGCATGGTTCCGACCGTCGCGACCCCGGTGATGGTCGGCAGGGGCGCCGCGGTGAAGGCCAGCGCCGGGATGGCCTTGGCGGCACTGGTCTTCGCAGTGGACGTGTAGCCGGTCTTCTTCGCCGTCACCGTCACCGTGATCGAGGTGCCGCCGTCCGCGGCGACGAGAACGTAGGTCGTGGCGGTGGCGCCGGTGATCGCGACGCCGTTGCGGCTCCACTGATACGTATACGAGTCCGGCACTGGCGCCCATGTCCCTGGCACCGCGGTCAGGGTCGACCCGACCGTGGCAGTCCCACTGATCGTCGGGGTCGGTGCGGTCGTGAACGTCAGCGTCGGGATGGCCTTGGCGGCACTGCTCTTCGCAGTGGACGTGTAGCCGGTCTTCTTCGCCGTCACCGTCACCGTAATGGACGTTCCGCCGTCCGTTGCTGTGAGGACATAGGTCGTGGCGGTGGCGCCGGTGATCGCGACGCCGTTGCGGCTCCACTGATACGTATACGAGTCCGGCACTGGCGCCCATGTCCCTGGCACCGCGGTCAGGGTCGACCCGACCGTGGCAGTCCCACTGATCGTCGGGGTCGGTGCGGTCGTGAAGGTCAGCGCCGGGATGGCCTTCGCGGCACTGGTCTTCGCAGTCGACGTGTAGCCGGTCTTCTTCGCCGTCACCGTCACCGTGATGGACGTTCCGCCGTCCGCTGCCACGAGCACATAGGTCTTCGCGGTCGCACCGGCGATCGCGACTCCGTTGCGTTTCCACTGATACGTGTACGAGTCGGGCACCGGTGCCCACGTCCCCGTCGCGGCTGTCAGGGTCGACCCCACAGCGCCTGTCCCGGTGATCGTCGGGGTCGGTGCGGTCGTGAAGGTGAGGGCCGGCACGGCCTTCGCGGTGCTGGTCTTGGAGGTGGTTGTGTAGCCGGTCTTCTTCGCCGTCACCGTCACCGTGATGGACGTTCCGCCGTCCGCTGCCACGAGCACGTAGGTCTTCGCGGTCGCACCGGCGATCGCGAATCCGTTGCGTTTCCACTGATACGCGTACGAGTCCGGCACCGGGGCCCACGTCCCCGTCGCGGCGGTCAGGGTCGACCCCACGGTCGCCGTCCCGGAAATGGTCGGTGTCGGTGCCGTGGTGAAGGCCACACCCGGGATGGCTCGGGCCGCGCTCGTCTTGGAAGTGGTCGTGTAGCCGGTCTTCTTCGCCGTGACGGTCACGCTGATGCTCGCGCCACGGTCTGCCGTTGCGACCACGTAGGTCGTGGCGGTGGCGCCGGTGATCACGGCGCCGTCCCGTTTCCACTGATAGGCGTATGAGTCCGGCACCGGTGCCCATGCTCCCGGAACCGCAGTCAGGGTCGACCCGACCGAGGCGGTCCCGGTGATGGTCGGAGTCGGCGCCGTGGTGAAGGTCAGGGCCGGCACGGCCTTGGTGGTGCTGGTCTTGCTGGTGGTGGTGTAGCCGGTCTTCTTCGCGGTGACTGTGACCGCGATGTTGGTGCCGCCATCAGCGGTGGCCAGGAGATAGGTGGAGGCCGTCGCGCCCGCGATCGCGGCGCCGTTCCGGTTCCACTGGTAGGTCAACGAACCGGGGGTCGGGCTCCACGCGCCGGCCGTAGCCGTCAGCGTGGAACCCACAGCTGCGGTCCCGGTGATGGTCGGCGTCGGCGCGGTTGTGAAGCTTCCGAGTGCCACAGCCTTCGCGGCGCTGGTCTTGGACGTCGTCGCATACCCGGCCTTCGCCGACGTGACCGTCAGAGCGATCGACGTGCCTGCGTCGGCGGCGACCAGCGCATACGTGGCGGCGTTCGCGCCGAGGATCGGGACGCCGTTGCGGTTCCACTGGTACCTCGTCGAGTCCGCGACGGGTGCCCATGTGCCCGCCGCGGCCGTCAGAGTCGACCCGACAGCGGCACTTCCCGTGATCGTTGGGGTGGGCGCGGTGGTGAACGCGGTTCCGACGCTCCAGGTGATGCTGCTCTTCGCAGTCGTGACGAAGTCGCTCTTCGTCGCGGTCACGGTGACGGTCAGCGCCTTGCCGCTGTCCGCGGATGTGACGAGGTAGCTGCTGGCTGTCGCGCCAGTTATCGCCGCACCGGCACGATTCCACTGATACGACACCGCGTCGGGGGTGGGCGCCCATGCGCCGGCATTCGCGGTCAGCGTTTGCCCCACAACCGCTGCCCCGGTGATCGTCGGTGTCGGCGCCGCCGTGAACGCTGACGCCGCATACGCGGGCACCGACATCCCGAACACCACCGCGGCTACCGCGACGACGGCAATGACAAGCCTCCACACCCCCCGCGTGGAGACTTGCCGTCCCCGCCTCGGCAGACGCCGACTAGGTCGCTCTCCCATGATTCTCCCCAGGAATCGGTGCAAGAGCAGCCCCGTCAGGGAAGCCCGCCGCACATCTCAAACGCTCGCGCCCGGAGATGCATAGGTGGGCTCGCACGTCACACGCTAATGCGTTCTGCGCTGAGTTCGCTGCCCCGAAAACCCGGGGCACTGTAACGGTGCCCTGGGATTTGCGGGCGTCGAATATCAAGCGCTAGCCTTCCGCTACCGAGCCGGACAGGCCGCCACAGGGTGCCGCCTGGTGGCGGCGCCGCGCGTAGTTGCCAGGGGGAATACTGGTGGTGGACTCGATCGATCCTTTGCGCCCGGATCCTCATCTGATCGCCCTCGTCGATGACCACTCGATCGTCTCTGTTGCCTTCGAGGCGCTCCTGGCCGTACGGCCGGATCTGGAGTACGTCGGATCGACCGAGACAGTCGAGGAGGTCCTCGACCGTTTCCCGAGGCTGGATCTGGTTGTTCTGGACATCCGACTCTCGGACGGCTCCTCACCAGTCAACAACGTCGCTCGATTGTCGAGCGCTGGTGTGAAGACACTGGCGTTCACCTCCGGTGAAGACCCGTATCTGGTTCGACTGACGGCGAAGACCGAGGTCCTCGGCATCGTGAGGAAGTCAGAACCGCCGGAAGTGATCCTGGATGCCGTCTCCGCCGCCGCCAACAATCAGCCTGTCGTGTCTGCCGAGTGGGCGTCCGCCGTCGACGCCGATCCGGAGTTCGACCGAGCCAACCTCAGCCCCCAGGAACAGCGCGTGCTGGCGATGTTCGCCGATGGAGCCAAGGCGCAAGCCGTGGCCTATGCGAATCAGATCTCCCCCGCGACGGTGGAAGACTACGTCAGACGCATTCGTGCGAAATATGTGCGCGCGGGCCGCCCCGCGCCGACGAAGGTCGACCTTTACAAGCGCGCCGTCGAGGATGGATTCTTACCGTCCCCCAGTAGCCCCGGAACCGCATGACGATGATGGCGTTTCGTCCTGGACTGGCCGAGACGCGATTTCTGCGCACGATTGCTGTCGCCTTCGGCGTCGCGACAGTGGTGTTCGGGGTCCTCGCCGTGCCGAGCATCCAGATCCAGTCGCCTTCGATGACTGCGTGGTGGTCCACAGCGGCGCTTCTCGTGACTTTCGGCGTGCCGTTGGGCATGGCGATCGCAGCCCCGTGGAGCTCATCACGCTCGATCAAGCGGTGGGCTGCTTGGATCGCAGTGTCGCAGTTGGTTGTCCTCGTAACGTGGGTTCCCTTCATGCAGGCGTCCGAACTCCCCGCGGAATCCAGCCAGCCGTGGGTTTTCGGGGTCACGGCGTTCGGCGTGACGGGCGCGGCGATGGCGTGGTCGGGACGGTGGCTGTGGCTGTACCTCCCGGCTACCGGGTTCCTCGTCCTGGTGGATCGAGCCCTCAGCTCGCCGCAGCCTTTCGCAGTGGCATTCGCTGATGCACTGTACGCAGTCATGTTCGGTGCGGTGATTGCGGCCCTCGTGTCGGTCACGCTTGTTCGGGCGGCGGAACTGGATGCCGCGGCGGCAAGCGCCCGCGAGGAGACGGCCGTCCAAGCAGCCCGCCGCTCTGAACATCGGCAACGCTCGCGGGTGAAGGCCCTTCTACACGATCAAGTGCTCGTGACCTTGCTCGCAGCAGCACAGGCGAGCAGCCTGCTGAGGGGCGCCGCCGCGGCGCAGGCGAAGAACACGCTCGCAAAGCTCAAGGAATACGAGTCCGGCGGGGCCTCGGTCGAGGGCCGGTCGCCTCGCGAGTTCGTGTGGCACCTACAGGCCATCACCACGGAAACCGACCCGGGTGCGGTGTTCTCGTACCACGTCGCGGAAGACGCCCATCCCGTGGCGGCCCACGCCGCTCAGGCCCTCGCTGAGGGTCTCGGCGAAGCGTTGCGGAACGTCGTGAGGCACGCTGAACTTCCGGGCCGCGAGCTGCACCGGGAGGTTCACGTGGACGTGGCGACGTCCGGCGTGCGAGTGGATGTTCTGGACGACGGGCGCGGATTCGACCCCAACACGGTGCCTCCCGCCCGACTTGGCATCGCAGTCAGCATCCGGGAGCGGATGGCGACTTTGCCCGGCGGATCCTCGGACGTCGTGTCGCTGCCCGGGCACGGTACGCGCGTCGTCCTCGAGTGGGCGCCGGCATGAGTGTCGGTGCGGTCGGGGAGCCGGCGGTCGATGTCGCCCGGTTCTTCAAGCTGACAGATCGAGCTGGGCAGGGCATCCTGCTGCTGTTCGTCTTGACGCAATGGGTGCTGGCCATCAGCACCATCGGGTCGGTGCTCGTGCCCTGGGTCAGCATCCTGGCGGTGCTCCTGGTCAGTGCCAGCGCTGTCGTGGTCATGCGTCCGGGGAGCTTTCCCCTATCGATGCTGAGGACCTCCCTCGTGGTGGGCAGCGCAATCGTCACCACCGCGATGGTGACGTGGAATCTGCCGACGGATGGCTGGCCGGGCTACGCGGCGTGGCACCTGGGAGCCAACTCTCTGGTGTTGATGGCACTCGGAATTCGTGGACGGATCGTTCAGGCGTGGGCGGCAATGGGCGGCATGGCAGTGATCTGCGTCGCGTGGACTGTCAGCACGGGGCAGGGCGTGGTCGCCGGAATCGACCTCATCGATCGGCACGCCGGCACGCTGCTCATCGGGACGATGTTCGCGGTAGGTCTTCGGCCGACCGCACGGGCGATCGCGCAGTATTATGCCGCCGATCGCCGTCGGGCCGCACAACAAGCGGAGACCGAGGCGGGCGAACGGGAACGTCGCCGTCAGACCGCCCGGCTTCAGGCGGAGGTGGAACCCGTCCTGAATCTGATCGCCGCTGACCAGCTCGCCGACGAGCACCGCGAGGGCATCCGCGCTTTGGAGGCATCCCTCCGAGACGAGATCCGTGCCGGCGCACTTCTCCACGAACCGCTGGTTTCGAGCGTGCATCGCGCGCGCGGGCGCGGAATCGATCTGCTCCTTCTCGACGACAGCCAGGGATCACTTCCCTCGAAAGCCGACTTCCGGGATGCCATTGCGTGGGCCGCCGGCGCCGTCGACAGCCTGGAGCGCGGTCGGGCGGTAGTCAGGCTCCGCCCGCCGCACCATGAACGTTTCGTATCGCTCCACATCGAAGACGCGGAGCACTCGCGAACGCTCGAGTTTCCCGTGCTTTGAGGCTGGTCGAGGCGACGGTCAGGCGGTCGGGTCCTCGCCACGAGACAGGTCGTCCCAGTCGTCGATGGCGCGCGATCCGGCCGCATCATGGGGGCGGGAACCGGCAGGCGACACCGTCCTCGGCGCGTCGTCGGTACGGTACCGGCGTCCCGTTCGGGACCAGCGGTGAGCGGTCGCCAGCACGAACCCGCCCGCGATGATCAGCACGGCCCACACCACCAGAGTGACGGCAGGCCAGGGGGTCGCCTGGATCGATGCGACGAGCTTCGCAACCGACGCCTCCCCCGTGATGCCGGTGGACTCCGTGACCACGGACGCGACGGCGGAGACCGGATGCTCGAACACCACCCGCGCGGTGAGCCAGGCGAGCACGCCGCCGATGAGCACCGCGAGCGCGCCGAACACGTAGCGGAGCGCGAGGCCGACGATCGAGAGCGCCGCACCGAGTGCGAGCACCGCGAGACTCAGGGGCGCCAGCACGGGCACGGCCGATGCACCGGGCACCTCGAGGGCATGGTGCCCGCCGTCCGCGAGCACGACGGTGAGCCAGGTCTGGGTCGACGAGATCACGCCGAGCGCCCCGCACAGCACCGTGACGATGACGGAGAGCAGCCGCCCCCGGCGGATCACTCGGCCGGCTCCGGACCGCGAACAGCCCCGAGGTCGCGGCCGTCGAAGCAGGTTCGGGTGCCGGTGTGACAGGCGGCGCCCACCTGTTCGACCTCGACGAGGATGGCGTCGCCGTCGCAGTCGAGGCTGACGCCGCGCACCAGCTGGATGTGCCCGGACGTGTCGCCCTTGCGCCAGTACTCCTGGCGGGATCGCGACCAGAAGGTGACGCGGCCTTCGGTGAGCGTGCGACGGAGGGCCTCGGCATCCATCCATCCGAGCATGAGCACCTCGCGGCTGTCCCACTGCTGGATGATGGCGGCGACGAGGCCGTCGCCGTTGAACGTCACGCGCGCGATGCGCTCGTCGACCGTGTCGCTCATGGTGCCACCTCCCGCACCGCGATGCCCTCGGCCACCATCGCCGCCTTCACATCGCCGACCGTGAGCTGTCCGGAGTGGAAGACGGATGCCGCGAGCACGGCGTCCGCTCCGGCCGCGATGGCCGGCCCGAAATCCGCGGCGGAGCCGGCGCCGCCCGAAGCGATCACCGGCACGCTGGCGACCTCGCGCATGAGGCCCACGAGCTCGAGGTCGAAGCCCTGCTTGGTGCCGTCGGCGTCGATGGAGTTGACGAGCAGCTCCCCCGCGCCGCGCTCGATGGCTTCTCGCGCCCACTCGAGCGCATCGAGCGTCGTCTCGGTGCGACCGCCATGCGTGGTGACGACGAAGCCGGATTCGGTGGCGGGCGAACGCTTGACGTCGAGCGACAGCACCAGCACCTGCGCACCGAAGCGGTCGGCGATCTCGTCGAGGAGCGGGGGCCGGGCGATGGCGGCCGAGTTGACGCCGATCTTGTCGGCGCCGACCGACAGCAGGCGCGCCACGTCGTCGGCCGACCGCACGCCGCCGCCGACGGTGAGCGGAATGAAGACCTCTTCGGCGGTCCGGCGCACGACGTCGTAGGTCGTCGACCGCTCGTCCACCGTGGCGGTGACGTCGAGGAACGTGATCTCGTCGGCGCCCTGCCGGAAGTACTCGCGGGCGAGTTCGACGGGGTCGCCCATGTCGCGCAGGTTCTGGAAGTTCACGCCCTTGACGACCCGCCCGGCGGCGACATCGAGGCACGGGATCACGCGGCAGACGAGGCTCATGACGATGCTCCGCCCATCACAGCCTCGCGTTGTGGATCGCGCTCACCAGGATGGCCCGCGCGCCGATGCCGTACAGGGCGTCCATGACCTGGTTGACGCCCTTGCGGGGACTCATCACGCGGACGGCCACCCAGGCCGGGTCGCGGAGCGGTGAGATCGTGGGCGACTCGATGCCCGGGGCTATCGCGACCGCCTGGTCAACGAGGTCGGCCGGGAGGTCGTAGTCGATAAGGACGTACTGCCGCGCGACCAGGACGCCGCGCAGGCGGCGCAGCAGCGTCTCGGTGCCGGGGATGTCGGCGGGACCGGCGATCAGCACCGCCTCCGAGCGGAGGATCGGGGGCCCGAACACCTCGAGGCCCGCCTGGCGCAGGGTGGTGCCGGTCTCGACCACGTCGGCGACGGCATCCGCCACGCCCAGCCGCACGGCCGACTCCACCGCCCCGTCGAGCGGGACGAGATCGACGGCGATGCCGCGTTCGTCGAGGAACGCGTCGACGAGACCCGGATACGACGTCGCGATGCGCTTGCCCTCGAGATCGCCCAGGTCGGTGAACGTGCCGGTCGGCGCGGCGAACCGGAAGGTCGATCCCGCGAAGCCGAGCGCCTCGACCTCGCGCGCGCCGGGCATGCGGGCGTCGAGCAGCAGGTCACGACCGGTGATCCCGACGTCGAGCGCGCCCGAGCCTACATAGGTGGCGATGTCTTTGGGGCGCAGATAGAAGAACTCGACCTCGTTCTGAGGATCGATGACGTGCAGGTCCTTGGGGTCGCGACGGCCGGTGTATCCGGCTTCGGACAGCATCTCCGCGGAGGTCTCGGCGAGCGAGCCCTTGTTCGGCACGGCGATTCGCAGCATGGCGGCGTGGCTTTCGGGTTCGAGGATGGATCGGGGCGCGCGCTCAGAGATGTCGGTAGACATCCTCGAGGCTCAGCCCCTTCGCGAGCATCAGCACCTGAAGGTGGTACAGCAGCTGCGAGATCTCCTCGGCTGCGGCATCCGTCGACTCGTACTCGGCGGCCATCCAGACCTCGGCGGCCTCTTCGACGATCTTCTTGCCGATCGCGTGGACGCCCGCGTCGAGCTGTGCGACGGTTCCCGATCCCTCGGGGCGCTCAGCCGCTCTCGCGGCGAGCTCGGCGTACAGCGTGTCGAACGTCTTCACTATGCCAGGGTATCGCCCTTCCCCGCACCCGCTGCGCGCGTTACCCGGGACCGCGGGACGGATGCCGCATCACCGCGAGACGGCCGCGACACCTGTTCCGGCGAGATACCGGGCGCTACCCTTCTGTCCAGGGGGCGGACTGGGGGCTGCCATGGCAGCGGTCATCGAACTGGAGATCGGCACCGGGGACTACTCGGGTGCTCGCACCGTGCGCGTGCTCCGGGCCAGCGGCAGCGAGGGCGGGCGCATCGGCTTCGAGCTGGATGTGGACGGTCTCGCCGCGCGGCGCGGTGCGGTGGAGGCGACGGTGCTGGCCTCGTCGGTGCCCACGCGGCGCGTGCTCACGCCGGGCGAGAGCGAAGTGCAGCAGATCGGCGCCGAGCTGTTCGACCGGCTGTTCGACGGTGACGTCGGCACCGCGTACCGCACGAGCCGCGCAGTCGCTCAGGCGCACGGCGAGAGCCTCCAGCTGCGGCTCCGGCTGATGGACCCTGCGCTGGCCGCCCTGCCATGGGAAGCCCTGTACGACCGGTCCCACGGCACGTACCTGTGCCGCAAGGAGTCGCTCATCCGGCAGATCGCCGCACCCGAGTCCCTCGTGCCGCTTCGCGTGGAGCCGCCGATGCGGATCCTCGGTCTCATCGCTTCGCCGCGCAACCTTCCGGCGCTGGATGTCGAGGGGGAACGGCATCGCCTGGAGCAGGCGCTCGCCCCGCACGTCGCGGCAGGCCTGGCCGAGCTCGACTGGATCGAGGACGTGACGTGGGATCGCCTCCACGGGCGCCTCCTCTCGGAGCCGTGCCACGTGCTGCATTTCGTCGGCCACAGCCGCTACGAGGACGAGACCGACGAGGGCGTGCTCGCGTTCTGCGGGCCGGATGGACGGGCGGACTACGTCGGGGCGGCCGCGCTCGCAGACCTGCTCGACGAGGCGGAGCCGGAGCCGCGGCTGGTCGTCCTGAACTCCTGCATGTCGGGAGCCGGTGGCCTGAACGAGCTGTACTCGGGCACCGCAGCCGCCCTCGTGCGCGGCGGGATCAGCGCCGTCGTCGCCATGCAGTTCACGGTGAGCGACAGCGCAGCGCTCGCCTTCGCCCGCGGGTTCTACGCCGCGCTGGCGCACGGGCGCTCCATCGACGACGCGACGCGCAGCGGCCGGATCGCCATTCTCGGTCTCGGGCGCGACACGCTCGAGTGGGTGACGCCGGTGCTGTACCTCCGGGGCGAAGACACGCGGCTGTTCACGGTCGACGCGGCGAAGATCGCCCAGCTGCGCGCACCGGCGCCCGCCCGGGACGCGGCATCCGTCACTCCCGCGCCCCCGCTCGACGCGCCGGTCCCCCGTGAAGCCGAGCCGCGAGCGGAAGAGCTCCCTGCCGCCCCCGAGCCCTCGGAGCAACCGGCGGCCGCCGCGGTCGCGTCGGCCCCGCTGCGGGCGAGCACCGCCGAGACGCACGCCGCCGGGCCGCCCGCGCCGCCGCCGAGAGACGAGCCCGCGAGCGCCGGGGCTGCGGAGACCGACGGGGACGAGACCGCCCGGCGCCCCCGCGGCCGGCGGGCACTCGTGGTCACCCTTTCGGTGCTGGCTCTCATCGCGCTGCTCGCGGGCGGGTATCTGCTCGTCTCGGCGTTCCCGCGTCAGCCGGTGACAGCGGCCGGTTCGACCGAATCCGCCACGCCGACGGCCCCCGCCCCTTCAGCGACCACGCGGGCCCTCGTCATTCCCAGCAGCCAGCTCTGGACGTCGACGGGCATCCCCTGCGTCTCGGGCGACCCGCTCAAGATCAGCGCCGAGGGGATCGTCCAGCATGGCAGCGCAGCCGACCGGGTGTCAGGACCGGACGGCATGGCGGGCGAGGTGCTTCCGACCAACGTCGTCGACGACGCCAATCACGCCGCCCTCATCGGGCGGATCGGCGACGCCGGCATGCCGTTCTTCGTCGGCTCGTCGTACGACGAGCCGTGCAACGCGGACGGCGTTCTGTTCCTGGGTATCAACGACGAGGGCTACGAAGGCAACATCGGAGACTTCGACGTCACCGTCACCTACCTGCAGTAAGGAGACCCGGATGTGTCCGATCGTCGCGTTCCCCTCGGACGAGGGCGACATCCTCGTGGAAGTCTCGGCACCTCACGGTGCGTCGACGCCAGGAGGCATCGTGACGCGCGGCGGCGCGAGCGCCGAGGGCGGCCTGGTCGAGCGGTCGCAGCGGCGGTTCGAAGACGCCGTGGAGCGCGTCGAACCCGCCGTGCGCGTGCTGGTGGACCGGCTTGCGCGCCTGCCCGCGGCACCCGACGAGATCGAGATCGTCTTCGGGATCCAGCTCAGCGCCGAGTTCGGGGCGATCGTCACCAACGCGACCTCCACCGCGAACTTCGCGATCACGATGCGCTGGAGCCGCGGGAGCCGCAGCGGGCCGCCCGACGGAGAATCCGTCCCCGCCTGAGACGGAGATCAGTGCGCGTGATGCGCTGTCGCTGTCGCGCGCAGGCCGGCGATGGCGTTGCCAGGGTCGCCCGCGCCGAACACCGCGGATCCCGCGACGAAGGTGTCGGCGCCCGCCTCGGCCGCCTGCAGGATCGTGGACTCGCCGATCCCGCCGTCCACCTGGAGCCAGACCGACGACCCGCGGCGCCGGGCCTCGTCGGCCAGGCGGCTGAGCTTCGGCATGGTCTCGGGCATGAAGGACTGTCCGCCGAAGCCCGGCTCGACGGTCATCACGAGGATCTGGTCGAAGTCGTCGAGAAGATCGAAGAGACCCTCCACGGGCGTGGCCGGCTTCACTGCGATGCCCGCGCGTGCGCCGATGCCGCGCAACCGGCGGGCGAGCGCAACCGGCTCCTTCGCGGCTTCGAGGTGGAAGGTCACGGAGGCCGCTCCGAGCTCCGCATAACCCGGCGCCCAGCGGTCGGGATTCGTGATCATGAGGTGCACGTCGAGGGGCACGGGGCTCGTGGCCTGGATGCGCTCCACCATCTGCGGACCGAACGTCAGGTTGGGGACGAAGTGGTTGTCCATGACGTCGACGTGGACGAAGTCCGCCGTCGCGATCCGGGAGAGCTCCGACTGCATGTTGACGAAGTCGGCGGCCAGGATGCTGGGATTGATGCGGATGCCGACCTGGCGGCCGTTCTCGTCGATCGGGGGCACCCGTCCATTATGGTCGACCCGTGGACCCCATCACGGCGCTGCTGCACGAGGTTCTGGAAGACGTCCGGGCCCGGGACGGCGGCTCACCGGCGGCCTACATCCCGGAGCTCGCGGAGGCGGATCCGGATCGCCTGGCGCTCGCGGCGGTCGGGCCCCGAGGTCGCGTACGAGCGGTGGGGGATGTCACCCACGAGTTCACGATCCAGTCGATCTCGAAGCCGTTCGTGCTCGCTCTGGCGCTCGCCGACCGCGGGCGGGATGCCGTGCTGCGCAAGGTGGGAGCGGAGCCGAGCGGCGAGCCGTTCAACGCCATCAGCCTCGAGCCCGGCACCGGCCGCCCCGCCAACCCGATGGTCAACGCCGGCGCGATCGCGACCTCCGCGCTGATCGCCGGCGAAGGCATCGACGACCGCACGTCGCGGATCGTCGAGGGTCTCTCGTCGTTCGCGGGGCGCTCGCTGTGGGTCGACGAGCAGGTGTACGCCTCGGAGTCGGCGACCGGCGACCGCAATAGGGCGCTCGCCCACCTCCTGCGCTCGTACGGCGTCATCGACGGCTCCGTGGAGATCGCCGTCGAGACGTACTTCCGTCAGTGCTCGCTGCTCGTGACCGTGCGCGACCTCGCGGTGATGTCCGCGACGCTCGCGTTCGGCGGACTCAACCCCGTCACCGGTGAGCGGGTCGTCGACGAACCCGTCGCTCGCGATGTGCTGTCGATCATGACCAGCTGCGGCATGTACGACTACTCGGGCGAGTGGCTCCTCCGGGTGGGGCTGCCCGCCAAGAGCGGGGTGAGCGGCGGACTCCTCGCCGTCGCGCCTTCGCAGTTCGGCGTCGCCGCGTTCAGCCCGCGCCTGGATGCCCACGGCAACTCCGTGCGCGGCATCGCGCTCATCGAGACGCTGAGCGACCGATTCGGGATGCACCTGCTCGAGCCGCACGAGAGCGTCGCGGTTCCCGCGTTCACCGTCGAAGACACCGATCGCGGCAGGGTGCTCCGCCTGGCGGGCGAACTGGGGCTCGCGGGCACGGAGCGCGTGATCGCGGTGCTGCGGGAGATCGCGGAGGCGCTTCCCGAGGGTGCGGAGATCACTGTCGACGCGCGTGAACTGGGACGCGCGCACCCCGCCGCGCTCGTCGCCTTGCGCACGGAGTTCGAGCAGATGCCGCACGGCATCCGCCTGCGCGAGTGAGTGTCCCGGCGGTCAGACGCGGCGCAGGAGCGACACGGACATCGCGTCTGTGTTGTGCCGGTGGGGCCAGAGTTGCGCACGTCCGCTGCCGTCGGCCTGCGCCGGAAGGCCGGGGTCGGCATCGGCGAGGCCGCCGATGACGTCGCGGGCGGAGAGCTCCTCGAGGGCGCCGTCCCACTCCCGGCGGATGTCGCCGACGACCCCCGCCGTCTCGGCCAGGTGCGGCGAGCATGTCACATACGCGACCACGCCGCCCGGGCGAAGCGCTCCCACCGCCGCGTTCAGCAGCTCGCGCTGCAGCTCCGTGAGGGCCGGCACGTCGCTGGGCGCCTTGCGCCAGCGGGCCTCCGGCCGGCGGCGCAGCGCACCCAGGCCCGTGCAGGGCGCGTCGACGAGGATGCGGTCGTAGGCGCCGATCGCCTCCCCGGCACGCAGCCGGCCGTCCTCCTCCGAGACCGGCACGTCCAGCGGCACGCCCGCGAGGGCCTGTCGGACCAGACCGGCGCGGGCGGGCGAGATCTCGTTGGCCTCCAGCGTCGCGCCGTGCGCGAGCGCCTCGGCGGCGAGCACGGCGGTCTTGCCTCCGGGTCCCGCGCACAGGTCCAGCCACCGCTCCCCCGGCGTGATCGGCAGGGCGCGAGTGAGCGCGAGGGCTGCGAGCTGCGACCCCTCGTCCTGCACGCGGATGCGGCCGCCCGATTCGCGTACGAGCGAGTCGGGATCGCCGCCGCCCAGCCGGAAGCCGATCGGCGAGAAGGGGGTGCGGCGCGCGCCTTCCGGCACGTCTGCCAGGTCGGGCAGTGCCGCCATCGTGACACGGGGCGAAGCGTTGTCGGCGGTGAGGAGGGCTTCCAGCTCGTCGGCGCGACCCTCGGCGGCCAGCGCGCGCCGGAACGCGCGCACCACCCACACCGGGTGCGAGAACAACAGGCCCAGCTGCTCGTCGTCGGAGCGGGCGCTCGCGGCGACGTGCGTCATCCAGTCGCCGGGGGTGTCGCGCGACACACGCCGGAGTACGGCGTTCGCGAACCCCGCTGCCCCTCGGCCTCCGGCGCCGCGCGCGAGCTCGACGGACTCGTTGACCGCGGCATGCGAGGCGACGCGCGTCGACAGCAGCTGGTGCACGCCCAGCCTGAGGGCGTCGAGCACCGCCGGATCGATCTCGGCGACGGGCCGATCGGCGGCGATCGAGATGACGGCGTCGTACGTGCCTTGGCGCCGGAGCGTGCCGTACGTCAGTTCGGTGGCGAGCGCCGCGTCGGCCGTCGACAGGCCGGCGCGGGCGATCGCCGTCGGCAGCAG
Organism: Microbacterium sp. E-13; assembly: GCF_049912955.1. Taxonomy (GTDB): domain Bacteria; phylum Actinomycetota; class Actinomycetes; order Actinomycetales; family Microbacteriaceae; genus Microbacterium. The sequence goes on from NZ_CP183973.1 coordinate 1,841,452, forward strand.
CAGATTCGCGTAGGCATCCGACTCGTGGACCGCGCGGAGCGTGTCGTAGGCGACGCGGCGGGCCGCGACCGTGCGGCTCACGATCCGGCCACCAGAGCGGTGTCGCGGAGCCCCCGCCACCAGTCGGCGGCGGGCATGGCGCCCTTGCCGGCCGGCTGCACGCGGTCGAGGGCGACGGGCGTCGTCGCCGTGCCGACGAGCACGCGCTTCGCGTGGAGGGCGAGGGCGCCGGGCGCCAGCAGGGGGGCGCCTTCGGGTGCGGATGCGGCCGCCAGCACCTTGAGGCGGGCGCCCTCGATCGTCGTGTGGGCGCCCGGCTGGGGCGTGACGCCGCGGATGCGCCCGAGCACGGCGACGGCAGGCTCGTCCCAGCGGATGCGGCCGTCGTCGTCGCCGAGCTTCGACGCGTACGTGGGCTCGCCGTGCTGGGGGCGGGCGACAGCGGAGCCGGCAGCGATCTCGTCGACGATGCCTGCGAGGAGCCCGGCGCCGTCCTCGGCCAGAGACTCCAGCAGCTCGCCTGCGGTGGCGCCCGGCGGCACGTCGATCGCGAAGTCGCCGAACACGTCGCCGGCGTCCAGTGCGGGCACGAGCTGGAACACGGCCGCGCCGGTCCGGGCATCGCCTGCGATGAGGGCGTGCTGAACGGGCGCCGCGCCCCGCCACCGCGGCAGCAGCGAGAAGTGCAGGTTGATCCAGCCGTGTGCCGGCAGCGACAGCAACGGCTCGCGCACAAGCCCTCCGTAGGCGACGATCACGCCCAGCTCCGGCTCGAGCGCGGCGATCTCGGCGGTGACGTCGGCGTCGAGCCGGTCGGCGCGGATGACGGGCAGCCCCAGCTCCGCCGCAACTGCGGCCACGGGTGACGGCGTGAGCACCCGCTTGCGGCCGAGTGGTGCGTCTCGCCGGGTGACGACCGCGGCGATGTCGTGAGCGGATGCCGCGAGCCGCCGCAGTGACGGCACAGCCGGTTCCGGCGTGCCGGCGAAGACGAGGCGCATGACGGTCCTGAACGTTGAGGGTCAGAGGTCGAGATCGGGCACGTCGACCCGAACCCTCAGTGTATTGGCGGGTCCGGGGGTGCGCCCCTTCGCCGGACGGCGGCCCTTCATCGCGTGGCTCACGACCGAGGCCCGCAGGCTCTCCGTCACGCGAGCACCGAGGCCGTAGTCGAAGCGCACGAGGGCGCGAACGGTGTCGTCGTGCGCGACCGGCCCGAGCACCGCCTGGGCGTCGAGCTCGGGAACGACGCGGCGCAATTCCGCCAGCGCGGAGTCGACAGCGCGCCGCGGGCCCTCGACGGCGGCCACGCGAACGGTCGGCGGCATTCGAAGGGGTGCGCGATCGGCGAGCTCCGCGCGCGCGTAGGCCGCCTGCGTCCACGTCGCGAATGCGCGGGCGACCTCTCCGCCCACGCCGACCAGATGCACCGGCGCGCCCGGAGCGGCCAGTGCGGCGGCGTTCGACCACCACCTGAGACAGGACTCCCCGATACGCAGGTCGTCGGCCATCAGCATGCGATCGCCGTCGAGGAGGATCACCGCGCGATAGCCTCCGGCGGCGAGCGGCTCCGCGCCGCGCGTGGCCACCACCAGCGCCGGTCGGCCGTCGACCTCGGTGACCGGGTGATCGCCGTCGGCCACGATCACGCGCGTTCCCGGGAAGGCGCGGCCCAGCTCGTCGGCGGTGCGCTCACTGCCGGAGGACGCCATTCTCAGCAGCGTCGACGAGCATTCCGAGCACGCCCACGCGTGCGCCGCGCGACCGCACCACGAGCACGTCGGCACCGCGCCCTGTCGCGCCGCATGGAGAGGACCGCCGCAGTGCGGGCAGCGGGCCGGGTGCCGGCACTTCGCGCAGACGAGCACGGGCGCGTAGCCGGGACGGGCCACCTGCACCAGCACCGGCCCCTCGGCGAGCGCCTCGCGTGCAGCGGCGAAGGCCGATGACGGCACCCGTGCACCGCGCGACTCGCCCTCGCGCGTGGCGCTGAGCACCACGCGCGGGCTCACCCGGCGGGCTGCCGGGAGGTCGCGGACCCAGCCCACCGCCACCAGGCGCTCGACATCCGTCGTGCGCGTGTGGCCGGCGAAGAGCAGCGCCCCGCCGTCGAGTTCCTGGCGCAGCAGCGCGGCGTCGCGCGCGTGCACGCCGGGACTCAGCGGCTCGCCGAGAAGCGGGTCGCCATCGTCCCACAGTGCGACGAGGCCCAGTTCGGAAACGGGTGCGTACACCGCCGAGCGGTTGCCGATCACGACGCACGGCGCATCGGAGAGCGTGCGCAGGAAGGCCGCGTAGCGGGCGGGCCCGCTCTGCTTCGCGTCATCGCGCACGAGGGCATCGCCGGGAACCCGGTCGGCCAGCGCCGCCTCGAGCTGAGCCCGGTCGCGGTGATCCGGCACGGCGATCACGGCGCTGCGACCGGCCGCCAGCACGCGCGTCGCAGCGGCAGCCAGCAGCGCAGCCCACGAACCGACGACCCTGCCGTCGTCCAGGCGGGCGGGATGGGGCGGCGCGTCGACCGCCAGGCGCTCCCCCGCCTCGAGCGCGTCCGCGAGACCCGGGTAGACCGCGAGCACCTCCTCCGCCCAGACGGCGTCCGCGTCATCCACGTCGGGCCGCCCCGGCTGTCCGGCGGCGACCCAGGCCTTCTCGGCGCGCACCATGCGCTTCGGGATCGCGAGGCGCAGGATGTCGCCTGCCGATCCGGCCGCGCGATCCGCGGCGCGCCGCGCGAGCGCGTACAGGCGGGGCGTCAGCACCGGCACCGGCGACACCACCGCTTCGAGCTGCGAGAGCGGCCGGTCCGAGGCATCCGGCTCCCCGACCTCCACCAGCAGGCCGTCGACGACCCGGCCTGCGCTGCGCAACGGGACGCGGACGCGCACGCCGGGCACGGCGTCGGCAGCGAATTCGGCGGGGATCTCGTAGTCGAAGAGACGGTCGAGCTGCGGGAGCGGCGAGTCGATGAGCACCCGTGCGACACGGCGTGCGCGCCTCGCACCGGGGTTGTCGTCGTGCACCGCGGTCACGCGGTCGGGATCAGAGCCCGGCTGCCGCGCGCAGCGCGTCGGCGCGGTCGGTGCGCTCCCACGTGAAGTCCGGCAGTTCGCGGCCGAAGTGGCCGTACGCCGCGGTCTGCGCGTAGATCGGGCGCAGGAGGTCGAGCTGGTCGATGATCGCCTTCGGCCGCAGGTCGAAGACCTCGAGGATCGCCTGCGTGATGACCTCGTCCGTCACGCGACCGGTGCCGAATGTCTCGACGTAGAGGCCGACCGGCTTGGCCTTGCCGATCGCGTAGGCGACCTGCACCTCGAGGCGGTCGGCCAGACCCGCCGCGACGGCGTTCTTGGCGACCCAGCGCATCGCGTACGCGGCCGAGCGGTCGACCTTCGACGGGTCCTTGCCGCTGAAGGCCCCGCCGCCGTGGCGGGATGCCCCGCCGTAGGTGTCGATGATGATCTTGCGTCCGGTGAGCCCGGCGTCGCCCTTCGGGCCGCCGATGACGAAAGGCCCGGCCGGGTTGATGTAGAACTTCACGTCGGGAAGATCGAGTCCGGTCGCCTCCAGCACCGGGTCGATGACCTCGGCCCGGACCGCGGCGCGCAGAGCCTTCTGCGATATGTCGGGGTGGTGCTGTGTCGACAGCACGACCGACTCGACGGTCTTGGGCGTGGCCCCGTCATACCCCAGTGTCACCTGCGTCTTGCCGTCGGGGCGGAGGAACGGCAGCTCGCCGGAACGCCGCACCTCCGCGAGGCGCTCGGCCATGCGGTGGGCCGTCCACGCGGCCATCGGCATGAGCTGCGGGGTCTCGGTCGTGGCGTAGCCGAACATGATGCCCTGATCGCCGGCGCCCTGCAGGTCGTGCGGGTCTTCGGAGCCGTCCTCGCGCCGCTCGAACGCCTTGTCGACGCCTGCCGCGATGTCGGACGACTGCGCTCCGATCGACACGCTCACACCGCACGACTCGCCGTCGAATCCGGTCTCACTGGAGGTGTACCCGATCCGGTTCACGACGCCGCGCACGATCGCCGGGATCTCCACGTACGCGGAGGTGGACACCTCGCCCGCGACGTGGACGAGTCCCGTGGTGACGAGCGTCTCGACCGCGACACGTCCGTTCGGGTCGGCCTCGAGGATCGCGTCGAGGATGGAGTCCGAGATCTGGTCGCAGATCTTGTCGGGGTGGCCCTCGGTGACGGATTCGGACGTGAACAGACGCAGGTCGGTCATCGATACTCCAGTGGAGGGTGCTCGAACTAGGTGGGCTCCGGGCCTGGCGCCGCGCCGGACGCCGAGGGGGCGGACACCAGTATGCCCCCGGAGACGGACATCGCCGTCTTCGGGGGCACAGGGGTCGTAACGGGACTACTCGGCGCGCCGCAGGCGCAGCTTGTCCTCGTGGATCTCGTGCATCGCGATCGTGAGCGGCTTGTCCTCGACCGTCGAGTCGACGAGGGGACCGACGTTGTCGAACAGGTTGCCCTCGTGCAGGTCGGAGTAGTAGTCGTTGATCTGGCGCGCGCGCTTGGACGCGAAGATGACGAGCTGGTACTTCGAGTCGACCTTCTCGAGCAGGCTGTCGATGGGGGGCTCGATGATGCCCTGGTTCGTTCCGGCCATGGCGAAACCTCCTGGATCGGATGTCGGAATGGGAGTCTGCGGATGCCTCGGTGCCGAGGCATCCCACCATTCTACGTGAAAGGCGGGATCCCAGCCGAAAGGCGCGTCACCGCGCCAGGCGGGCGACCTCGTCGGCCGCACGGGCGAGGTCATCGTTCACGACGCGGTAGTCGAACTCACCCTGCGAGGCGAGCTCGATCTTCGCGGTGCGCAGCCGCCGGGCGCGCTCCGCCGCGTCCTCGGTGCCCCGGCCGATCAGGCGCTGGACGAGTTCGTCCCAGCTCGGCGGCAGGAGGAACACGAGCGTCGCAGAGGCGTCGGCTTCACGCACCTGACGCGCACCCTGGAGGTCGATCTCGAGGAGGACGGTGCGCCCCTCCGCGAGAGCCTTCTCGATGGGTGCCCGGGGCGTGCCGTAGCGGTAGGCGTTGTGCACCGTCGCGTGCTCGAGAAGCTCGCCGCCCTCGATCATCCGGTCGAACTCCGCGTCGTCGACGAAGAAGTAGTGCTCGCCGTCGACCTCTCCCGGCCGGGGCGCACGTGTCGTCGCCGACACCGAGAGCACGATCTCGGGGTGGTGCTCCTTGATGTGAGCGGCAACGGTGCCCTTGCCCACCGCGGTCGGCCCGGCCAGCACCACGAGACGGCTGCGGCCGCCCCGGGGTTCCGTCTCGGGCCACCGCTGGTCGAGGAAGCGGCGCAGATCCTCGCGCTGGCGCGAGCCGAGGCCGCCCAGGCGCTTGACGGGCGAGATCTCCAGGTCGTGCAGGATCCGGTCGCGCTTGCCCTCCCCGATGGCGGGGATCGCCGTCAGGAACTCGGGGACGCGCATCGCGCCGGCCGGCGAGGCGGGGTCGGCGAGAGCCCGGCGCAGGAGCTCCTGCGGCGTGATCACCCGCATGGCGACGTCCTTCTTCAGGGCGGCGCGCTCGCGGCGTGCGGCGACGGCGCGACGGGATGCCGCCACACGATCGACCTCGGGCGGCCTTCCCGGCGAGCCCGGGCCCGGGGATGGCGTCCCGTCGGGCAGCGCCTGTGCGCCAGGGGTGCGGGGCGAGTCCCCGCGGGGGTCAGTGCGCGATTCGGGCATGTCATTCACCACGGTAGAGAAGGGCGCGCTCGGAGATGCGCGCGGCGAGCCGGTCGGGTCCGGCAGCCAGGATGCTGCGGCTCTCCGACGCTATCACCGCATGCCGGAGGTCGCCGAAGCGCGCACCGAGGTGCTGCGGCTCCGCGCCCTGGTGGCCGAAGCCCGGCCCCAGGATCGGCGCCACCGGCGAGAACGGGCGGAGCCCCGCCTCCTGCCAGTCCACGGTGCCGCCGATGACGAAGCCGAGGCTCCCCCATTCGCCGCCGGCCGTGGATCGGGCGTTGCGTTCGGAGACCTCGCGCACGATGTCGGCCGACACCGTGCCGCCGTCCGGGAGGTGCGCGCCCTGCAGCGACTGCGCCTCGGGGTTGCTCGTGGCCGCGAGCACGAAGACGCCCTTGGAGTGCCGCTTGGCGAGCTCGAACGTGCCGTCGAGGGCCCCGACTCCCAGGAACGGGCTCACCGTGAGCGCGTCGGCCTCCAGCGGGGAGCCGGGCGTCAGCCACGCCTCGGCGTAGGCGTCCATCGTGGTGCCGATGTCGCCGCGTTTCGCATCGGCGATCACCAGGAGCCCGCCGTCGCGGGCCGCCGCGAGCACATCCTCCAGTGCCGTGAACCCGGCCGCGCCGTAGCGCTCGAAGAACGAGACCTGCGGCTTCACGACAGCGACGCGGCCCGCCGCCGCCTCGATCACGCGAAGGCCGAACTCCCGTGCGCCCGCGGCGGAGGCATCCAATCCCCACTCCGCCAGGAGATGAGGGTGCGGATCGATGCCGACGCACAGCTGCCCGTGCGCCGCCACGCCGGCGCGGATGCGCTCGCCGAAAGAGGTCATGCGCCCCCCCGGCGGTCTTGGGCGTACTCCTGCAGGCTCTTGACGGCGAAGCCCTCGCGCAGCACCGGCAGCGCGCTCACGGCGGCGCCGAGCACCGCCATGGTGGTGAACAGGGCCTTGTCGCCGGCGACGGCCGCCGCGCGGATCTCGTAGCCGTCGGCGCGGGCAGCGCCGCCGGAGGGCGTGTTCACAATGATGTCGATCTCGCCGGCGTTGATCAGATCGACGATGTTCGTGCCGCCCGACTCGTGCGTCTCGGAGTACTTGCTCACCACGTCCACGTCGATGCCGTTGCGCGCGAGGATCTCGGCGGTGCCCTCGGTCGCCACGAGGTCGAAGCCGAGCTCGCGGAGGCGGTGGGCGGGGAGGATCACCGCGCGCTTGTCGCTGTCGGCCACCGAGATGAACACGGTGCCCGACTGGGGCATGCCGCCGTACGCGGCCTCCTGCGACTTAGCGAACGCCGTCGGGAAGTCGCGGTCGATGCCCATGACCTCGCCCGTCGAGCGCATCTCAGGGCCGAGCACCGAGTCCACCGTCTGCCCATCGGCGGTGCGGAACCGCTTGAACGGCAGCACGGCCTCCTTCACGGCGACCGGGGCGTCCAGCGGGACACGCGAGCCGTCCTGCTCGGGCAGGAGCCCCTCGGCCTTGAGCTCGGCGATCGTGGCACCGGCCATGATGCGCGAAGCGGCCTTGGCGAGCGGGATGCCGAGTGCCTTCGAGACGAAGGGCACCGTGCGGCTGGCGCGCGGGTTCGCCTCGATGACGTAGAGCACGCCGGCCGAGATGGCGAACTGCACGTTGAGCAGACCGCGCACGCCGACGCCGCGGGCGATCGCGTCGGTGGCCTCGCGCACGCGGTCGATGTCGGTGCGCCCGAGGCTGATCGGAGGGAGCGTGCACGACGAGTCGCCCGAGTGGATGCCGGCCTCCTCGAGGTGCTCCATGACGCCGCCGATGTACAGCTCGTCGCCGTCGAACAGCGCGTCGACGTCGATCTCGATCGCGTCGTCGAGGAAGCGATCCACCAGGAGCGGCAGCCCGGGACCGATGATCGCGGCGTCGGCGATGCGCACGAAGTAGTCCCTCAGCGCATCGGTCGAGTAGACGATCTCCATGCCGCGACCGCCGAGCACGAAGCTGGGGCGCACGAGCACCGGGTAGCCGATCTCCTCGGCGATGGCCACGGCGCCGTCGACGTCGATCGCCGTGCCGTTGCGCGGTGCGACGAGGCCGGCGTCGTCGAGCAGACGCGAGAACAGCTCACGCTCCTCGGCGAGGTCGATCGCCGCAGGCTTGGTGCCGAGGATCGTGTAGCCGGCCTCCTCGATCCCCTTGGCGAGGCCGAGCGGCGTCTGGCCGCCGAGCTGGCAGATCACGCCCAGGATCTCGCCCGACTGGGACTCCGCGTGCAGCACCTCGAGGACGTCCTCCAGGGTCAGCGGCTCGAAGTAGAGGCGGTCGGAGGTGTCGTAGTCGGTCGACACCGTCTCGGGATTGCAGTTGACCATGATGGTCTCGTAGCCGGCCTCAGCGAGCGCGAACGACGCGTGCACGCACGAGAAGTCGAACTCGACGCCCTGGCCGATACGGTTGGGTCCCGACCCGATGATGACCACCTTGGTGCGATCCGACGGGGTGACTTCGGTCTCGAAGTCGTAGCTCGAGTAGTGGTACGGCGTCAGGGCGGGAAACTCCCCCGCGCAGGTGTCGACGGTCTTGTAGACGGGGCGGATGGCCAGACCGTGACGGATGCCGCGCACCTGGGTCTCGCTGTCACCGCGAAGTTCTGCGATCTGGGCGTCGCTGAAGCCGTGCTCCTTCGCGACCCGCAGGGTGGCGGCATCCAGCTCCCCCGCCTGGCGCACGAACTCGGCGACCTCGTTGATGAGGGCGATCTGGTCGAGGAACCAGGGGTCGATCTTCGTCGCCTCGAACGCCTGCTCGATCGTGGCGCCCTTGCGCATCGCCTGCTGCAGCACGACGATCCGGCCGTCGGTCGGCGTCTTGGCGATCTCGAGGAGCTCCTCGACGCTGCGTTTCTCGTCGCCCCAGTGGAAGCTCGAGCCGCGCTTCTCGAGGGAGCGGAGGGCCTTCTGCAGGGCCGTGGCGTAGTTGCGGCCGATCGCCATCGCCTCGCCCACCGACTTCATGGTGGTGGTGAGAGTCGTGTCGGCGGCCGGGAACTTCTCGAAGTTGAAGCGCGGCACCTTCACGACGACGTAGTCCAGCGTGGGCTCGAAGCTTGCGGGTGTGGCCCGCGTGATGTCGTTGGGCACCTCGTCGAGGCGGTAGCCGATCGCGAGCTTGGCGGCGAGCTTGGCGATCGGGAAGCCGGTCGCCTTGGAGGCGAGCGCCGACGAGCGCGACACGCGCGGGTTCATCTCGATGACGATGATGCGTCCGTTGGCCGGGTCGACGGCGAACTGGATGTTGCAGCCCCCGGTGTCGACGCCGACGGCGCGGATGATGTCGATGCCGATGTCGCGCAGCTTCTGGTACTCGCGGTCGGTCAGGGTGAGGGCGGGTGCCACGGTGATCGAGTCGCCGGTGTGCACGCCGACCGGGTCGACGTTCTCGATGGAGCAGACGACCACCGTGTTGTCGGCGGTGTCGCGCATGAGCTCGAGCTCGTACTCCTTCCAGCCGAGGATCGACTCTTCCAGCAGCACCTCGTTCGTCGGCGAGTCGTGCAGACCCGCTCCGCCGATGCGGCGGAGGTCCGCTTCGTCGTAGGCGAAGCCCGACCCGAGACCGCCCATCGTGAACGAGGGGCGCACCACGAGCGGGTAGCCGAGCTGCTCGGCGCCCGCCAGGAGGTCGTCCATCGAGTGGCAGATGACCGACTTGGCGACGTCGGCGCCCGCCTCGAGCACGAGCTCCTTGAAGACCTGCCGGTCCTCGCCCCTGCGGATGGCGTCCACCTTCGCGCCGATCAGCTCGACGCCGTACTTGTCGAGGATGCCTCTGTCGTGCAGCGCCATGGCCGCATTGAGCGCCGTCTGCCCGCCGAGGGTCGGCAGGATGGCGTCGGGCTTCTCCTTCGCGAGGATCGTCTCGATGACCTCGGGCGTGATCGGCTCGATGTAGGTGGCGTCCGCGAAGTCGGGGTCGGTCATGATCGTGGCCGGGTTGGGGTTGACGAGGATCACGCGGATGCCCTCGTCGCGCAGCACGCGGCAGGCCTGGGTGCCCGAGTAGTCGAACTCGGCGGCCTGCCCGATGACGATCGGGCCGGAGCCGATGACGAGGACGGAGTGGATGTCGTCGCGCTTAGGCATTCTTCTTGGTCTCCAGGTTCGCGACGACCAGGTCGCGGAAGCGGTCGAACAGGTAGTTGGCGTCGTGCGGGCCGGCGGCGGCCTCGGGGTGGTACTGCACCGAGAACGCGGGGATGTCGAGTGCGCGCAAGCCCTCGACCACCTGGTCGTTGAGCCCGACGTGGCTCACCTCGATGCGGCCGTAGCCGTTGGGGCTGTCGAACTCGCCCTCGACTGGGGCGTCGACGGCGAAGCCGTGGTTGTGGGCGGTGATCTCGACGCGGCCGGTGGACTTGTCGAGCACGGGCTGGTTGATGCCCCGGTGGCCGAAGGGCAGCTTGTAGGTGCCCAGACCCAGTGCGCGGCCGAGCAGCTGGTTGCCGAAGCAGATGCCGAAGAACGGGAGGCCGTCGTCGAGCACGCCGCGGAGGAGATCGACGTGTTCGCCGGAGGCGGCCGGGTCGCCGGGGCCGTTCGAGTAGAAGACCGCGACCGGGTCGATCGCGCGGATGTCGTCGATCGTGACGTCCTGCGGAAGGACGTGCACGTCGAAGCCGCGCGCCGCGAGGTTGTCGACCGTCGCCTGCTTCACGCCGAGGTCGAGCACGGCGAGGTTGCCGATGCGCTCCCCCGTCGCCCTCGTGACCTCGGCGGCGGACACCGAGACCTGGGCCGACAGGTTCTGGCCGGCCATCTGCGGGGCCTCGCGCACGAGGCGGAGCTGTTCGTCGGGGTCGAGGGCGGCGGCCGCGCCCGAGAAGACGGCGCCGCGCATCGAGCCGGCCGAGCGGATGTGGCGCGTGACCGCGCGGGTGTCGATGCCGCTGATGCCCACCACGCCGTCGTTCTCGAGAGCATCGTCGAGCGATTCATCGGCGCGCCAGCTGGAGACGACGCGCGAAGGGTCCCGCACGATGTAGCCCGATACCCAGATGCGTCGGGACTCGGTGTCTTCGCTGTTCATGCCGGTGTTGCCGATGTGGGGCGCGGTCTGGAGGACGATCTGGCCGGCGTACGAGGGATCGGTGAGCGTCTCCTGATAGCCGGTCATGCCGGTGGCGAAGACGACCTCGCCGATGGTGGTGCCGATGGCGCCGTAGGCGCGTCCGACGTGGCGGGTCCCGTCCTCGAGCACGAGGACGGCCGGGTCGGTGTGGAACAGGGTCATGCGTCGGTTCCCGTCTTGGTCGGGGGAAGGATGCCGGCCACGGCGTCCGCGAGGGCGCGGGCCGAGGCATCCTGAGGTCGGAGGTACGAGTCGACGACGGTGCCGTCGTCCAGGCGCCAGGCCAGGCGCACCAGGCCGTCGCGTTCCACCACGCGGTCGATCGCGACCGTCGCCTGAGCGACGTCCTCGATGCGGTCGATGGAGAGGAAGAGGCGCGGCCGGCCGGTCACGTCGAGCGCCACCCCGGCGTCGGTGACGGTCACGTCGGAGCGCGAGCGGAACCCGAGCCCGCGGATGGCGAGTCGTTCGAGCGGCTCTCCGTGGCGGGTCGTGGCCACATACAGCGCCGGCCAGGCCGAGAGGGTGGAGGAGCCGGCCGGGATCTCGCCGACCGGCGCGGTGAGGCCTGAGTCGCGTCTCGTTCGACGCCACCAGGCCCACACGAGCAGGCCCAGCAGCACGATCGTGGCGCCCACGATGATGGCGAGCGCAGCCTCCCGGGTCATGCGCGCACTCCCGGGGTGCCGAGGAGGGCACCGTCGGCGACGGTGACCGTGCCCTGATGGAGCGTCCAGCGCACGTCTCCCGGCAGCTCGCGGCCGAGGTACGGCGAGTTCACACTGCGACCGTGCAGGTCGTCGGTCGTGAAGGCGCGCCGGGGCGCGGGGTCGTAGAAGGCGAGGGATGCGGGCTGCCCCGCGGTGAGCGGCGTGCCGTGGCCCGCCAGCCGCCCGATCCGGGCGGGCTCGCGCGACATGACCCGTGCGACGTCGCCCCAGGTGATCAAGCCGGTGTCGATCATCGACTGCTGCACCACGCGCAGTGCGCTCTCGAGGCCGACCATCCCGTTCGCGGCCGCGTGCCACTCGCACGCCTTCGCCTCGGCCGGGTGGGGGGCATGGTCGGTCGCGACGATGTCGATCGTGCCGTCGGCCAGACCCTCGCGCACGGCGAGCACGTCCTCCTCGCGGCGCAGCGGCGGGTTCACCTTGAAGCGCGCGTCGTAGTCGCGCACCAGCTCGTCGGTGAGGAGCAGGTGATGGGGCGTGACCTCGGCGGTCACGTCGACGCCCCGCTTCTTCGCCCAGCGGATGATCTCCACCGAACCCGCCGTCGAGAGGTGGCAGACGTGCAGCCGCGAGCCGACGTGCTCCGCCAGGAGGACGTCACGCGCGATGATCGACTCCTCCGCCACGGCGGGCCAGCCCGCCAGGCCGAGCTCGGCCGAGACCGCACCCTCGTTCATCTGCGCGCCCTCGGTGAGGCGCGGGTCCTGCGCGTGCTGGGCGATGACGCCGCCGAACGCCTTCACGTACTCGAGCGCTCGCCGCATGATGAGCGGGTCCCACACGCAGAAGCCGTCGTCGCTGAAGACGCGCACCCGGGCGCGGGAGTCGGCCATGGCGCCGAGCTCGGCGAGGCGCTCCCCCTTCTGCCCGACGGTTACGGCGCCGATGGGCTGCACCGTGACGAAGCCCGCCGCCTCCCCGAGGGCGAGCTCCTGCTCGACGACACCCGCGGTGTCGGCGACCGGCGAGGTGTTGGGCATCGCGAACACGGCGGTGTAGCCGCCGGCGGCCGCGGCACGGGAGCCGGTGAGGATCGTCTCGGAGGCCTCGTACCCGGGTTCGCGCAGGTGGGTGTGGAGGTCGACGAGGCCGGGCAGCATGACGAGTCCGTCGACGTCGACGACCGTGGCGCCGGCGCGGCTGAGACTCGGCCCGATCTCCGCGATGACGCCGTCGGCGACGATGACGTCGGCCGCGGAGGTGCCTTCCAGGAAGGCTCCCCGGAAGAGAAGGGTCTCGCTCATCGGGTGTTCTCCTTCTCTGTGCCGCTCAGTGCTTCTGACCTGCTCAGTGCGGCATGCGTCGCGGGCGCGGTCTCGGCCGGGGTGCGCTCCGCGCCCGCCAGCAGCAGGTAGAGCGCGGCCATGCGCACCGAGACGCCGTTGGTCACCTGCTCGAGCACCGTCGAGCGGGGCGAGTCCGCGGCTTCTGCGGAGATCTCCAGACCCCGGTTCATGGGTCCGGGGTGCATGACAATGCTATCCGGTCCGAGCGCCTGCAGGCGGCGCGCGTCCAGGCCCCAGCGGCGCGAATACTCCCGTTCAGTGGGGAAATACGCCGCATTCATGCGTTCCGCTTGGATGCGCAGCATCATCAGCGCGTCCGGCCCGGCCGCGATCGCCTCATCCAGGTCGTACACCACCTCGACCGGCCAGGTGGAGACGTCCTGGGGCACGAGGGTGGGCGGCGCGACCAGGGTGACATGTGCTCCGAGCGAGGTGAGCAGCCACACGTTGGAACGGGCGACGCGCGAGTGCAGGACGTCGCCGACGATGGTGACCTTCACTCCGGCGAGATCTCTCCCCCGGCTGTCGGTGCCGAAGCGCCGCTTGCGGATGGTGAAAGCGTCGAGGAGCGCCTGGGTCGGGTGCTCGTGCGTGCCGTCGCCGGCGTTCACGACCCCGGCGCTGATCCAGCCGCTGGTCGCGAGCGTGCGCGGCGCCCCGGACGCGCCGTGGCGGATCACCACGGCGTCTGCGCCCATGGCCTGGAGCGTCTGCGCGGTGTCCTGCAGCGACTCGCCCTTCGAGACGCTGGAGCCTTTCGCCGAGAAGTTGATGACGTCGGCCGAGAGCCGCTTGGCAGCCGCCTCGAACGAGATGCGGGTGCGCGTCGAGTCCTCGAAGAACAGGTTGACGACGGTCTTGCCGCGCAGGGTGGGAAGCTTCTTCACCTCGCGCTGCTGGGTGTCGGCCATGTCTTCCGCGACGTCGAGGATGCGCAGGGCGTCCTCGACGTCGAGGGTCTGGGTGTCGAGGAGATGCCTCATGACTCGATCGTCACCTCCTCGACGGAGTCGGTCTCCGCGAGGCGCACGTTGACGCGCTCCTCCCGCGAGCTGGGAAGGTTCTTGCCGACGAAGTCGGGGCGGATCGGCAACTCGCGGTGGCCGCGGTCGACGAGGGCCGCGAGCCGGACGGCCGCCGGGCGCCCGATGTCCTGCAGGGCGTCGAGGGCGGCACGGATGCTGCGACCCGAGAAGAGCACGTCGTCCACGAGCACCACGACCTTGCCGTCGATGCCGCCGGCCGGGATCTGCGTCGGCTGCGGGGCGCGTGTGGGGTTGCGATGGAGATCGTCGCGGTACATCGTGACGTCGAGCGCCCCGACCGGGACCGCGGCCCCTCCGAACTGCTCGACGAGCGCTGCGATACGGCGGGCCAGGGTGACTCCGCGAGTGGGGATTCCGAGGAGGACGAGGCCTTCGGGTCCCTTGTTCGACTCCAGGATCTCGTGGGAGATCCGAGTGAGGGCCCGGGCGATGTCGGCCTCATGCAGCACGGTGCGCGTGCTCATCCGCCGCTCCCTTCTCCGCCTCACGGGACGGGGTTAAAGGTTGCTGTGATCGGCGTCCAGTCTACGACACGGCGAGGGCCGGCCCCACCCGGGGGCCGGCCCTCGCCGTCGGTTCGCGGCCGTCAGCTGCGCGGCGCCGGACCGCGGAGCACCCGCGACGCGACCACGAGCGCGGCAGCGATCAGCACGACGTTCTTGAAGATGTACTGCCCGGTGAGCGTCGGGCCGACCGGACCGAAGACCTCTGCGGGCAGCAGGACGATCGGCGAGAGGATGCCGACGAACGCCAGTGCGAGCACGACAAGGCCGACGCGGGCGAACGCGCCGCCGGCGATGAGCAGCACGCCCGCGCCGACTTCGATCACCGCGGTGGCGATGAGGGCGGCCTGGCCGCTCACGAGGCCGAACGTGAGCTTCTCCCACGTGGCGCTGACGAGCGCCTCGACCGGGCTGACGCCCGGGAAGAGCTTCAGCACGCCGAAGACGGCGAACACGGCGCCGAGGGCGATGCGCAGGGCGGGTATGCTCCACCGCTGCAACGAGACCTTCACGGCCGCCTCGGCACGCGCCTCCCAGAAGAGGACGGTGCGGACCGGGTTGTGGCGACGGGCCGAGGCGGGGACGACGACGCCGGCGGCGCCGTGGACGGGGACGGTGGTCATGGCGTGACTCCTTCGGGTTCTGACGCCCGTGATGGCGGGCACGGTGATCAGGACTCGAACGGGTCGCTCGGTGATACGCGCCGAGTGAGATTGCTGCCGGGTACACACATCATCCACGGCATTCCGCCGCCTCGTTGTAGATGACCTACAACGAGACGGCGGTCGAGGTCTTCACGCCGCAGGAGTGCTGGCGGCGCGGTACAGATCATCCTCCACCTGCGATGCGCGGATCGGGTGTCCCTGGCTCGTCAGGCATTTCCCGCTGGCGAGGTCCCACTTCCAGTCGTGGAGGGAGCAGGTGAGCACGCCGTCCTCGATCTTGCCGGTCTTGGTCAGGTCGGCGCGCAGGTGCGGGCACCGCCGCTGCACCATCCAGTCGCCGAGCTGGGCGTCCTCGGTCTGGTCGGTCTGCTCCGCATACCAGTTCTCGACGTACTCGATGCGGTCACGAGACAGGCACTTGAGGAACGTCGTCAGGAACTCATTGAACTTGCCGCTGCGCCCGACCTCGAACTGCATGGAGAGGAAGATCGAGTTCGACCAGTCGATCTCGTGATCGGCGATGTTGGTCGACACCAGGTCGGCGGGGATCGTGTACCAGTAGATGCACTCGTCGCCGGCGTACTCGCGAACCTTGGCCTTCGGGAAGTCGACGACCATGTCGAGGTCGCCGATGCGGAAGCGCACCACGCCGCCCACGCCGTTGCGGATCGTCCGGGCGCGCCGCAGCAGGGGCTCCCACCACTCCTTGATCGCCGCCAGCATCTCGTCCGGCGGCAGAACGGCCGCGCGCGACGCCTCCTCGGCGCGGATCTCGTCCTGACGCGCGTCGCGCTGCTCTGCGAGGTACGACCACTTGTCATCGAAGATCCGGTCGATCTCGGCATCCGTGTACAGCGTCTGCGAGACCGAGAGCTCGCCGCCGTTCAGCTCGACGACGGTGCCGGGCACGAACTCGTAGCCCTTCTGATCCGAACGCAGCTCTTTCATGTGCTGCAAGAACTGCCGCTGGTCGGTGAAGATCGCATCGCCGTCGATCCCGTACCCGTTGTACTTGAAGAGCTCGTCGCGCAGGAACATCGGCGGGCCGGCCATGGGGAAGACGTGCTCGGCGTCGACCTTCTCGATGTAGTACATCGCCCGCTTGTTCTGCGCGTCGCGCTTCAGCTTGGCGAAGTTCCGCTTCGCGTCCCGGGGCAGGTCGTAGACCATCGGCCACCAGATCGCTCCCGACACCTGCGTGAAGTACGCCTCCGGCTTCGAGAACGACATGAGCTTCTCGAGATCGAGCGGGTGCGAGTCGTTCTGGTTCAGGATGCTCGCGGTGCCGTCGTCGACGCTCAGCGACGAGTCTCCGATGGGCCCGTCACTGGGGGCGCGAAGCGGTGTGACCATCACCCTGAGGTCGCCGAACTCGAGCGGCACGCCCGCCTGCGTATAGATGATGTTGTCGTAGCCGAGCTTGCGGAGATCCTGCTCGAGGTCGTCGGTCGGGTAGTCCGGCAGCAGCACCTTGATGCTCTTGGGCACGTACTTGTGCATGAGCGCCGGGTCGAAGTGATCGCGGTGGCGATGCGAGACGTAGAGGAAGTCGGCGTTGCCGTACTTCTCCCAGTCCAGTCCCCGGTTGTCGGGGAACGGGAACCACGACCCGAAGAATGTCGGGCCGATCACCGGATCGCAGAGGATGCTTCCCCCCGCCGTCTCGATGAACATTCCGGCGTGGCCGAGACCCGTGATGCGCATGGGCTTGTCCTCCCCTATCCAGCGGTCGCTCCGGCGAACCACACGAGTCTAGGCGACGCCTCGACGGGGCACAGGCCGCCTCGGCCGTGCAAAAGCCGATCCTGGTGCGGTGCGCGCGATCGGGGGGCCGGCGGCGTCAGGCGTCGAAGAGCCCGCGGATGTCGTCGGCCGTGAGGGCCTGCCCGAACAGCGCGTCGTCGTCCATCACCGAGCGGAAGAGCCGCGCCTTGCGCTGCTGCAGGGCCATGACCTTCTCCTCGATCGTGCCGTTCGCGATGAGCCGGTACACCATCACGCTGCGATGCTGGCCGATCCGATGCGCACGGTCGACGGCCTGCGCCTCGGCGGCCGGGTTCCACCACGGATCCAGCAGGAACACGTAGTCGGCCTCGGTCAGCGTCAGGCCGAAGCCGCCGGCCTTCAGGCTGATCAGGAACACGGGGGCAGCTCCCCCACGGAACGCCGCGACGGCGTCGTCGCGATCACGCGTCGAGCCGTCGAGGTAGGCATACGGAATGCCCCGCTGTTCGAGCTTGGCGGCCACCAACCCGAGGAACGACGTGAACTGACTGAACACGAGCGCCCGGTGGCCCTCGGCGAGAGCCTCGTCGAGCTGCTCGAAGAGCGCGCTCAGCTTGCTGGGAGCGATCTGCGCGTACGCGGCATCGACCAGTTCGGGCGCGAGGCTCAGCATGCGGAGGAGTGTCAGCGACCGGAACACGATGAATCGATTGCGATCGAGATCCTCGAGGAGACCGAGCACCTTCTGGCGTTCGCGCTGCAGCACCGTGTCGTAGAGGGCGCGGTGGGCCGGACCCAGCTCGATCCGCACCTCCTGCTCCTGCTTCGCCGGCAGGTCGGCGGCCACGAGCTCTTTCGTGCGCCGCAGGACGAGTGGCCGGATCCGCCGGCGAAGGCGTGCCAGTCGGCCGGCGCGATACGCTCCGCCCTCCTGGCTCTCGGGCACCTTCCCCTTCTCGATGGGGAGCACGTACTCCTCGCGGAACCGGCGCGCCGATGCGAACAGCCCGGGCGCGGTCAGCGACAGCAGTGCCCACAGCTCGGTGAGCGTGTTCTCCATCGGCGTGCCCGTGACGGCGAAGACGACGTCTGCCCGGAGATCCCGGGCCGCACGGTAGGCCTTCGTCTGGCTGTTCTTCACGAACTGGGCCTCGTCGAGGATGAGGCCCGCCCAGGCCACCCGGCCGAACTCGGACTCATCGAGCCGCAGGAGCGTGTAGGACGTCACGACGACGTCGGCGGCGGCAGCAGCATCCGTCACCGTCGTCCCGCGCTTGGCGCGCGTCGCGTCGACGACCGCCACCCGGAGACCTGGCGTGAAACGGGCCGCCTCGCTGCGCCAGGTGGACAGGACCGACGTCGGTGCGACCACGAGGAACGGCCGCGTCTCACCGCTCTCGCGGGCGTGCGCCAGCAGCGCGAGGAGCTGAAGCGTCTTGCCGAGGCCCATGTCGTCGGCGAGGATGCCGCCCAGCCGGTGATGCCAGAGGAACGCCAGCCAGTCGTATCCGACGCGCTGGTACGGCCGCAGCTCGGCGTGCAGTCCCTGGGGCAGCGTCGCGGAAGGCACCCCGTCGGCATCGCGCAGGGCCTCCACCGTGGCGCGCCACGAAACCGCCGGCCGGGCCTCGTCGGCCAGGTCTTCGAAGTCCGCCCAGAGCGCGGTCTGGTACCGGCTGATGCGCGGGCCGGTCTCCCATTCGTCGAGTTCGCCGGCCTCGTCGATGAGGTCGCGCAGGCGCTGCAGCGACGGGTGCGACAGCGAGAAGAACGCGCCGTCGCTCAGGAGGATCTTCTTGCGTCCGCGCGACAGCGCTGTGAACAGCGTCCCGAACGGGATGCGACGGCCATCGATCGTCACGACCACGCCGAGGTCGAACCAGTCGGGATCGGCGGACTCGACGGTGGTGATGTCGATGCGGGGGTCGCCGGCGAGCTCGCGATAGGGCGGGCGCTCCCCCGAGATCTCCACCTGCACGTCGGCATCCGCTTCCATCGCCGGCAGGAGCCCGGCGGCGAACTCGGCGGCCTCGATGCCGGTCAGGGTGGCGGCGGGAACGAGATCCCCGGGCGAGTGGTCACCCCAGAGCGCCTCGACCCGGGCGCGGATCCCGGCCTCGCCTGCGGCGTCCCGCGCCGGGTCCGCCGTGGACGCCCACCCGATGAGATCGCCGTCGCCATAGCGCCACGACAGCGTGTACACGAGCCGATGGCCCGGCTCGAAGCGCACCAGCACGACCAGCCGGGGCTGCGGCGGAGACGGGACGTCCAGGCCGGGTGCGTCGACGGCCACCCGCCGCGCGATGCGCGGCAGGTGCTCGTGCACGAACTCCTCCGCCTCCTCGGCCGGGATGGTGACGGCCTCGCGTGCGGCGAGCAGAGCGGGAAGCGGGTCTGCGAGGGCCGTGGGAGCCATGACCAGCGCGATGCGCTCGCGCTGCACCGCGAAGTGGTACACGCCCGTGCGTCCGACGGGGCGCACCTCCGCCGCATCCACGAGGTCTCCGTCGATAGTGACGGCGGGCGCGATGCCGAGCCCACGCCCGGTGCGTCGGGCCTGCAGCGTGACCCTCGCCGTGTCGGCGAGCGTCACGCTCGCCCCTCGCTTCGTCGCAACCAGCGGGATGCCGTGGGACGCGGCCGCGCTCAGGTGCGGCCAGAGCAGGCTGGACTCGATGTCGTCGAGCGTGAGCCACTCCGACACGTCGGAGAACGCGCCGAACGAGCGGACGTCGCGGCCGATGCTGTGCAACTCGGCGAACCAGCGCGCCTGCGCGGGGTCATACGCGGTGGTCGGCCGGCGGAGCGAGTCCCACGAGACGCCGCCTTTGATCCATGCCTCGGAGCGGCCCGAGCGCTCGAGCGGCCTCAGCCCCACCAGGACGTCTGCGCCGTGCTGATGAAGGCCACGCGGTGTCGCCGTCTCGATGCGGGCGGGGGCCCATGCCGATGCACCCCGACGGACCCGCTGCCGCAGTTCGACGCCGAGCGCGAGCGCGGTGCGGCCGCGCTCCGGCGCGACGGCGGGCGCGAGCAGCGACCGCCACGACGACGCCGCGCGGGCGGCGGGTGAGGCCGCCGCCGCCCGATTGCCCGCGAGGAGGGTCGCCACGGTGTGCTTGCAGTCGAACTGCACCGGACAGGTGCACGAGGTCGCGGCGATCGGCCGTTCGCTGCGCTGCGGGTCGAGTCGGATGCGGCACCGGTAGCTCCGGCCGGCGGTGCCGGTCACGACCGACTCCACGACCGAGGAGGCCTCGTCCCACTCGACGCGCTGCACCGCGTCGTCGCCGAAGTATGCCAGCCCGCGCTCGTAGGTGCCGGCGTCGACGTAGCGGCGGATGTGCGCGGGATCGACGAACGGCGGGGATCCGGCGGACGTGGTCACGGCATCCATCCTGCAAGGCCCCGCCGACACCCGGCCCGGCGTCGGGTCGTCAGCTCGCGCGGGCGATGCGGGCGAGCACGCCGTGCACGAAGGGCCCCGACTCGTCGGTGGAGAACTCCTTCGCGAGTTCGACCGCCTCGTCGATTGCGACCGCGGTGGGAACGCCGTCGTTGTAGAGGATCTCCCACACTCCGATGCGCAGCACGGCGCGGTCGACCGCCGGCATGCGCGCCAGGGTCCAGTCCTTGGCGAAGGTGGTGATCTGCTCGTCGATCGCGTCCTGGTTATCGATCACGCCGTCGACGATCTCGCGGGCGTAGAGCCAGGAGGCCTGGCGTGCGGGCTCGTTGGCCGCGCGCTTCGCCTCCGCCGCGAGGACGGTGGCGGGCTCGTCGCCGCGGACGTCGGCCTGGAACAGGATGTCGAGGGCGCGTTTGCGCGCCTTCGTACGGGCGCTCATCTGTCGGCTGCCCCGGGCGTCAGTTGACGCGGCCGAGGTAGTCGCCCGTGCGGGTGTCGACCTTGACCTTCGTGCCGGTCTCGACGAACAGCGGCACCTGGATCTCGTAGCCGGTCTCGACGGTGGCGGCCTTGGTGCCGGCGGACGAGCGGTCGCCCTGCAGGCCCGGCTCGGTGTAGGTGATCTCGAGGACGACGGATGCGGGCAGCTCGACGTACAGCGGGTTGCCGTTGTTCAGGGCGATCTGCACCTGCTGGTTCTCGAGCAGGAAGTGCGCGGCGTCGCCGACGGTCGCGGCGCCGACGTTGATCTGGTCGTAGTCCTCGACGTCCATGAAGACGAAGTTGTCGCCGTCGTTGTACAGGTAGGTGAAGTCCCGTCGGTCGACGTTCTCGATGTCGACCTTCGCGCCGGCGTTGTACGTGCGGTCGACGACCTTGCCCGAGACGACGTTCTTCAGCTTCGTGCGGACGAACGCGCCGCCCTTGCCCGGCTTGACGTGCTGGAACTCGATGACGTTCCAGAGCTGACCGTCGATGCTGAGGACGACGCCGTTCTTGATGTCTGCGGTCGATGCCATGAGGGTGGTGGTCCGTTTCCTTGAAGTGTGAGGAGGCGGTCGCCGGCCCTGGGAAGCCCGGGCGGCGGACGCGCCGACGTTCGATTCTACGGGATGCCTGGTCTCCGGCGGATTCGTCAGCCCTCGGCCTGCCCCGTGAGAACGTCGATCAGCCGCTCGACCGCGGTCCCGTACCCGGCGACGCCCTCGCCGATCACATGCACGATCGCCACGTCGGCGACGTAGGAGAAGCGGCGGAACTCCTCGCGCGCCGTGACGTCGGAGATGTGGACCTCTGCCACGGGGAGCGCGACCCCGGACAGCGCGTCACGCAGCACGACGGACGTGTGGGTGAGGCCGCCCGGGTTGATCACGATGCCGGCGCAGTCCTCGCGCGCGGCGTGGATCGCGTCGAGCAGCACGCCTTCGTGGTTGCTCTGCACCGCCCGCACCTCGAAGCCGCGCCGGGCCGCGGCATCCGTCGTCAGCCGTTCGACGTCGGCCAGCGTCGCGCTGCCGTAGACGCCGGGCTCCCGCGTGCCCAGGAGGTTCATGTTGGGCCCGTTCACGAGGAGGAGGCGGCGAGGAATGGTCATCGTCGTACGCTATCAGCGCGTGCGGCGCCGGCTCGTTGTGCCGAGTGCCGGACCGGCGCGTTGCCGGCGCCGTACCCGCCGTACCCTCCCCGGCGCTCGACGAACTCGCAGAACAGATTCCCCACTGTCGCGGTGTAGAAGTGGAGATACTCGCCGTCGCCGTCGCCGTCGCGGTCGAACACGAGGTCCAGCTCGCTCAGCGTCGCGACGAAGTCGTCGTCGAGGTCGAATCGTGCGGCGAGGTCGTCGTAGTAGTTCTGCGGGATGGGCAGCCGCTCGAGGCCTCGGGTCCGCGCTGATCGGGCGAGGGCCACGATGTCGTCGCACGTGAACGCGACATGCTGCGGCATCGCCGCGCGGTGGCCCGACAGGATCGGCGGCGAGACATTGAGGGGGATGCGGACGGCGCCGTCGGCTGACTGCATGACGCGGCTCTGCACCAGACCCTGCGGGCTCGCCACCTCGGTCGAGCTCGCCGCCGAGAGCTCCAGCACCGACGAGAAGAAGAGGATGGCCTCGTCGACGACCTGCCAGGGCTGGCCGAGGCTCACGTGGTCGACGGCCACCACGGGACTCTCATGGGGCGGCGTGGCGCCGTGCTCGAACTCCGCCGTCCACGCGGGCTCGGCTCCCGGGCCGTGGGAGCTCCAGAAGATCTCGGTGCCGTCCGGGGCGACGGCGCCGTCGAGCAGCTGCTCCCCCGCGTAGGTGCGGCGGTAGGCGGACGGAGTGCCCAGCTCCGCCGCCCGCTCGCTGAGCGCCGCGGCATCCCGCACCGAGAATCCGATCGCCGCGATGTGCGGCACTTGATCGCGGGCGTGCTGCTCGTTGAGCACGACGCGCGCGTCTCCGGCGCTCCACAGAGTGACGGGCTTCGTGCGATGCTTCCCGCGCGGAGTGAACCCGACCGCGCTGAGAAGCGCCTCGATTCTCGAGGTGTCCTCGGCCTTGATCTCGACGAAGTCGAAGCCGGACGGTGCGCCGCTGTTCGGAAGGGAGGCGTAGCCGGCCGGTGCGTCGGGTCCCGGACTCCGGGTGACGGCGTCCTCGAGCCAGCGCAGGGAGCGGCGCGCGTGCACCGCGGTCCCTTGCACATCGATCTGCCGGAAGGTGTCGTTGAAGACCTCGAGCGAGACCGGACCGTCGTAACCGGTGCGCAGCACATGGGTGAGGAAGCCGCTCAGATCGAAGCTCCCCTCGCCGGGGAAGAGGCGGTGGTGCCGGCTCCAGGAGAGGACATCCATCGACAGCGCCGGAGCGTCGGCGAGCTGCAGGAAGAAGATCCGGTCGCCCGGGATCCCCTCGATCGCGCGGGGGTCATGACCGCGGGAGAGGATGTGGAACGAGTCGAGGCAGACCCCGACCGCCGGGTGATCTGCGAGCTGGGTGACCCGCCAAGCGCGGCGGTAGTCGTCGATGTATTTGCCCCACGCGAGCGCTTCGAACGCGATCCGGATGCCGTAGTCCTGGGCGAGGCCACCCAGCCGGCGAAGCTGCGACGCGGACACCTCGTCGTCGTCGATCGTCGCTGTCGTGACGTTGCTGCAGCAGAGGACGGTGTCGATGCCGAGTCGGCGCATGAGGTGGAACTTCGCCTCGGCACGTCGCAGCACATCGCGGAACGCCGCCTCGTCGACCCCCTCGACGTCGCGCATCGGCTGGTAGAGGTCGAGCGTCAGTCCGAGCCGCTCAGCGAGCGAGCGGATCTCCTCGGGGCTCTCCGGCGCGGAGATGAGGTCGGGCTCGAAGATCTCGACGCCGTCGAAGCCGGCGTCGGCCGCCGCGCGGAGCTTCTCGACCAGGCTCCCGCTCATGCACACCGTCGCGATGGAGGTCTTCATGGCGTCACAATGTACCAGTTGGTACATTGTGACGCACCCCCTCGCCGATGAGCAGTGCGCGCGGCGACGACTATCCTGACGATCGTGCCCCCTGCATCGCGTGACGCCGAGCGGACGCGAGCCGAGCTTCTCGCGGTCGCGACCGAGGTCTTCGCCGAAGAGGGTTACTCCGGCGCCAGGGTCGACGTCATCGCCGAGCGCACGAGCACGACGAAGCGGATGATCTACTACTACTTCGGCGGCAAGGAGCAGCTCTATCTGGCGGTGCTCGAAGACGCGTACCGGGGAATCCGCGAGGCCGAACGCGCGATCGACGTCGATCACACCGATCCTGTCGCCGCGATCCGCCAGCTCGCCGAGCTCACCTTCGACCACCATGTGACGCACGACGCCTTCATCCGCCTGGTCGCCATCGAGAACATCCATCGGGGTGAGTTCATCCGGCGCATCGACTCGCTCCGCGCCCTCGCCCAGCCGGCGAAGACCCTGCTCGACGAGATTCTGGAGCGCGGCCGGGACGAGGGTGTCTTCCGCAGGGATGTCGAGGCGATCGACGTGCACCTCGTCATCAGTGCGTACTGCGTGTTCCAGATCGCCAATCAGTACACCTTCGGGTACCTGTTCGATGTGTCGTTCACCGATCCCGAGCGTCGCCGGCACTTGCGCGCCGTCATCGGCGACGTCGTCGTCGGCTGGCTCACCCACCGCACCGCGTAGTCGCCCGCATCCCGCCTGCCGCTGGCGAGCTGATCGCCGCCCGGGGTCGGAGTCGAGAGTGCCATTGTCTTGACAGGCGTCCTCGCGCGTGGTTCCCTCTGTACGTACCAGTTAGTACATTACGGCCCGACCGTACGAAGGAGTGCCATGGCCCAGACACCGCCCTACCTGGTCGGGCTCGTCGGAACGGGCGTCACGCCGTCCCTCACCCCCGCCCTTCACATGGCCGAGGCACGCGCGCTCGGCCTGGATTACGTCTACCGCACCATCGACCTGACGTCGCTCTCCCTGGCGCCCGACCAACTGCCCGACATCCTGACGTGGGCCCGCCGACTCGGGTTCGATGCACTCAACATCACCCACCCGTGCAAGCGCCTCGTCGTCGAATACCTCGACCGGATCGATCCGCTGGCCGAAGCTCTCGGCTCCGTCAACACCGTTCTCTTCACCGACAGCGGGCTGGTCGGGTACAACACGGACACGACGGGATTCGAGACGGCGTTCCGCACCGGGCTTCCGGGCGCGTCGGTGGAGCATGTGACCATGCTCGGTGCCGGCGGCGCCGGCTCGGCCGTTGCCGACGCCCTGCTTCGCGTCGGCAGCCGCCGCCTCACGATCGTCGACCTCGACGGCGCGCGCGCCGAGGAACTCGCGGCCGACCTCTCCCGCCGCCACGGCGTCGAAGTGGGGCACGCCACGACGGAGGCGCTGCCGCGGCTTCTGGCAGAGTCGTCCGGTCTCGTGCACTGCACGCCGACCGGTATGAAGGAGCACCCCGGCACGCCCTTCTCCCCCGACCTGCTGCGACCTGACCTGTGGGTCGCCGACATCGTCTACCGCCCCCTTGACACGGCGCTGCTGCGGGCAGCGGGCGAGGTGGGCTGCGCCACGCTCGACGGCGGACGGATGGCGGTCCACCAGGCCGCCGACGCCTTTCGTCTCATCACGGGCCAACAGCCCGACCCCGACCGCATCATCCGCCATTTCCACGACCTCGTTGCGCCGAACCGCGTGCCGGCGTGACACTCACAAGAGAAGGACAACCGATGACCACCACCGCAACGACGCGGAAGACTCCCGTGAAGGCCGCTGTCGCGAGCTTCATGGGCAGCGCCGTCGAGTACTACGACTTCTTCCTGTTCGGCTCAGCCGCCGCGCTCATCTTCCCCACCGTCTTCTTCCCGTCCGACAACCAGGCCGCACTGGTCATGTCGTTCGCGACGTTCGGCTTCGCATACATCGCCCGGCCGGTCGGAGCCGTCATCCTGGGCCACTTCGGCGACCGCATCGGCCGCCAGAAGGTGCTCATGTTCACGCTGCTCCTCATGGGCATCTCGACGTTCACGATCGGCTGCCTTCCGGGCTACGAACAGATCGGCTGGGCTGCTCCGGCGCTGCTGGTGCTGTGCCGCCTCATGCAGGGGCTCTCCGCCGCGGGCGAGCAGGCGGGCGCATCGTCGCTCACTCTCGAACATGCGCCGGACGACCGCCGGTCGTTCTTCACCTCCTGGACGCTCACCGGCACCCAGGGCGGCCAGATCCTCGCCGCGCTCATCTTCATCCCGGTCGTGGCACTCCCCGACGAGATCAAGTACACGTGGGGCTGGCGCGTGCCGTTCTGGCTGAGCGCGATCGTGGTGCTCGTCGCCTTCTTCATCCGGAGGACGCTGCGTGAGACGCCCGAGTTCGAGCAGGCGAAGGCGGACGGACGCATCGCGCGGATGCCGCTCCTCCCGCTCCTGCGGGACCACTGGCGCGACGTTCTGCGCGTCATCTGCTGCGCCTTCATCGCGGCGGTCTCGACGGTGTTCGGCAACCTCGCCATCGCCTACGGCGTGGAGGTCGGGCTCAACGCCGCGATCACGCTGTGGCTCGTCGTCGTCGCCAACTTCGTCGCGCTCGGAACGCAGCCGCTGTTCGGAGCGCTCGCCGACCGCATCGGCCGCAAGCCGGTGTTCATCTATGGTGCGTTGTCGTCGGCCGTCCTCATGCCGTTCTACATGCTGTCGATGGGCGCAGGAAACGAGTTCGTGACGTTCCTGCTCGCGGTGCTGACGTTCTCGTTCGGCTACGCCGCAGCCAACGCCGTGTGGCCCTCGTTCTACGGCGAGATGTTCAGCACCCGAGTGCGGTTCTCAGGCGTGGCGATCGGCACCCAGTTGGGGTTCCTGATGGCAGGTTTCGCGCCGTCCATCGTCACGGCACTGGGCGGCGTGCAGCAGGGCGGCTGGGTCGTCATCAGCGTCTTCACGGCGGTCATCTCGCTCATCGCGACGGTGAGCGCCCTGACGGCGCGCGAGTCGAAGGGCATCCCGACAGCGGAGCTGGGCGTGCAGTCCGAGAAGCACGAGAAGCTCGCAGCCGTCGTCTGACGGCCGGCCTCATCGAGGCCTCGTCCCGCGCCGGGGCGAGGCCTCGTGGGCTGTCAGGGCAGCTGCCGCGCCATGACCAGCTCGGGGCCGATCACGCTCGTGAAGGTCTCACCGGTGAGGACGAACCCGGCGCGCCGGTAGGCGGCCTGGGCACGGTGATTGTCGCGGTGGACGTCGAGACTGAGCCGGCGGAGGCCGAGACCCGCCGCCCACTCGGCCGCTGCGGCGAGCAGCAGGTCGACGGCGCCCGAGCCGCGATGGTCGGGGTTCACGTACACGCCGACGACGTCGGCGCGGCGGTCGTCGACGAATCGGCCGAGGTGGTCCTTCTGCCCCGTTGCCCGGATCAGCACCGACAGGCCGCCGACCCAGAGGTCGTCGACCTCTGCCACGAACTGCGCGGTGGTCTCGCTGCCGGCGGCCAGCTCCGCGCGATCGCGCCAGAACTGCTCCGGTCGTGCTTCGACCTGCTGGGGCGTCTCGAGGAACGCCATCGCGGCGTCGGGATCGCCCGTCGCCTGCAGGCGCAGCGCGCGCACCGCCTCCCACTCGTCGGCGCGGACGCGCCGAACGGCGGGCGAGGTCACCCCGCTACCTCCTGGTAGGCCGCGAAGAGCAGCGACTCGTCGGGCGCCTGCAGCACGGTCGGCTTCGCGATGTCGTCGAGCACGATGAAGCGGAGCATGCCGCCTCGGCTCTTCTTGTCGCGCTGGATCGTCGACAGCAGCTGCGGCCACGCGCCCGGGCGGTAGCTGGTCGGCAGCCCGAGCGACTCGAGGATGTCTCGGTGGCGCTGGGCCGCGGCATCCGGGAGCCGGCCCGCGAGGCGCGACAGCTCCGCGGCGAAGACCATGCCCACGGAGATCGCCGCGCCGTGGCGCCAGCGGTAGCGCTCGGCGTGCTCGATCGCGTGGCCGAGGGTGTGGCCGTAGTTCAGGATCTCGCGGAGGCCGGCCTCGCGGAGATCCTCTCCGACGACGCGCGCCTTCATGTCGATGGCGAGCTCGATGGTGCGGCGGAAGGCGGCGCTGCGAGGATCCACCGCGTTCTCGGGATCGGCCTCGATCAGGTCGAGGATCTCGGGCGCCCAGATGAACCCGGCCTTCACGACTTCGGCGTAACCGGCGACGCGCTCGTTGCGCGACAGGGTGTCGAGGAGGTCGAGATCGCAGATGACGGCTCGCGGCGCCCAGAAGGCGCCGACGAGGTTCTTGCCCTCGGCGGTGTTCACGCCGGTCTTTCCGCCGACGGCGGCATCGACCATGCCGAGCACCGTGGTCGGCACCTGCACGACCTCGACACCGCGCAGCCACGTGGCCGCGACGAATCCGGCGAGGTCCGTCACCGCTCCCCCGCCGAAGCCGACGACGGCGTCGGTGCGCGTGAAGTCGGCCTTGCCCATGACCTGCCAGCAGAAGGCGGCGACCTCGATGCGCTTACCGGCCTCGGCATCGGGGATCTCGGCGAGGAGCACCTCCCGATCGGCCGTCAGCTGCGCGCGCAGGCGCTCCGCCTGCTCGCTCAGCGTGGGCGGGTGGATCACGAGCACCTTGCGCGCGGCGGGCGGGAGCGCCTCGGCGAGGGACGGCAGGATGCCGTGCCCCACGCTGATGCCGTAGCTCGCGTCTCCGCTCACGGTGATGGTCGTGGCATCCGTCATGCCGTCTGCTCCTTCTGATGTTCGCCGGTCGTGTCCGGCGACTCGCCGCCGCCCCGGACCCACGCCACGAGCGCGTCCACGACGTCCTGCAGCGGACCGGTCGAGGTGTCGAGGGTGATGTCGGCGAGTTCTTCGTAGACCGGCCGACGCTCCTCGAAGATCGTCGTCCACCGCTCGATCGCGTCGGTGCCGCCTTGCAGCAGCGGCCGGTTCGAGTCGCGGATGCGGCCGGCCACGACCCGCGGCGAGACGGTGAAGAGCACGACGCGATGGCGTGCGAGGTCCGCGCGCGTCTCGGGATCGAGAACCGCGCCGCCCCCGAGCGACACGATGCCGCCGCTGGCAAGCCCTTCGATGACGGCTTCGCGCTCCACGGCGCGGAAATGCGCCTCGCCGTGTTCCACGAAGAGCCGGTCGATCGGTCCGTGGTCGCGCACCACCGCGGCGTCCGTGTCGAAGAACGGGAGACCGAGGGCGCGCGCCGCCTTCTTGCCGATGCTCGTCTTACCGGCCCCCATCGGGCCGATCAGCACGACGGCGTCAGAGCGCGAGGTCATGGTCGGCGAGGCCGGCGTCGCTGTCCGACGCGCTGCGCAGCGCGTCGGGGATCGCCGCAAGATACCCTTCGAGGTTGCGGCGCGTCTCGGTGACGCTGTCGCCGCCGAACTTCTCGAGGATCACGTCGGCGAGCACGACGGCGACCATCGCCTCGGCGACCACACCCGCCGCCGGCACGGCGCACACGTCGGACCGCTGGTGATGGGCCGACGCCGCGTCGCCCGTGGTGACGTCCACGGTGCGCAGCGCGCGCGGCACCGTGGCGATGGGCTTCATCCCGGCGCGTACCCGCAGGACGGTGCCGGTGGACATGCCGCCCTCGGTGCCGCCGGCCTTGTCGCTCGAGCGCGTGATGCCGTCGCCCGCGGCGAACAACTCGTCGTGGGCGGCCGAGCCGCGACGGCGGGTCGTCTCGAAGCCGTCGCCGACCTCGACGCCCTTGATGGCCTGGATGCTCATGAGCGCCTGCGCCAGCTTGGCGTCGAGACGCCGGTCCCAGTGCACGTGCGAGCCGAGTCCCGGCGGCAGGCCGTAGGCGAGCACCTCGACGATGCCGCCGAGCGTGTCGCCCTCCTTGCGCGCGTCGTCGACCTCCGCCACCATCGCCGCGCTCGTGGCAGGGTCGAAGCAGCGCAGGGGGTCGGCGTCGAGCGCGTCGACGTCGTCGGGCGTGGGCAGAGCGGCCCCCTCGGGCACCCGCACGGGGCCGATCGAGAGCGTGTGGCTGACGAGACGGATGCCGAGCTCGGCCAGGAACGCGCGTGCGAGTGCGCCGAGCGCGACGCGCGCGGCCGTCTCGCGGGCGCTCGCGCGCTCGAGGATCGGTCGCGCCTCGTCGAACCCGTACTTCTGCATGCCCACGAGGTCGGCGTGACCCGGGCGCGGACGAGTGAGAGCCGCACCGCGGCCGCGTGACTTCTCGGTGAGCTCGACCGGCTCGGGGCTCATCACCTCGACCCACTTGGGCCACTCGGTGTTGCCGATGCGGAGGGCTACGGGGCTGCCGAGACTCGTGCCGTGGACGACGCCCGACGAGATCGTCAGCTCGTCCTCTTCGAACTTCATCCGCGACCCGCGGCCGTAGCCCAGCTTGCGGCGCGCGAGATCCGCCTGGATCGCGGCGCGGGAGATGGGGACGCCCGCAGGCAGACCCTCCATGACGGCGACGAGTTCGGGACCGTGCGATTCGCCGGCCGTGAGCACGCGGAGCATTGCTCCAGTCTCCCACGGCCCGGGGCGCCGTTACGCCGCCGCGGGCTCCTCGAGCGCCCGGCGCATCGCGTCCAGCGCGTCGTCCTCGCCCACGAGCGGCGTGTTCGGGTCACCGTGGCGGAAGATCCGGATCTGCAGCAGGGCCTGGTGCAGCAGCATCCCGAGCCCCGACCGTGCCGGGCTGCCCGCGCGCTCCCACGCGGCCGACAGCGGAGTCGGCCAGTGCCCGTAGACGACGTCGAGCAGGGGGCCGCCCGACCGGGCGAGAGCGTCGGCGGAGGCATCCGGAATCGGCGCGTCGCCCGGCAGGGTCGCGATCGTGAGTGCCACTTCGGGATGGACGGATGCCGCGAACGACGCGGTCGAGACCGCCACCCCGAGTCGACTGCCCAGGCCGGCGAGCGGCTCGACGGCCTCGGGGCGCCGTGCCACCACCTCCACTTCCTGCGCACCGAGCTCGGCCAGCGCCACCAGCGCGGAGGTGGCGGTGGCGCCCGCGCCGACGATGCGCGCCCGAGGAATGTGCGTGACGCCGTCGTCGGCGAGAGCACGCACGATCCCGCCGACGTCGGTGTTGAAGCCGCGAGGGCCGTCGGAATCGAGCAGCAGGGTGTTCACCGCGCCCGTGAGCTGGGCGCGCCGGTCGAGGCTTGCCGCCGCGGCGAAGGCCACGCCCTTGAGCGGCATCGTGAGGGAAAGCCCGCGATAGCCGTCGTCGAGCGCCGCGAGCTCGCCGGCGAAGGAGGTCTCGCTCACCCGGCGTCGACCGTACGTCCACTCCAGGTCCAGCAGGCGGTAGGCCGCCGCGTGCAGCTGCGGCGAGCGGCTGTGGGCGATGGGGTCGCCCCACACCTCCAGCCGCGACGCGTTCGGGCTCAGCACCCCGAGTCCGGGTTGTCGCGGCACCACCGCTGCCACTGGTCGACGTACTTCAGGTGCTCGGCATAGGTCGAGCTGAAGATGGTCTCGCCGGTGTTCAGGTCGACGGTCACGAAGTAGAGCCAGGGTCCGTCCGCGGGGTGCATCGCGGCGTCGATGGCGACGTCTCCGGGGTTGGAGATCGGTCCGACCGGCAGCCCGGTGTGGACGTAGGTGTTCCACGGGTTCGGGTCGTTGAGCGCCTCCTCCGAGGAGCTCACCGTGCCGTCGTGCATCTCGCCGTAGCCGTACTGCGCGGTCGAGTCCATCTGCAGCTTGCCGAACGTCTCCTGGTTGCCCGGGTCCAGCCGGTTCTGGATGACGCGCGACACCTTCTGCATGTCGGCCTCGTAGCGGGCCTCGCGCTGGATGATGGACGCGAGCGTGAGAATCTCCTGGCGCTTGTCCTCCGGCACGCCGGCGGCGTCGAGCGACTCCTTCGTGCGGTCGACGAGCGTCTTGATGGCCGACTGCGCCGTGACGTTCGGGTCGAAGGTGTAGGTCGCGGGGAACAGCCACCCTTCGAGCGGCTGCCCACCTGCCGCGACGACCGCCGGGTCGGGCGTCACGCCGTAGACCGACGGGTCGGCCGCGGCGGCCGTGAGCTGATCGAGCGGGATGCCCGTGCCCTCCGACAGGCGCTCGAGCGTGCCGTCCACGGTGAAGCCCTCGGGGATCTGCGCCGTGAACTCCTGCTTGTTGGCGGGGTTCAGGAGGGCTGCGAGCGCCGCCTCGCTCGTCATCTTCTTCTGGAGCTTGAAGACGCCGGGCTGGAAGTTGGGATTCTGGCCGGTCTTGATCAGGTAGTCGTAGAAGGCGTCCGCCGTCTTGGTCACCCCGGCGTCGTACAGCGACTGAGAGATCGGCGACCCGGTGTCGCCCTGGGCGACCGTGACGAAGACTTCGCCGGTGGCGAGTCCTGCCGCGAAGTCCTTCGGCTCCTGCCACCCCATGACCTCGCGGATCTGCTCTTCGTAGGTGGTCCAGACCCACAGGCCTCCGGCTGCCAGGCCGCCGAGGATCACGAGCACGACACCGAGGGCGATCCAGCCGCCGATGCGCCGGCGCTTCTTGTTCGTGGGGGGCGGCACGTGTCCGATGTCCTCCGTCGAGCTCGAACCACGGAACAAGTCCTCGAGCGTGCCCGCGGAGAGGGGTGGGACGTCGGTCGGCTCGTGGGGAGGCGCGGCGGTGCGGCCGATGGCCGATGCGGGGGCAGCGGCCGAGGTGGCGGCGCTGCGGCTATACGGGATGGCCGGCCCGGCTCCGGCAGCTGCGAAGATCCAGGCGTCGTCGTCCGACGAATCGGCCTCGACGGGCTGCGCCGGTCGCGGGCTGCGCAGCGGCACCGGCTGGAAGCCGTTTCGGGGCTGCTCGTCCGCCGTTGCCGGGGAGGCGCCGGCGTCGTTCACGACGGGCGTGGAGCCGGTGATGAGCGATTCCCAGGTCAGCGTGGCATCCGCCGTCGGCTGGTCGGCCTGCGGCCGTTGCGGGGTCGTGGGAGCAGATTCCCGGGCGGTCGGGGTCTCCCCCGTGGCCGCCAGGCGGGCCGCCGCTTCGCGGGCCGCGCGACGCGACTGGGGCACTGCTTCGCCGTGAGGCGATGAGTCGGGCATCAGGCGGGCTCCTGGGAGACGGGGGTTCCGGGAGGTCGTCCGGTGCTCTTCTCGACGTCGAGCGCTTGCTGGAGCAGGACGACCGCGGCGACCTGGTCAACGATGCTACGCGACGATCGCTGGGATCTGCCCGAACTTCGCAGCGCCGCATGCGCGGAGACTGTGGACAGGCGCTCGTCGACGAGCCGGACGGGAAGGCGGGATGCCGCCGCCAGCGCGGCGGCGAAGTCCCGCGCGTCGCGCGTCGACGGCGTGTCGTCGCCGCGCAGGTTCATCGGCAGGCCGACGAGCAGCTCGAAGGCCGAGTGCTCTTCCGCCAGCGCCGCGATGCGCGCGACAGAGGCGTCATCGCGGGGCACCGTCTCGACCGGCGTGGCGAGCAGGCCGTCAGGATCGCACTTCGCCACGCCGACCCGCGCCTTGCCCACGTCGATGCCGAGGCGCGCGCCCCGCCGGAATCCGCTCATGCGTCCTGTCCGCTCATGCACGCTGTCCGCTCATGCGTCCTGTCCGCTCATGCACGCTGTCCGCTCATGCACGCTGTCCGCTCATGCACGCTGTCCGCTCATGCGCCGAGGGCGTCCTTCACCGAGTTCAGCGCTGCCGCCAGGGCCGCGGCATCGGTTCCGCCGCCCTGCGCCACGTCGTCCCGTCCGCCGCCGCCGCCGCCCAGCACACCGGCGGCGCCCTTGGCGAGCACGCCCGCGTTCGCGCCGGCGGCGCGGGCGGCGTCGTTGGTGGCGACGATCACGACGGGTCGCTCGTTGACGATGGCGCCGAGCGCGACGACGGCGGCGCCGGAGCCCAGGCGCTCACGCAGCTGCAGCGCGAGGGAGCGCACGTCGTCGGCGGATGCTGCGGTGCCCAGCGATTCGGCGACCACCAGCGTCTCGCCCACCCGGGCAGCCGCGGCGGCAAGGGCGGGGATCCTCTCGCCGAGGGCCTTCGACTCGAGGGCCGCGATCTTCTTCTCGGCGGCCTTGAGGTTCGCCTGGAGCTCCGCGATGCGCGCCGGAAGCAGGTCGCGCGGGGCCTTCAGCGTCGACGTCAGCTGCGAGACGAGCGCGCGCTCAGCGGCCATCGAGCGGAATGCGTCGAGGCCCACGAGCGCCTCGACACGCCGGTTGGAGGCGCCGACCGACGACTCGCCGACCAGGCTGATGAGCCCGATCTCGGCGCTGGTCGAGACGTGCGTGCCGGCGCAGAGCTCACGCGACCACGGTCCGCCGATATCGACCATGCGCACGGTGTCGCCGTACTTCTCTCCGAACAGCGCCATCGCCCCGAGCGACTTGGCCTCATCGAGCGGCAGCACCCTCGTGGTCACCTCGAGGTTGTCGCGGACGGCGTTGTTGGCGATCTCCTCGATCTCGGTCTTCGTCTCATCCGAGAGCGCCTGACCCCACGAGAAGTCGAACCGCATGTAGCCGGCGCGGTTCAGCGAGCCCGCCTGCGTCGCCGTCTTGCCGAGCGTGTCGCGCAGCGCGGCGTGCACGAGGTGCGTCGCCGAGTGGGCTTGGCGGGCGGAGCGGCGGTTGGCGGCATCCACGACCGACGTCGCCGGCTGGTCCACGCCGACTTCGCCGGTCGAGACCTCGACCGTGTGGCTGATGAGGCCGGGAACAGGCTTCTGCACGTCGAGGACCTCGAGCTCGTAGCCCGGTCCCACGATGACGCCCTTGTCGGCGACCTGACCGCCCGACTCGGCGTACAGCGCGGTCTCGGCGAGGATGACCTCGGCGATCTGGCCGACGCTCGCGCGGTCGACGGGCGCCCCGTCGACGAGGATGCCCAGAACCCGCGACTCGGCCTCCAGATCGGTGTAGCCCGTGAACACGGTCTCGCCCTGGGCGCGCAGGTCGCGGTACACGCTCGTGTCGGCGAGCTGGCGCTTGCGCGCCCGCGCGTCGGCCTTCGCTCGCGCCCGCTGCTCCTGCATCAGCGTGTCGAACGCCGCGCGGTCGACGCTGAGGCCCGCCTCCTCGGCGATCTCGAGCGTGAGGTCGATCGGGAACCCGTAGGTGTCGTGCAGCAGGAACGCCTCGGATCCGGTGAGCGTGGTGCCGCCGCCGGCCTTCGTCTCGCTGAGCGACTCGTCGAGGATCGACTCCCCCGCCGCGAGGGTGCGCAGGAACGTGGCCTCCTCGGCCAGTGCGTACTGCGAGATGCGCGCCCAGTCGGTCTCGACGACGGGGTACGCCTCCTTCATGGCGTCGCGCGACGCGGTGAACAGCGTCTCGAACGTGGGCCCGTCGACGCCGAGCAGGCGCATCGAGCGGATCACACGGCGCATGAGGCGGCGGAGGATGTACCCGCGGCCGTCGTTGGAGGGCGTGACGCCGTCCGACAGCAGCATGAGCGAAGAGCGCACGTGATCGGCGACCACCCGGAACCGCACGTCGTCGTCGTGGACCTCACCGTACGTGCGACCGGAGAGCTCGACGGCCTTGTCGAGCACGGGACGCACCTGGTCGGTCTCGTACATGTTGTCGACGCCCTGCTTGATGAACGCGATCCGCTCGAGGCCCATGCCGGTGTCGATGTTCTTGTTCGGCAGCTCGCCGACGATGTCGAAGTCGTACTTGGATCGCACGTTGGTGATCTCGTACTGCATGAACACGAGGTTCCAGATCTCGACGTAGCGGTCGTCATCGGTGGCAGGGCCGCCGTCGATGCCGTACTCGGGACCCCGGTCGAAGAAGATCTCCGAGCAAGGGCCGGCAGGACCGGGAAGACCGGTGCTCCAGTAGTTCGTGTCTTTGCCCAGACGCTGGATGCGGTCCTCGGGAAGGTCGGTGAGCTTCAGCCAGAGATCGTGCGCCTCGTCGTCCTCCTCGTAGACGGTGACCCACAGATCCTTCTGGTCGAAGCCGAGGCCCCCGCTGGACTCGGGACTGGTCAGCAGATCCCAGGCGTAGCGGATCGCGCTCTCTTTGAAGTAATCGCCGAACGACCAGTTGCCGAGCATCTGGAAGAACGTGCCGTGCCGCGGGGTCTTGCCGACCTCTTCGATGTCGTTGGTGCGGATGCACTTCTGGTTGTCGGCCGCGCGCGGGTACGGCGGCGGCACGTCGCCCGAGAGGTAGGGGATGAACGGCACCATGCCGGCCACCGTGAACAGCAGCGCCGGGTCGTCGGTCACCAGCGATGCCGAGGGGACGATGGTGTGGCCGTTCTTCTCGAAATAGTCGAGGAAGCGCTGGGCGATCTCGGCGGTCTTCATTCGGGTCCTTGCGTGTGCGTGCGCGTACGTGCGTGTTCGTTGTGGCTGCTGCGGTGGAGCGGTGGTGGACCTCGTGGCCGGTGGGGCCGCGCGAGTCAGTCGGAGAGCTTCCGCACCGCGTCGGCGGCGGCACCGACGACCTTGTCGCCGGCGTCGGCGACGTTGTCGGCGGCATCGGCTGCGACGGCGCGGGCGGTGTTCGCGACGTCGGCCGCGGCATCCCGCACGTCGTCGACGAGTCCGGCGAAGCGGGCCTCCTGCTCCCGGTACGCGTCGCCCATGCGGTCGGTGAACTCCGTGATGCGGGCGTCGACGTCGGCCAGCATCTCGTGGCCGCGCGGGTCCTTGTTGACCAGGTGTGCCAGAACGAATCCGCCGGCGATGCCGAACAGGAACCACAGGAGGTTCTTCATGTCACCACTTCCTTGGATGCCGGAGGGTCGCTCTTCGACCGTATCGAGGTGCGCGGGCCGCCGGTCGCGGCATCCACCCATCGTATGCCGAAACGGCCATGGCCATGCCGAACCGTCGCCCCCTCGTCAGAGACGACGAAGGGCGCCGGGAGACCCGGCGCCCTTCGTGCGGCGGATGGTTACCGCGCCGCGTAGTACTCGACGACGAGCTGGACGTCGCAGACCACGGGGACCTCGGCGCGCTTGGGGCGACGCACGAGACGGGCCTGGAGCTTGTCGAGCTCGACCTCGAGGTAGCCCGGAACGGGCGGCAGCACCTCGGCGTGACCGCCGAGAGCGGCGACCTGGAAGGGCTCGATGCCCTCGCTCTTGGCCTTGACGTGGATGAGCTGACCCGGCTTGACGCGGAACGACGGGCGGTCGACGAGCTGGCCGTCCACGAGGATGTGACGGTGCACGACGAGCTGACGTGCCTGCGCGGTGGTGCGGGCGAAGCCGGCGCGGAGCACGAGGGCGTCCAGGCGCATCTCGAGCTGCTCGACGAGGTTCTCACCCGTCAGGCCCTGGGTGCGGCGCGCCTCGTTGAACTGGATGCGCAGCTGCTTCTCGCGGATGCCGTACTGCTCGCGCAGACGCTGCTTCTCGCGGAGGCGGACGGCGAAGTCGCTGTCCTGCTTGCGCTTGGTGCGGCCGTGCTCACCCGGCGCGTAGGGGCGCTTCTCGAGGTACTTGGCTGCCTTGGGGGTCAGCGCGACGCCGAGGGCGCGGGAGAGACGGACCTTGCGGCGGTCCTGGGACTTCGTAGCCACGAAGTGTTCCTTTCGATGACGCTGCCGTGTCTTTCACGGCTCGCGGACGTATCGCCCTGTCCTCGCCCTGTCCGGACTGCACGCCGGGGCATGCCGGAAGGTAGGTGAAGAAGAAAGGGGATGCCCGAAAACAGCGTTTCGAGCCGCTCAAGCCTAGCAGATCCGGCGTGGGGCTCTCATGAGAGCGCCACGACCAGGTCGCGCGTCGAAGATGGCCTTATCCGCCGTCGAGAATCCGCCGGATCTTCTCGAGGCGGGCCCGCACATCCCGCTCGGCACCGAGCGCCTTCGGCTCGTAGTAGCGGCGGCCACGCAGTTCGTCGGGCAGGTACTGCTGCGGTGCGATGCCGATCTCGGCGTCGTGCGGGTAAACATAGCCCTTGCCGTGCCCCAGCCGCTTCGCGCCGGGGTAGTGCGCGTCGCGCAGGTGCATCGGGACGCGTCCGAAGCCGCCCGCCCGCACGTCGGCGATGGCCTTGTCGATCGCGAGGTACGCAGCGTTCGACTTCGCCGTGGTGGCGAGGTACGCCGTGGCCTCGGCGAGAGGGATGCGACCCTCCGGCATGCCGATGAACTGCACGGCATCCGCGGCCGCGACGGCGACGGGCAGGGCTTGCGGATCGGCCAGCCCGATGTCTTCCGCGGCCGAGATGATGAGGCGCCGGGCGATGAAGCGCGGGTCCTCCCCCGCCTCGATCATGCGCGCGAGGTAATGCATCGCGGCATCGACATCCGATCCGCGGATGGACTTGATGAACGCGCTGATGACGTCGTAGTGCTCGTCGCCCTGCCGGTCGTAGCGGAGCAGCGCGCGATCGACGGCCTGGGCGACATGCTCAGGAGTGATCTCGGGGACCGCGGACGCGGCATCCCCATCGTCATCGTCCTCCTCCTCGGGAAGGGCGAGCGATGCTGCGGCCTCGAGAGCGGTGAGCGCCCGGCGTGCGTCACCGGAAGCAAGTCGCACCAGTGCGTCGCGCGCTTCGTCGCTCAGCGCGACCGCGCCGGACAGCCCCCGCGGATCGTCGACCGCGCGATCGAGGAGCATCCGCAGGTCGTCGTCGGTCAGCGGCTTGAGGGTCAGGAGCAGCGACCGCGAGAGCAGCGGTGAGATGACCGAGAACGACGGGTTCTCGGTCGTCGCGGCGATGAGCACGACCCAGCCGTTCTCGACCCCCGGGAGCAGTGCGTCCTGCTGCGCCTTGGTGAACCGGTGGATCTCATCGAGGAAGAGGATGGTGGACTGCCCGTAGAGGTCGCGCTGGGTGAGCGCCTCCTGCATGACCTCGCGCACATCGCGGACGCCCGCGGTGACGGCGGAGAGCTCGACGAAACGCCGGCCGGATGAGCGCGCGATCGCCTGCGCGAGGGTCGTCTTTCCCGTCCCCGGGGGGCCCCAAAGGATCACCGACGTCGCCGCCCGGGCCGCGGCATCCGGGTTCGCGAGCGTGACCAGCGGTGAGCCCGCGCGCAGCAGATGCGACTGGCCCGCCACCTCGTCGAGCGAGGTCGGACGCATGCGCACGGCGAGGGGCGTCAGCCCCTGGAAGAGCGCGGTCTGACTGGTCACCCTCCCAGGCTATCCCGCGCCCGCGACAAGGGATCGGCGGCGGTTTTGGCGGCCGACTCACCGCGCCGTAGGATCAACCCGCCCGGACCCTGATCCGGGCGGGGCAGACCTCGACGAACCGCAGAGCCTCGTCGATCCGACCGGAGCCTCGACGAACCGACCAGAGGAGTCCACGTGGCGACCGGTGGCAAGAACCGTGACGCACGGTCGGCGCGCGAGCGCACGCGGCTGTACGAGGCGCGACGCCGGTTCCACGACGATCAGGCGCGGCGCCGCAGCCGAGACAACCTGATCGCGGGCATCGTCGGCGGGGTGCTCGTGCTCGGGCTGATCGGCGCGCAGACCGTGTACTTCGTCACGGGGCCCGGCGCACCGGCCCCGACTCCCACCTCGACGCCGACGCCCGGTGCGACGCCGACCCCCGGCGCGACCACGACGCCGACCCCCGAGCCCTCCGCTCCGATCGAACCGGAGCCGAGCGCGACGCCCACGTCGTGAGACCTCGCGTCCGTGGGCATCGGAGAGGAAGCACCGGCCGTACTAGGCTGTGAGCCGTCCTACTCCCTACAGACGGCGTGAGCCGCGATGAGGTGCATCCCGTGACTGCCGCAGCAGAATCCCAGCCCGACAACAACGCCCGCGAGACCTCCGGCAGCGGCGAGAACGACATCTCGACCGAAGCGGTCGCCTCCCAGAACGCGGCCGATGCCGTCGAGGCCGATGCGGTCGAGGCGGACACCGTCGAACCGGACGCCGTCGAGGCCGATGCGGTCGAGGCGGACACCGTCGAACCGGGCGCCGTCGACGCCGAGGCGAACGCCGTCGAGGCGGACGCCGTCGAGGCCGATGCGGCCGAGCCGGATGCCGATGCGGCCGAGACAGCCGACTCCGACGTCCCCGCACAGCCCTCCGACGCCGGCGACGAGGCCGCCGATGCGCAGATCGACGTCGTCGAGGTGGACGTCGTCGCGATCGACGAGGACGGCGACGTGGTCGCCGTCGAGGTTGTCGAGGTCGTCGCAGAGGACGCGCCGGTCGCGGCCCCGTCGTCCGACGAGCCCTGGGGCCGTGTCGACGACGACGGCACCGTCTCCGTGCGGGAGGCCGGGGGCTGGCGTGTCGTCGGCCAGTACCCGGATGGCTCCGCCGAGGAGGCGCTCGCCTACTTCGAGCGCAAGTACACCGACCTCGCCAGCGAGGTGACGCTCCTGGAGGTGCGCCACCGCAGAGGCGGGGCGTCGGCCTCCGATCTGCGCGCCACCGCGCGGACGATCAACGGAAAGCTCGACGGCGCGGCCGCCGTCGGCGACCTCGCGAGCCTGGTCGCGCGGGTCGCCGCTCTGACCGAGACGCTCGCCGCCGAGTCGGCGACGGAGGCCGTCGCCGCACGCGAAGCCGTCGACGAAGCCGTGAAGGCGCGCACCGAGCTCGTGGAGAAGGCTGAGGCCCTCGCCGCCCGTGATCCCCGCACGGTCCAGTGGAAGCAGGCGACCACCGAGCTCAATTCGCTCTTCGAGCAGTGGCAGTCTCAGCAGCAGACCGGACCCCGGCTCCCCAAGTCGACCGCGCAGCAGCTCTGGAAGCGATTCCGCGACGCGCGTGCCACCGTCGACAAGCACCGCAGGGCGTTCTACGCCGAGCTCGACGAGGCGCACAAGGGCGTCCGCGACCGCAAGACCCGGCTGGTCGAGAAGGCCGAGGCGCTCGCCTCGAAGGGAGAGGACGGGATCCCCGCGTACCGCGAGCTGCTCGACGAGTGGAAGACCGCCGGCCGAGCCGGCAAGAAGGTCGACGACGCCCTGTGGGCGCGGTTCAAGGCCGCCGGTGACGCGCTCTACGGTGCGCGCATCGAGCGCGAAGCGGCGGACGCCGAGGCGTCTCGCGAGAAGATCGAGCTCAAGCGGGCCCTCCTCGGCGAGGCGAAGGCCGTCGGTGACGAGCGCGACATCGCGAAGGCGCGGTCGATCCTCACCGGTATCCAGCGTCGCTGGGACGAGGTCGGCCGCATCTTCCCGCGCGACACCGAGCGGTCGCTCGACGACGAGCTCCGCCGTGTCGAGAACGCCCTGCGCACGCGCGAGGACGCCGACTGGAAGCGCAACGACCCCGAGCAGAAAGCGCGCGCGAACGACATGACGCGCCAGCTCACCGACGCCATCCAGAAGCTCGAAGACGAACTCGAAGCCGCGAAGAAGTCCGGCGACAAGCGGGCCATCGCCAATGCGAGCGACGCGCTCGAGGCTCGCCGGTCCTGGCTCAAAGCACTCGGAGGCTGACAGGTCGTCGACCCGGCCGGTGCCTCGTCGCCGGCCGGGTTGTCCACAGGCGTGGGCTCGCGGCATCCGCCCGTCCCGCGTGGTGGGGCAGACTGCCCCCGTGGCATCGCCCTTCCTGTACTTCACCGACGACCGGCTTTCCCGGGCGGAGCTGACGGCTGCCTGCCTGGACGGCCACCTCGTCGCCCTCGGCGACGCCTATATGCCGGCCGACGCCGTCGAGACGGCGGCGCTCCGCGCGGGATCCCTCGCGCTCACGCTGGGCGACACCCTCGCGGCGACGCACCTCACGGCGGCATGGGTGCACGGCGCCCTGCCGCTGGCGCCGAGCCGGCACACGGTGCAGCGCGCCGTGCCGCGACGCCTGCATGTCGTGCCTGATCGCCGCGTCGTGTACCGCGATCTCCCGGTCGGCGCCGACGACCTCCAGCTGGTCGGCGGGGTCTTCGTCACCAGCCCGGAGCGCACCCTCGCGGACCTCGCCCGCGTGGGCGACGCCGAGCACATCGGTGCCGCCGGTCTCCTGGCCGACATGGATCCGGATGCCGCAGCCCGCGCCATCGAGCGCCTGGAGGCAGGCACCCTGCCGTACAAGCGCTCGGCGCTCGTGCGGCTGCGGGCGATCGCCGCCGGCCTTCAGGACGACGTGACGCGGTAGACGTCGTAGACGGCGTCGATGCGGCGCACGGCGTTGAGCACGCGGTCCAGGTGCACGATGTCGCCCATCTCGAACACGAAGCGGCTGAGCGCCAGCCGATCGTTCGATGTCGAGACCGTGGCGGAGAGGATGTTGACGTGGTGCTCGCTGAGCACCCGTGTGACGTCGCTCAGCAGCCCGGCGCGATCGAGAGCCTCGACCTGGATCTGCACGAGGAACACGCTCTTCGTGGTCGGGGCCCATTCGACGTCGATCAGGCGCTCGGGGTCCTGCATGAGCGACTTCACGTTGGTGCAGTCCGTGCGGTGCACCGAGACGCCGCTGCCGCGGGTGACGAAGCCGACGACCTCGTCGCCGGGCACGGGGGTGCAGCACTTCGCCAGCTTGACCAGGATGTCGGGGGCGCCGCGCACGAGGACGCCCGAGTCGCCGCCGCGCGGCGCGCGCGTGCGGCCGACCACCGGCAGATCGATGGGTCCGGTCGTGGTGTCGTTGGCGGCCACCAGCGCGGTGACCTTCTCGATCACCGACTGGGTCGAGACGTGGCCCTCGCCGACAGCGGCGTAGAGGGCGGAGACATCCTCGTAGCGAAGCTGATGGGCGACCTCGGTGAAGGAGTCCTGGCTCATCAGGCGCTGCAACGGGAGGTTCTGCCGTCGCATCGCGCGGGCGATGGACTCCTTGCCCTGCTCGATCGCCTCTTCGCGACGCTCCTTCGTGAACCAGCCGCGGATCTTGTT
Organism: Microbacterium sp. E-13; assembly: GCF_049912955.1. Classification (GTDB taxonomy): domain Bacteria; phylum Actinomycetota; class Actinomycetes; order Actinomycetales; family Microbacteriaceae; genus Microbacterium. Next base: position 1,883,814 of record NZ_CP183973.1, read on the forward strand.
GCGGGCTCGTGTGCTGCGCACGAAGCCCAGCCAGTCCTGGCTCGGGCCGGCGTCCGGATTCTTCGACGTGAAGACCTCGACCACGTCGCCGCTCTTGAGCTCGGACTCGAGGGGAACCAGACGGCCGTTGACCTTGGCGCCCATCGTCCGGTGACCGACCTCGGTGTGCACCGCATAGGCGAAGTCGACGGGAGTCGCGCCGGAAGGAAGGCCGATGACGCGCCCCTTCGGGGTGAAGACGTAGACCTCCTTCGCGCCGATCTCGAATCGCAGCGAGTCGAGGAACTCCCCCGGGTCGGCTGTCTCCGCCTGCCAGTCGGAGATGTGCGCGAGCCAGGCCATGTCGGTGTCGACGGACTTGGAGTCCGACTTGCCGCCGTTCATCTGCTCTTTGTACTTCCAGTGCGCCGCAACGCCGTACTCCGCCTGCTGATGCATCTCGTGCGTGCGGATCTGGATCTCGACGGTGCGCCCGCCGGGGCCGATGACCGTGGTGTGGAGCGACTGGTAGAGGTTGAACTTCGGAGTCGCGATGTAGTCCTTGAAGCGACCGGGCAGCGGCGTCCAGCGGGCATGGATCGCGCCCAGCACGGCGTAGCAGTCGCGAACGCTGCCGACGAGCACGCGGATGCCGATGAGGTCGTAGATGTCGTCGAACTCGCGACCGCGAACGACCATCTTCTGGTACACCGAGTACAGCTGCTTGGGCCGGCCCATCACGCGACCGCGGATGCGGAGCTCGCGCAGATCGCTGTCGACCGCGCCGATGACGTTCTGAACGTACTGCTCGCGCTGTGGGGTGCGCTGCTTCACGAGGCTGTCGATCTCGGCGTAGAGCTTGGGATGCAGGACGGCGAACGACAGGTCCTCGAGCTCTGACTTGATCGCCTGGATGCCGAGCCGGTGCGCCAGCGGCGCGTAGATCTCGAGCGTCTCCGTCGCCTTCTTGCGGGCCTTCTCCGGGGGCACGAATCCCCACGTGCGGGCGTTGTGCAACCGGTCGGCGAGCTTGATGAGGAGCACCCGGATGTCGCGCGACATCGCGACGATCATCTTGCGTACCGTCTCGGCCTGAGCGCTCTCGCCGTACTTGACCTTGTCGAGCTTGGTCACCCCGTCGACGAGCATGGCGACCTCGTCGCCGAACTCCGCGGTGAGCATGTCGAGCGAGTAGTCGGTGTCTTCCACGGTGTCGTGGAGGAGCGCCGCGGCGATGGCGCGCGGGCCGAGCCCGAGATCCGCGAGGATCTGGGCCACGGCGAGCGGGTGCGTGATGTAGGGCTCGCCGCTCTGCCGCGCCTGGCCGGTGTGCGCCTTCTCAGCGACCGAGTAGGCGCGTTCGACGATCGAGAGGTCGCCCTTCGGGTGGTGCGTTCGCACCGTGCGGAGGAGCTGCTCGACGTCGTCTCGCCGCGCGGACCGCGAGAAGATGCGGGGAACGAGACGTCGAAGCGAGGATGACTGGGCGGGAGGGACGGTCTCTGTCACTCGATGCCCTCCCCTCCGCTGGACCTCACAATCCTACGCCCGCTCGCGGAGCGCTCAGGCCGGGGTGCCGGCCAGCTCGCGAGCGGCAGCGACCCGCGCGTCGCGAGCTTTGATGGCCGGCTCGTTCTCGCGCAGGAGCGAGTAGAGGGGTGCCGCGACGAAGATCGTGGAGTAGGCCGCCACGATGGTTCCCACGAAGATCGACAGCGACAGGTCGGTGAGCGTCTGCGCGCCGACCCAGATGAGGCCGATGAACAGGATGGCGCCGGTCGGGAGGATCGCCACGACGGTCGTGTTGATGGAGCGCACCAGCGTCTGGTTCACCGCGAGGTTCACCGACTCGCCGAACGTCCGGCCCGACACCTCGCCGTCCTCGCTGGTGTTCTCCCTGATCTTGTCGAAGACGACGGTCGTGTCGTACAGCGCGTACGAGAGGATCGTCAGGAACCCGATGACCGCCGCGGGCGAGATCTCGAAACCGAACAGCGAGTAGACGCCGATCGTGATGATGAGCACGTCCACGAGCCCGATGATCGCCGACAGCGACATCTTCCACGTACGGAAGTACAGCGCCAGGATGATCGCGGTCAACGCCAGGAAGATGGCCAGTCCCCACAGCGACTGGCGGGTGACGTCGGCACCCCACGACGGGCCGATGAATGCGTAGCTGACCTCGCTCGCGGGCACGGCGTACGCCTCGGCGAGGGCCGCCGAGACCTCGCGGCTCTCGGCATCCGTCACCTGGTCGGTCTGGACGCGGACGGCGTCTTCGCCGATGGTGACGACCTTGGTCGTCGCCTCGGGGACGACGGAGTGCACCGCGTCGGTGGCGACGGACTGGTCGATCGGGGCGGCGACGCCGCTCACCGTGAACTGCGAGCCGCCCGTGAACTCGATCGAGAACTGGATGGGACGGAACAGCGGCACGAGTGCCGAGCCGATGACGAGGATCGCCGCGATGAGGAACCACAGGTTGCGTCGCCCCACGAAGGGGAACGAGGTCTTGCCCGTGTAGAGGTCGTTGCCGAACTGGCTCATGGAGCGCATCAGTCGTCTCCCTCCTTGGCGGTCGTGCCCGGTTTCGCGTTCTCGGCGGCGGCCAGTTCAGCCTGCTTCCGTTCGGCGATGGTCTGGCGACGTGCCGCCTCACCTCGCGACTTGGCGTTGCGGCGCCCCGCGGCCCCGGCCGCCAGCACGGGCTCGCGGAACTGCGCGCGGCCCCGGTACACCGCACCGAGCGCGGTGGGGTCGAGTCCGGACAGCGGATGCCCCGACCCGAAGAACCGCGTGCGAGCGAGAAGCTGCAGCACGGGGTGGGTGAAGAGGATGAAGATCAGGACGTCGATGGCCGTCGTGAGACCCAGCGTGAAGGCGAAGCCCTTCACCGTCGAATCCGCGAGGATGTACAGCACCACGGCCGCGAGGATGTTGATCGACTTCGAGATGTAGATCGTGCGCTTCGCGCGCCCCCAGCCGTCCTCCACGGCCGCCGTGATCGACTTGCCGTCGCGCAGCTCGTCACGGATGCGCTCGAAGTAGACGATGAACGAGTCTGCGGTGAAGCCGATCGTCACGATCAGGCCCGCGACACCGGCGAGCGACAGGCGGAAGCCCATGCGCCACGCCAGGATGCACAGCGTGAGGTAGGTGAGCACGCCCATCACCACGAGCGAGGCGATGATGATGAAGCCGAGCGCGCGGTAGACGATGAGCGAGTAGATCGCCACGAGCACCAGGCCGATGAGGCCGGCGATGAGGCCGATCTGCAGCTGCTGCGAGCCGAGCGTCGCCGAGATGGAGTTCGAGCTCTCGACGGTGAAGCTGAGCGGCAGCGCGCCGTACTTCAGCTGGTCGGCGAGCACCTTCGCGGTCTCCTGCGTGAAGCTGCCCGTGATGCTGGGCTTGCCGTCGAGGATCACGCCGTTCATCGACGGCGCCGACAGCACGAAGCCGTCGAGGACGAAGGCGAACTGGTTCAGCGGGGCCTGGGCGCCGTACAGGCGCTGGCTGATCTCGCCGAAGGTCTTCGTGCCGTCGGCGTCGAACGAGAGGTTGACCGCCCAGAGGCCGTTGTTCTGCTGGATGCCGAACGTCGCGTCGTCGATCGACGACCCGTCGAGCTCGACGGGTCCGAGGATGTACTTGACGGTTCCGTCCGCGTCGCACGTGATGAGGGGCTCATCCGCTGGGGCGTTGGCCGGGTCGTTCGCGGGGTCGGAGCAGTCGTACGCGAGGAACTCGGCCTGCAGCGCGGGGGTGATCCAGGCGAGGTCGCTGCCGTTCGTGGGAGACGTCGTCGGCGTCGCCTGCAGCGAGGGATCGGGCGTCGGGTACGGCGTCGACTTGCCGTCCTCACCGACGAAATCGGTCGCGGGCTCCCCCGCGTAGAGCACCGCACGCAGCTGGAGCTGCGCCGACGCCTCGATGCGGTTGCGGGTCTCCTCGTCGGCCTGACCGGGGATCTGAACGACGATCTGGTTGCCGCCCTGCGTCGTGACGTCCGCCTCGCCGACGCCCGAGGCGTCGACGCGCTGCCGGATGATCGTGACGGCCTGCTGCATCTGCTCGGTCGACGGGTCGGCGCCGTTCTCGGTCTGCGCCTCGAGGACGATCTGCGTGCCGCCCTGGAGGTCGAGTGCGAGCTCGGGGGTCCAGGAGCTCTCACCGAAGACGTACACGCCGAGAGCGTTGATGCCGAACAGGAGCGCGGTGATCGCGAGGAGGCCGGTCAGCGCGCGCCATGCATGCCTGACGGGAGTGGATGTCGCCACGTCTTTGCTTTCTGAAGGTGCCCCGAACGGGCGAACGGACGGGGCGTCAGCCCTGCGACTTGGTGCCGGCCTCGGTGTCGGGGTCGGTCTTGTCCTTGCCCGCGGCCGCGCTCTGGTCGTCGCTGATGGAGGTGATGTCGCCGTTGGCGACGCCCTCGGCGTACTCGGCGTGGCTCTCCTCGGCGGCGAGGAACTCGTCCTCGCTGACCGCGTGGGTGCCCGGGTTGACGACACGAAGGATCGCCTGGCTGTGGACCTTGATCTCGACGCCCGGGGCGAGCTCGACGATCGCCGGCTGGTCGAGGTTCTCGGCGTCGTACGAGACGATCGTGCCGTAAAGGCCGCCCTGGAGCAGCACCTCGGAGCCGGGCACGGTCTGGCGCGCCTTCTCCTCCTGCTCGGCCTTCTGCTTCTGCATGCGGCGGCGGGAGCTCCAGAACATGAAGACGAGGAGCACGACCAGCAGGATGATGAGGCCGTAATTGCTCAGGAAGGAAGCGAAGTCCATGGAGCTGGGAGCACCTTTCGGGTCAGGCACGCGCGCCGACGGCGGCGTTGCCTTGCAGGGCGGGGGTGGGCGGAAGCCTCCAGCGATTATAGGTCATCGAATCCGAGCACCGATTCGGCGAGCGGCACCCTCAGGTGGGCGTACGCCTCGGGCATCGCGATGCGCCCGCGGGGAGTGCGCCCCATGAAGCCGATGCGCACGAGATAGGGCTCGACCACGGACTCGATGGTGTCGGGCTCCTCACCGACGGCGACGGCGAGCGTGCTGAGCCCGACGGGGCCGCCGCGGAACCGTCGCACGAGGGCGTCGAGCACGGCGCGGTCGAGCCGGTCGAGGCCGATGCCGTCGACATCGTAGAGATCCAGCGCCGCATCGACGGCGGCGATGTCGGCGCCGGTGCGGCCGTGCACCACGAGGTAGTCGCGCACGCGGCGCAGCAGCCGGTTGGCGATGCGGGGCGTGCCGCGGGATCGCCGGGCGATCTCGGCCCTCGCGGCCGGCGGCAGCGTCACCCCGAGCATCGCGGCGGAGCGCTCGATCACGCGTTCGAGCTCTTCCGGCTCGTAGAACTCGAGGTGCGCCGTGAAGCCGAATCGGTCGCGGAGCGGGTTCGGGAGCAGACCGGATCGCGTCGTGGCGCCGACCAGCGTGAACGGCGCCAGATCGAGCGGGATGCTCGTGGCGCCGGCGCCCTTGCCGACCATGATGTCGATGCGGAAATCCTCCATCGCGAGGTACAGCATCTCTTCCGCCGACCGCGCCATGCGGTGCACTTCGTCGATGAACAGCACCTCGCCGGGCGTGAGACTCGACAGCAGTGCGGCGAGATCGCCCGCGTGCTGGATCGCCGGACCGCTCGACAGCCGCAGGGGGCGCCCGCTCTCGTGGGCCACGATCATGGCGAGCGTCGTCTTGCCGAGGCCGGGAGGACCCGAGAGCAGGATGTGGTCGGCGGGACGCTGCTGGATGCGCGCCGCGTCGAGCAGCAGCTGCATCTGGCCGCGCACCTTCTGCTGGCCGACGAACTCCGCGAGCGACGTGGGCCGCAGCGCGCCCTCGATCGCGAGTTCGGCTTCGTCGACGGGCTCGCTCGCTTCGCGCACCTCAGCCACCGACCGGCTCCTTTCGCGCGGGGCCCAGTGCCGCGAGCGTGAGGCGGAGCAGCGCCGGTACCGACGATCGGTCCGACTCGGCGGCATCGGCCGCCACGGTATCGACCGACTCCGCGGCCACGCGCTCGGACCACCCCAGGCCCACGAGCGCCTGAACGACCTGCGCCGGGATCGCCGCCGAGGCAGCGGCATCCGAGCCGCCCCCCGCCGCCGGTCGCGTGGCCGTGATCTTGCCCGCGAGCTGCACCACGATGAGCTTTGCCGTCTTCGGTCCGATGCCCGACACCCGGCGGAACGGCGCGTCGTCGTCGGCCGACACCGCATCGGCGATCTGCGGCACGGTCAGGGTCGCCAGCACGCCGAGAGCGGACTTCGGCCCGACGCCGGTGACGCCCAGCAGCTGGCCGAAGACGACCAGCTCTTCCCGCGACTCGAAGCCGAACAGCGACAACGCGTCTTCCCGCACGATGAGGGACGTGTGGAGCGTGATCGTGTCGCCCACATGCGTGCCGTGCACGACTTGTGGAGTGACGGCGACGTGAAGACCCACTCCCCCGACTTCGACGACGACCGCATCCGCGTCGACGTGGACGGCGGTGCCGCGGACTGAGGAGATCATGCGACGAGCCTACGGGGTGGTTCGGACGTTTGTTCGACCGACACGCACGACCGCTCGCGCGATCAGCGCCGGGCGAGGCGCTCGGCGTCGGCCCATGCCCGCTGGGCCGGGGTGAGCGCAGACGATGCGGCGGCGGTCGCCGGGGCTCCGCGCCACGCGTGGCAGAGCGCCAGTGCGAGGGCGTCGGCGGCGTCGGCCGGCTTCGGGAGCTCGTCGAGGCGGAGCACGC